>NZ_JAWDIV010000002.1:0-421436 GCF_032464655.1 Rhizobium sp. 25PS6
GGGAAAATTGCCGCGGTGACGCTCGAGATCGGCAAAAACGCGGTAACGGCCCTCGGTATGAAGCCCGTCCAGCTCGTTTTTGAAAAACGCTTCGAAATCCATCATATGCTCCAGTATCGCGCGGATGTTCTTGATGACCGGACGTCCGCGCGTCAACCCTTGCACTTTGCTTTAACATCAACTGCGGCAAAATGCGCAGAGTTTTGAATGATTCCAGATAAAGAATATGCGAGCCGCGATCAACGAAATTGATGTGGCAAGCATAATGGAAATTCGCGAAACCGCGAAGCTGGCGACAACATCCTGTATCGAAAAAAATCAGCGCAGCGGTGGACAACCCTTTCTTCCGACATAGTTTTCGGTCTAGCCTGACAAAAAACAAAAAGGGACGGCCTTTGCCCGTTGGGCAACAACCTCGGAGAGAAAAAATGAAGAAAGTTGTCATACTCGCATTGATCGGCCTGTCGATCGCAAGCTGCACACCGACGCAGCAGGGCGCCGGCATCGGCGCTGCATCAGGTGCCGTCATCGGCGGCGCAGTCACCGGCAACGTCCGTGGCGCGGCAGTCGGCGCCGCTATCGGCGGCGTGTCCGGCGCCCTCATCGGCAGCGTCGCCGAACAGCCCGGCCAGTGCTACTATCGCGATCGTTACGGCCGCCGCTACATCGATACCTGCCCGCGCTGAGAACGTTCAGGAACCGGCAGATTCAGGAAATCCCGGACACAGTTCCGGGATTTTTTGTGCTAAATTAGTGCGTTGGCAATTTAAAATGGTACACCCCGCGCGATTTTGTCGCTAAGCTGTTCACGGCTGGGCAACGAAGCTTCATAGTAGGCGTAACCAAAAGCGGCGGATGCGGATTAGAGGGACAGGTCCGAAAACAGGTACTGCGTATCGGCGAACAGGCACCATGATGGTGGTCGCAGCGGCAGCTGCGTTCTCACCGGTCCTGATCGGCGACGCTTACGCCTTCAAGCTTTTCGGCATCACCATTTTCGGCAAAGAGGAAGACGAAGGCGAACAGGTGCCCGATCCGGTGCGCTATCAGGTCGACCTCAAAGCCGATACCGCCGATCCCGACCTCAAAGAAGCGCTGGAAAACAGTTCCCGTCTCGTCAGCGACCAGAAGCTGCCGGTTTCCGGCGATCTCGGCATCGTCGTCAAGGCGCGCGACGACCGTGAGCGGCTGATCGCCACTCTGTATGAAAAGGCCCGTTATGGCGGCCTGGTGACGATCACCATCGACGGCAAGAATATCGACGACCTGCCACCCAATCCGACATTCGACCGGTCAGGGCCGATCCCCGTCACCGTCGACATTGCTCCCGGCCCTGTTTTCAAGGTCAGGGAGGTCCAGTTCGGCGGCGATGCCGCAAACCATAATCCCGCCGATTACGATCTCGCCCCGGGCGCTGAGGCCGGCTCGCTCGCCATCATCAAGGCCGGCGACAGAATAGTCGAACAATTGAAGAGCGAGGGCCGGCCCTTCGCGAAGTTGACCGAACGCAAGGTCGTTGCCGATCACAACAGCGATACCGTCGATATCGTCCTTGCTGCCGAGGGCGGTCCCGTCGCCCCGATCGGCGATGTCGGCGTCACCGGCGAAAAGACCGTCAAGCCGGCTTTCATCCAGCGTTATTCCCGGCTGAACAAGGGCGAGGCCTATTCCCCGGAAACGCTGAAGAAGGCCGGCGAGCGCCTTCGCGCCCTCGGCGTCTTTTCGAGTGTCACCATCCACGAAGGCGATGCGCTGGCATCCGATGGCACGCTGCCGATGACGATCGAGGTTTCCGAAGGCAAGAGGCGCTACTTCGGCGTCGGCGCGCAATATTCCACCACCGACGGCTTCGGTGTCCAGGGCTATTGGGGCCACCGCAATCTTTTTGGCGAAGCCGAAACGCTGAGGATCGAGGGAGCGGTCTCCAGGCTTGGCGAAACGACGGATGTCGGCAGCCTCGACTATTCCGCCGGCATTCTCTTCACCAAGCCCGGCGCCTTCTTCCCCGCCGCCACCCTGAAGGCCGGCATCGTCGCCAAGACCGAAAATCCGGATGCCTATAACGCGACGCTCGTCACCGCCTCGCTCGGCCTTTCCTACGAACTGACCGATCAGGACACCGTCTCAGCGAGCGGCGAGGTCAGCTGGGAGCGCGATGACGACGCCTTCGGCACGAACGACTATCTGACTTTCACGTTGCCGATCCAATATGATCGCGACGCACGCGACGACAAGTTCAATCCGACGGAGGGCTACCGCGCGACGCTCTCGGCAAAGCCTGGCTACGAAATTTTCAACGCCACGCCCTATGCGGCATTCGAGGGCTCGATCTCCGGCTACCTGCCGTTCGGCCAGGAAGACGGTGTGGTGCTTGCCGGCAAGGTTGCAGCCGGCGTCCTGATCGGCGGCGATAGCATTGGGGATATCCCCGCCACCCAGCGCTTCTTTGCCGGCGGCGGCGGCTCCGTGCGCGGATATAGCTATCAGGAAATCTCGCCCTATAACGACAACGGAGACCCCACCGGCGGCCGCTCCTATGTGACCGGTTCGCTGGAGGCCCGCATCAAGATCACCGATACGATCGGCATCGTGCCCTTCATCGATGTCGGCACCGTATCGGACAGCACCTTTCCGGGTTTTTCCGATATCCGCGCCGGCGCCGGCGCCGGAATACGATATGCAACGCCTTTCGGCCCGCTGCGGCTTGATTTTGCCATGCCGCTGAACAAGTACGAAGATGGCACAGATTATGGAATCTACGCCGGCATCGGCCAATCCTTCTAGGATTGCCGATTCTGCTCGTGTTTTCCGATCTGTGAGCCGTCATGAAAACGGGGTAGTGTCCGCGCCGATGCAAACGCTGACAAAAATCGTCAACTGGATCGTACGGCTCACCGGCTATGTCGTCGGCGCCACGTTGATTCTCGCGGTCGTAGCACTGGCGATCTTCGGCTTCACCAGTTTTGGCGCCCGCATCGTCACCGAAAGGATAGCCTCCACGCTGTCCAATCGCGACATGACGATCGAGGTTCGCGAACCGCAAGGCCTTTTGACCGGCGG
This sequence comes from Rhizobium sp. 25PS6, assembly GCF_032464655.1. Lineage (NCBI taxonomy): Bacteria > Pseudomonadati > Pseudomonadota > Alphaproteobacteria > Hyphomicrobiales > Rhizobiaceae > Rhizobium > Rhizobium sp. 25PS6. The sequence goes on from NZ_JAWDIV010000002.1 coordinate 3,061, forward strand.
GCTTCGCGCCGCCCAGATCTCCATCTCCGACACCAGGGGCGTCTTTGCGGAAATTCATGGCGTCGCGATCGACTGGAATCCGCTTGCGCTGCTGACCGGAACCTTCCATGCCAAACGCTTCGAGATCGAAGCGATCAACGTGCTGCGCAAGCCGGTACGCACCCTGCCCTCGCGGCCCCAAGCTGAAAATTCCGGCGGATTCAGCCTTCCGATCAAAGTCGATGTAGACCGCATCGCGCTGCCCGATATCAAACTTGCCGCACCGCTTGCCGGTCGCGCCTTTGCGCTCGCCGCCGAAGGCAGCCTTTCGGCGAACGGCGATGGCGGCGAGGCCGTCGTCAATGTCAGCCGTCACGCGGTTCCGGATGCGCGGCTTGCCGCCGACATCGCTTTTGCGCCAGCCGAAAACCGGCTGCGGCTGAAGGCACAGCTTTCCGAGCCGAAGGGCGGACTGCTGGCGGGCTTTCTCGGCCTCCCGGACAGCCCGGCCGTCAACATCGATCTCGATGGCCAGGGGCCGATATCCGATTGGAAAGGCAAATTGCAGGCTGCCCTCGACGGGCAGCCGCGCGCCGCAATCGAAGCCCGGCATCAGATTACGGAAGACGGGCTGCACCACCTCGATCTCAAAGGCGGCGGTGACCTGAGCTCGCTGCTTCCATCGGCATTCCGGCCGCTTTTTGCCGGCCAGACCAATATCGATCTTGCCACCACCTTCGACAATCACGGCAAGATCGATATCCAGACCGGCAATATCGCCACCGGCAGCGTGGTGATCGCCGCCTCGGGCACCCTCGATCCGGCCGGCAACAACAGCCTGAACGCCAATCTGCTCGGCACGTCGGGGCCTGTCGATTTCCGCTGGCCACTCGCCGAAGGCGAAGCGCGCTTCCTTATATCAGGCCTCAACCTGGCGCTCACAGGCGATGCGCAAGCCGCCCGACTGAACGTCAGCGGCTCGCTCGACACCGCAACCCTGCCGCAGACCAATATCGGCAATATCAAGCTGACCGCAAAGAGCGACGCCTTCAATCTCGCCGCCCGTTCCGGCAGCGTCCAGCTGCGCCTCGTTGCCGGCGACGCGACCTTCTCCGACCCGAACCTCAATCGCGCAGTCCAAGGCCCGGTCACGATCGCTTCGCCCTTGCAGATCTCGCCCTCCGGCATCGGCTTCAACGGCACCACCGTCGAAAGCGCCAATATCAACGGCGGCCTCAACGGCTCCTATCGGCTGACAGACCAAGCGCTGACCGGCAACCTCAAGCTCACCATCAACCCGGCAGCCCTGCCGGCTGCGGCAACAGACAGGTTCGACGCGCCGATCTCGCTCGAGAGCCAGGTGGTCGGCACCATCCCGTCGAAATTCGCGCTGTCCAACCTCGTCCTGAAGTCCGGCACGCTCGAAGCCGCCGGCAACGTCGCACTCGACGGCGGGATCTTGAACGCAGATCTCTCCGGCCGGTTGCCTGACATCGGCAAGCTCATCCCCGGGGCCAGCGGCGGGGCGGGTTATGCGTTGAGAGTGGGAGGTGAGCTCCCGGCAATCTCCGTCACGGCCAATCTCAAGGCGCCCAGCCTTGAAATGGCCGATCGCGTGCTCGGCAACCTCAATATCGACCTGTCGGGTCTCGCCGATCCCAAGGCCCCGCAGGGCAGGATCGCCGCCACCGGCACGATCGACGGCCAGCCGATCGGCATCAACGGCGACATCCGCTCGCAGGACGGCAAGACGAGCATTCCGGCGCTGACCGCCGACATCGGTGGCAACCGGCTGACCGGCAATGTGGAATTCTCGTCCTCCCTTGAGCCGACAGGCGCGCTGACCTTCGATTTCCCCAATATCGGCCTGCTCGCCGCACTCGGCGGACAGAAGGCCGAAGGCGATCTCAAAGGGTCGCTCGGCGTCAGCAGCGATGGCGGCAGGATTGCGCTCAAGCTGCTTGCGACCGGCGCCTCGATCCGCCGTGATACGCTTGTTATCGTTAAGCCGGATATCGATGTCACGGTCAGCGATCTCAAAGCCCTTGCGGCAAACGGCACGGTCAAGGCCGAGGAGGTGAGTGCCGGAACGAACAGGCTCGCTGGCCTTTCGCTCGATTTTACCAAGCAGCAAGACCATACCGATTTCGATCTCGATGCTGCCTATGACGGCAATCCCGTGCTGGCCGCCGGCAATATCGAAGCGGCCGGCGGCACGATGCACCTGAACCTTGATCGCTTCTCGGCAAGCCCCCGCAATATCCCGATCGAGCTTGCCGCACCGACGCAGGTCGCCATCGGCGGCGGTGCCGCCAGCATGAACGGACTGACGCTGAAGACCGGCACCGGTTCGGTGACCGTCACCGGTTCCGCCGGCGAAACGCTGAAGATCGATGCAGACATCCGCGAGCTGCCGGCAGCGCTTGCCAACGGTTTCGTGCCGAACCTGTCAGCCGGCGGCACGATCTCCGGAACCATTGCCGTGACCGGAACGCCGGCAGCACCCGTCGCCGACTTCAAGCTCGACTGGAAAGATGCGACGACGGGCCAGACGAAGGGGGCGGGTCTGGCACCGCTCGGCATCACCGCCGGCGGCAAATTCGCCGACAACAAGCTCGATTTCGACACGACGGTCGGCAGCAATGACGGTCTGTCGCTGAAAGCCGCCGGCAATGTCGCGCTCGCCGACCCGAAGGCGCCGGTGCTTGATGTCCACGCCGATATCCTCAATCTGCCTGCCCGCATCGCCAACGGTTTCGTTCCCGATCTTGCCGCCGAAGGCACGATTACGGGAAAACTGGCGGCCTCCGGCTCCCTCGCCAATCCCACCGCAAATTTCGATCTCGACTGGAAAAGTGCGGCGACGAGCCAGACGAAGCGTGCCGGCCTTGCGGATCTTGGCCTCAAGGCATCCGGCAAATTCGCCGACAACAAGCTCGATTTCGACACGGTGATCGGCGGCGCCAACAACCTCTCGCTGATAGCAAACGGCAATGTCGCCATCACGGGCACGACGCTCGGCAACGTCACGGTCGACGCCGCACTGGCGAATGTTCCGGCAAATATCGCAAACAGCTTCGTCGCCGATCTCGCCGCCGAAGGCGCGATCTCCGGAAAGATCTCGGCCGCCGGGTCGCTTTCCGCACCCACTGCCGATTTCGATCTCAATTGGAAAGATGCTGCGACGAGCCACACGAAACGTGCCGGCCTTGCCGCGCTCGGCGTGACTGCATCAGGAAAACTTGCGGATAACAAGCTCGATTTCGACACGGGGATCGTCGGCGCCAACAGCCTCTCGCTGACAGCAAACGGCAATGTCGCCATCACGGGCACGACAATCGGCAACGTCAAGGTCGATGCGACGCTGGCAAACATCCCGGCAAACATTGCAAACAGCTTCGTCGCCGATCTCGCCGCCGAAGGCGCGATCTCCGGAAAGATCTCGGCCGCCGGGTCGCTTTCCGCCCCCGCCGCCGATTTCGATCTCAATTGGAAAGATGCTGCGACGAGCCACACGAAACGTGCCGGCCTTACCGCGCTCGGCGTGACCGCGTCGGGTAAATTTGCCGAAAACAAGCTTGATTTCAACGCGGTAGTCAACGGCGACAAAGACCTCTCGCTGAAGGCCATTGGCAATGTCGCATTGGCCGGTACGGCAATCGATAGCATCAAGGTCGATGCCGAGATCGCCAAGCTTCCAGCAAGTCTCGCAAATGCCTTCGTTCCCGATCTGGCCGCCGGCGGCACGATATCCGGCACTGTGTCCGCCGCCGGAACACCCGCCGCACCGAAAGCCGACTTCAAGCTCGACTGGACGGATGCTGCGACCAGCCAGACCAGAAGCGCTCATCTCTCGGGCCTGGCGCTTGCCGCATCCGGACGCTTTGCCGACAACCGGCTCGATTTCGATGCCAATCTCGGCGGCCAGGGCGGTCTCTCGCTGAAGGCCGCCGGCAACGTTGCGATTTCAGGCACGTCGGTTCGAAACCTTGACGTCAAGGCCGATCTTGCCAACCTGCCTGCAGGCCTCGCCAACAGCTTCGTCCCGGGTCTTGCCGCCGAAGGCACCGTCTCGGGAACGGCATCCGCTTCTGGCTCGCTTCCGAAGCCGGCGGTCGATTTCAAGCTCGACTGGAAGAACGCCGCGACCGCCCAGACCAAGAGCAGCGGCCTTTCTGGCCTGAGTGCTGCGGCTTCCGGCAAGTTTGTCAATGACAGGGTCGATTTCGACGCCAATCTCGCCGGCAAGGACGGCGTGTTGGCCAAGGCGACGGGTGGCGTGACGATCGCGAGAACGACCATCCGGGACCTTTCGATCAATGCCGATATTCCGGCGCTGCCGGCAAATATCGCAAATGCTTTCGTTCCTGGTCTCGGCGCCGAAGGCACGCTTTCGGCAAACGCCGTGACGTCGGGAACCCCGGCAAATCCGATCGTCGATTTCAAGCTCGACTGGAAGGATGCCGCGACCAGCCACACCAAGGCTGCCGGCCTGGCCCGCCTCACGCTGGCGGCGACCGGGAAATACGCCGGTGACAGGCTGGATTTCGATGCCGACCTCAGCGGCAGCGGCGGCATTTCGCTGAAAGCCGCCGGTAATCTTTCCATCGCAGGCACAACGATCCGATCGATCGACGTCACGGCGAACGCCGCCAATGTTCCGGCTGCCATCGCCAACGGCTTTGTTCCGGGTATCGGAGCCGACGGCACGATCTCCGCGACGGCCAAAGCGACTGGCGCGCTGTCCTCACCCGTCGTCGACTTCAAGGTCGACTGGAGGAACGCCGCGACGAGCCAGACGAAAGGCGCCGGTCTTTCGCCACTCAGCATCGGAGCATCGGGCAAGCTTGCCGGCAACAGGCTGACGGTCGACACCAGCCTTGCCGGTGACGCCGGCATGTCGCTGAAGGGCGGCGGTAGCGTGGTGATATCAGGTAACCGCGCCATCGACATGCGCTTCAATGGCAATGTTCCCTTCGCCGTGCTTGGCGCCCCGCTCGCACAGCAAGGCTTCGTCGCCGATGGCGTCGCCAACGTCAATCTTGAGATTGGCGGAACGGCCGCGGCACCCGTCATCAATGGCACTGTCTCGACCAATGGCGCAAAGCTGGTCGATGTCCGGCGCAATCTGGCCGTCAATAATCTGACGGCGACCGTGACCTTCAATGGCAACCAGGCCGTGATATCGCGCCTCAGCGGCAGCCTTGGCGGCGGCGGTACGATTTCCGTGAGCGGCACCATCGGCATTCAGCCGGCCGGAGGCTTTCCCGCCGACATTTCGATCAAACTCGACAGGGCGGTCTATGTCGATGGAACCCTTGTCGTCTCCACCGTCAACGGCACACTCGGCCTGCGCGGTCCGATCACCAATGCAACGCTGAGCGGCAAGCTGCGGCTGGACAAGACCTCGATCACAGTCCCGGAAAAACTGCCGACCTCGCTGAGAGAAATCGACATCCGCCATAAGAATGCGCCGCGCGCTGTGCTTGCGCAGTTGCGCGATGACGGCGAGCGTAAACCCGGCGAGAAATCCTCGGTGATCACGCTGGATCTCGAAATCGACGCGCCCTCGCATATCTTCGTGCGCGGCCGTGGCATCGATGCCGAGCTTGGCGGCCTTGTAACGATCCGCGGTACGGCGGCAGCGCCCATCGTCACCGGCGGGTTCACCATGCGCCGCGGCCGCCTGACCATTCTGAACCGCCGCCTCGATTTCTCCGACAAGAGCAGGATAACCTTTGTCGGCGATTTGACGCCAGCGCTTGATATGGAAGCGACCTCGTCCTCCGGCACGACGACGCTGACCGTCGACGTCGCGGGCCTCGCCACCGATCCCGCGATTACTTTCTCTTCCTCGCCCGAACTGCCTCAAGACGAGGTGCTGGCGCAGCTGATCTTCGGCCAGTCGATGTCGAAGCTCTCGCCGGTGCAGATCGCCCAGCTCGCCGACGCCGTCAGTCAGCTGGCCGGCAACCGCTCGACATCGCTTTTCGAAGGCCTGCGCAACCAGCTTGGCGTCGACGATTTCGACGTCAGCACCGATTCCAAGGGCCAGACGAGCGTCAGCGTCGGCCGCTATCTCAACGACCGCACCTATTTCGAATTGCAGCAGGGTGGTTCGGCCGGCGCCAAGGCGGTGATCAACCTCGATGTCGGCCGCGGCGTCAAGCTGCGCGGAGGGGCCGGTGGCAACGGTGAGGGCGAAGCCGGCATTGTCTACGAACGGGAATACTGACGCATTTCGCCCGAAGCTGTGCAGCAGTTTGCGGACAACATGCACATGCTTTAAGCCGGTTTAGAAACCGGTTTTGCTGGTCTTGAGAAGGATGTTGGTCTCGGTCGAATTGATGCCGTTGATCAGCCGGATGCGGCGTAGCGTCTCATCGAAGGCGGCAAGGTCGCGGTCCTCGAGTTCGGCGACGAAATCCCATTTGCCGTTGGTGCTGTGAAGCGCGCGGACCTGCGGCAGGCCCCTCAACTGATCGGCCACCCTGTCTGCGAGCTTGCCGAGCACCTCGATCATCACGATGGCGCGCACGCCGGCGGAGCGCGTCTCATGGCCGGTGCGGATAGTGAAGCCGACGATGGTGCCGCTGGCCACCAGCCGGTCGATACGGGTGGCAACTGTTGCCCGCGATGCGCCGGTCATCGCTGCAAGCGAGGAGACGGAAATCCGGGCGTTATGGCGAAGTGCACTCAAAAGTTCGGTGTCGAGATCGTCCACGCTGATCACTTTGTCAAAAGTGGTTTATCAATCTGCGCAATCATAGTCTATTTCTGACACTTTTCCATCTTTTTGCCGCCAGCCCTTTATCCCACTATCGGTCGAAACAGGCCTCAACACGGAGCCCTCCAAAATGAATGCGCAATCGCGATCTGTCACCCTCATCGGCGCGCCGCTGGAAGAAGGCTCCGGCCGCAGGGGGGCTGCCATGGGCCCTGCGGCCCTGCGCATTGCCGGCGTCGACCAGACGCTGATCGAGCTTGGCCATGACGTCGCCGATATCGGCGATCTCAGGATCGTGCCGGCGATGGACCTGCCGAACCACCCGAAGGCCCACAATCTGAGGATCGTCGGCGCCTTCACGCGCGCCCTCGAAAGCAGCGTCCACGACGTCGCCGCCTCCGGCCGTTTCCCGCTGATTCTCGGCGGTGACCACAGCCTTTCCATGGGCAGCGTCTCCGGCATGGCGCGGTATGCCGCCAGCAAAGATCGCCCGCTCTTCGTGCTCTGGCTCGATGCCCATGCCGATTTCAACTCTCCGGGCACGTCGCCCTCCGGCAACATCCACGGCATGCCGGTCGCCTTCTTCTGCGGCGAGGCTGAGTTCGCCGAGATCCTGCCGAAGGACCGTCCGTTCGTCGATCCGAAGAATGTCTTCCAGGTCGGCATCCGTTCTGTCGATGCGCGCGAGCGTGAGGAAATCCACGAACACGGCGTCAACGTCTTCGACATGCGCGCGATCGACGAGCAGGGCATCGGCGCCATCATGCGTGAGATCCTCGATGTCGTCACCAAGGCGAACGGCCTGCTGCATGTCAGCCTCGACCTCGATTTCCTCGATCCCGAGATTGCCCCCGGCGTCGGCACGACGGTGCCTGGCGGTGCGACCTTTCGCGAGGCGCATCTGGTCATGGAAATGCTTTCGGACAGCGGCCTCGTCTCGTCGCTCGATCTCGTCGAGCTCAATCCGTTTCTAGACGATCGCGGCAAGAGCGCCCGCATCCTGGTGGAGCTGACGGCAAGCCTGTTCGGTCGCCGCATCTTCGATCGTCCAACACGCGCCGCATAGAGGGCACGCGCCGCATAAAACGCACAGAGGGAGAACGACCATGAACACTTCGGAAAAACTGATCGCCACGGAACAACGGCTCGGCGCCCATAACTACAAGCCGCTCGACGTGGTGCTGACGCGCGGCGAAGGTGTTTATGTCTGGGATACCGACGGCAACCGATATCTCGATTGCCTCTCGGCCTATTCCGCCGTCAACCAGGGCCACTGCCATCCGAAAATCCTCGCCGCCATGGTCGAACAGGCAGGCAGGCTGACGCTCACCTCCCGCGCCTTCCGCAACGATCAGCTCGCCTATCTCTACGAAGAGCTCGCGGCTCTCACCGGCTCGCATAAGATCCTGCCGATGAATTCCGGCGCCGAAGCGGTGGAGACCGCCATCAAGGCGGTGCGCAAATGGGGTTACGAGGTCAAGGGCGTGCCGGAGGGCAAGGCGGAGATCATCGTCTGCGCCGATAATTTCCATGGCCGGACGCTGAGCATCATCAGCTTCTCGACAGATCCCGATGCCCGCAGCGGCTTCGGCCCCTACACGTCAGGTTTCCGTATCATTCCCTTCGGCGATGCCGAGGCTTTCGCCGCTGCAATCAATGCCAATACCGTGGCCGCCCTGATCGAACCGATCCAGGGGGAAGCCGGTGTCGTCATCCCGCCGGCAGGTTATTTCACCCGCATCCGCGAGCTTTGCACGGCAAACAACGTCACCCTCATCCTCGACGAAATCCAGACCGGCCTCGGCCGTACCGGCAAACTGCTGGCCGAGGAGCATGAAGGCATCGAGGCCGACGTGACGCTGATCGGCAAGGCGCTGTCCGGCGGCTTCTATCCCGTGTCGGCCGTGCTTTCGAATTCCGAAGTTCTGGGCGTGCTGAAGCCCGGCCAGCACGGCTCGACCTTCGGCGGCAATCCACTCGCCTGCGCGGTGGCGCGCGCAGCGCTCAAGGTGCTGACGGAAGAGGGCATGATCGAGAACGCCGCTGTTATGGGCGACTACTTCATCGAAGGCCTCAAGTCGATCCGCTCGAACATCGTCAGGGACGTGCGCGGCCGTGGCCTGATGATGGCCATCGAGCTGGAACCCGAAGCCGGCGGCGCACGGCAATATTGCCATGCGCTGAAGGAGCGCGGCCTTCTCGCCAAGGACACCCACGAGCACACGATTCGCCTTGCTCCACCACTGGTCATCACCAAGGAGCAGGTGGATTGGGCGGTTTCGCAGATTGAAAAGACGATAGGCTGAGTAAATCGGCGCAATTCTTCTTCACGATCTCGAAGAAGCCTGGAAGATCCTGAATGCCAGCGATCGGCTGAAAGAGCTCGACAGCAAAACCGCCTGGTTTTCATCAGAGATTAAAAACCTTGGCGATCTCGTCGCCCAATTTAGATTTGGGCAACACTCTTTCGCTAAAGTCATCGATAACCGTAACGATGCTTCGCCGAGCGCAAAGCCATCGCGTGGTATGAAGGCAAAGCTTGTCCGCGCCAATGGTGGCGCATCCGCTTCTGCCCTGGCTTCGACAGTTGGGAAGAATTCTAATGGCCACGATCAATTCGACTAACTTCAGCGGCGATACGCTCGAAATTATTGCCTTCCGCCTGCATGATCAGGAATTCTGCGTCAAGACCACGACCATCCGCGAAATCCGCGGCTGGGCGCCGTCGACGCCGATCCCGCATGCACCGGCCGATGTCATCGGTGTCATGAACCTGCGCGGCTCGGTGATCCCGATCATCGATCTTGCTTTCAAGCTCGGCATGAAGAGCACGGTCGCCAACGAGCGCAGCGCCATTGTCGTCGCCGAAGTTCACAGCATGGTCATTGGCATGCTGGTCGACCGTGTCTCGGATATCCTCACCATCTCCTCCAGCCAGGTCCAGCCGGTGCCTGAAGTGACCGCCTCCTTCGACCGCGCCTATTGCGAAGGCATCATCGCCTCGGAAAATGGCATGATCTGCTTCCTGAACCTCGCCAAGATGTTCAAGGAAAACGAAACGGACGAACTGGCCGCCTGATCCGGCCAATATGATCTGGACACTTGCACAATTCGGATATTCGAAAACCGCCCAGCAACGGGCGGTTTTTTATTGCGGAACAAGCAGCAGGCTGCAGGGAAACGGCAACCTCACTGGATTGGTTGTGCCGCCGCAAGGCGGCACTTTTGCTTATCCGAACAGCGCGAAGGTCGCCCTCAGCGTCACCCAGACACCCCACAGCAGCGGAATGCCGACGACGGCCCAGGCAAGCATCGCCTTGGCGTCCAGCCCGCCTGTACCGATGCCGAAGGAACCGGTCGGCCCGGCATTGACAGCGGCCGACTTCGCCTGCAGCGCAGCGACCTCGTCATCCGACATGAACCATTTGTCCGAAAGCGGCCTGATCAGCGCATTGGCGATGAGCCCCAGCGCCAGCATGCCGGCGAGGATATACATGGTGCCGGTATAGAGGGTTGGCCCGGGCGCAACGCCGGCGGCGATCTGCGCTTCGCGGATATAGTTGACGACGACGGGACCGACGATGCCCGCCGTTGCCCAGGCCGTCAGCAGCCGGCCGTGGATGGCGCCGACGAACTGCGTACCGAAAATATCGGCAAGATAGGCCGGGATCGTCGCGAAGCCGCCGCCGTACATCGACAGGATGATGCCGAAGGAGAGAACGAACAGCGCCTTGTTGCCCATGCCTGCGAAAGTGGGCGCCAGCGCATAGAGCACGATGCCGAGGACGAAGAAGCAATAATAGGTATTCTTGCGGCCGATCTTGTCGGACAGCGACGCCCAGAAGAACCGTCCACCGATGTTGAAGAGCGACAGCAAGCCGGCGAAACCGGCGGCGATCGTGGCGATCGATGCCTTCTGCCCGGCGTCGAGCTGGGCGAAGCCGACATCCGGCAGGCCGATCAGCGAGCCGGCGAAGATCTCCTGCAGCATCGGCGAGGCCATGCCGAGAACGCCGATACCGGCCGACACGTTGAGGCAAAGCACCGCCCAGATCAGCCAGAACTGTTTTGTCCTGTGGGCATTGCGCAGGTGCACATGTTTGGTGGTGATCATCGTGCTCTTGGCTGCAGGCGGCGTCCAACCCTCGGGACGCCAGCCGGCCGGCGGAATGCGATAGCCGAAGGCGCCGCCCATCATGAAGACGAAATAGATCACCGCCATGACGATGAAGGTCTGCCAGACGCCGACCGAACTGTCGGTCTTGAAGGTATTCATCAACAGGTTGGCCAATGGGGCGCCGATCATCGCACCGCCGCCGAAGCCCATGATCGCCATCCCGGTCGCCATGCCGCGCCGGTCGGGGAACCATTTGATCAGTGTCGAGACCGGCGAGATGTAACCGAGGCCGAGACCGATGCCGCCGATGACGCCGGCGCCGAGCCACATCATCCAGAGCTGATGCGTGATGACGCCGATCGCGGCAAGAATGATGCCGCCGCACCAGCAGCAGGCGGAAACGACGCCCGCCTTGCGCGGACCGGCCCGCTCGAGCCAGCCGCCCCAGATGGCGGCGGACGAACCAAGCAGAACGAAGAACAGCGTATAGATCCAGCCGAGGTCGGCAACGCGCCAGTCGCAAGTCGTGGTGAACAGCGCCGAGGCGAGTGTCAGGTCGGGGCAAGCCGTCGAGGCCGTGATCCCGAGCGACTTGGAAAGCGGTAGCCAGAAGACGCTGAAACCATAGGCCATGCCGATGCAGAGATGAATGGCGAGCGCTGCCGGCGGCACCAGCCACCGATTGAACCCCGGCCTTGCGACGATCCTTTCACGATCGAGCAGGCCGCCCCCCGCCAACGCCCCGTCTGTACGTGTTCCCGCTGCTGTCATGAACAACTCCTCCCTGATTCAGACCTGGCTTAATTCAGACTTAGTGTGACCGGCATACGCAGGCAGCTTGCTCCTGCCTCCCCTCCCGCATGGGCCCAATGCTGGCTATGGGACCTGGTGTGTCACCGGCTCCGGTTTTCGGATCAGAGGAACGGCCTGAAGCACGAGTGCATCCAGGCCATTCTCCTCATTCTCCAGAATTTCGAACAATTGCCGCCGCATGCGCGGGTCCCAGAATTTATTGATATGGGTGGCGACCCCCTGCGCGGCCTCGCTTTGCGGCTGGCTCTTGAAGAAGGTGGCGATCTGGTTTGCCATATAGACGAGCTTGGTCTTGGTATCATGCGACATCGGCTATGCTTCCGGGCGAGATGCGGTGCGGGTGGGTGAAAATCTCGAAATCCTCGCCACGCACCAGCGCGACGAGCGTCATGCCGGCTTCTTCGGCCGTGCGGATGGCGAGAGCCGTCGGCGCCGATATGGCGATGAGCACAGGGCTGCCGAGGATCGCCGCCTTCTGCACCATCTCGACGGAGAGCCTACTGGTGACGACGACGGCGCCGTCCCCGCCTCTTTCACTGGCGCCGATGACGGCGCCACAGAGCTTGTCCAGCGCATTGTGCCGGCCGACATCTTCGCGCACGGCAATCAGCCCCCTGCCGGGAAGATAGAACCCGGCGCCATGCACCGCCCGCGTCTCACGATGCAGCGGCTGTGCCTCGTTCAGAAGCGAAATGGCCCGCACGATATCCGCATGCGACAGCGCCAACGGCGATGTCGAAACGTCAGGCACCGGCCGTACCGCCTGTTCGATCGATTCGATGCCGCAGAGCCCGCAACCGACCGGTCCCGCCATGCTGCGGCGTCGTGCCCGCAGCCGATCGGCGACGTCGTCGACCAGGCTCACCTGCACATCGATCCCTTGCTCGCCCTCAACCACCTCGATGCCTGATATCTCCGCCGGCCCGGCAATGATCCCTTCGGTCAGGCTGAAGCCGACGGCAAAATCCTCGAGATCCGCAGGCGTGGCCATCATCACCGCATGCGAACTGCCGCCATAGGAAAAGGCGATCGGCACCTCTTCCGGCACGATGCGCGAACCGGTCTGGAGGATGCCGTTGCGGCGGGTGGTCTCGGGAGCGTGCGCGGTGATCGTGAATTTTACCATGCGGCAATAGGATGAGAGGCATCCTCCTCCGCAGCTCGGCCTATCGGGAAGAGAACGTCAGCCGCTTGCGCCCTCTTCTCCCCAGCGGGGAGAAGTGCCGAGCAAAGCGAGGCGATGAGGGGGGCGAGCGACGGCAGGAGCGAGCGCACCGAGCGCAAACGAGGGGCAGCACCATATGCCGAACCGCCCTCCTCATCCGCCCTACGGGCACCTTCTCCCCGCTGGGGAGAAGAGGGAGCCTCGCCGACAATGCCAGACTGCCTCTCCACCATCACTCCGCAGCCTCGAGCTTGCCGGCGATGCGGCGCGATTGCCGCGCCTGCTCGTCATATTCCAGCTGCCATTCGCTCGGCCCGTTGGAGGGCGAGATCTGCACCGCCGTCACCTTGTATTCCGGGCAGTTCGTCGCCCAGTCGGAGAAATCGGTGGTAATGACGTTCGCCTGCGTCGTGGGATGATGGAAGGTCGTATAGACGACACCCGGCGCGACGCGATCGGTGATCAGCGCCCTGAGCGTGGTGTCGCCGGAACGGCTGCCGAGCTTCACCCAGTCGCCGTCGCGAACGCCGCGCTGCTCGGCATCATGCGGATGGATTTCCAGCCGATCTTCCGCATGCCAGACGACATTCTCGGTCCGCCGCGTCTGCGCCCCGACATTGTACTGGCTGAGGATGCGGCCGGTGGTTAGAAGCAGCGGGAAGCGCGGGCCGGTGCGCTCGTCGGTCGCCACATATTCGGTGCGGATGAACTTGCCCTTGCCGCGCACGAAGCCGTTGACATGCATGATCGGCGAGCCGAGCGGGTTCTTCTCGTTGCAGGGCCACTGCACCGAGCCCATTTTGTCGAGATAGTCGTAGGAGACCATCGCGAAACTCGGCGTCGTTGCGGCGATCTCGTCCATGATCTCCGACGGATGGGTGTAATTCCAGTCGAGCCCCATCGCCTGGGCAAGCTTCTGCGTCACTTCCCAGTCGCCATAGCCGTTGCGCGGCGACATCACCTTGCGCACGCGATTGATGCGGCGCTCCGCATTGGTGAAGGTGCCGTCCTTCTCGAGGAAGGTCGAGCCCGGCAGGAAGACATGAGCGTAATTGGCAGTCTCGTTGAGGAACAGGTCCTGCACGACGACGCATTCCATCGCCGCAAGCCCGGCCGCGACATGTTTGGTATCGGGATCGGACTGCAGGATGTCTTCACCCTGGATGTAAATGCCTTTGAAGGAGCCGTCGACTGCTGCATCCAGCATGTTCGGAATACGCAGGCCCGGCTCGTTGTTGAGCTTCACGCCCCAGAGCTTTTCGAAGATATCGCGCGTCGCATCGTCGGAAATGTGCCGGTAGCCCGGCAATTCGTGCGGGAACGAGCCCATGTCGCAGGAGCCCTGCACATTGTTCTGGCCGCGCAACGGGTTCACGCCGACGCCGGGACGGCCGATATTGCCGGTCGCCATCGCCAAATTGGCGATCGCGATGACCGTGGTCGAGCCCTGGCTGTGTTCGGTGACGCCGAGGCCATAATAGATCGCGCCATTGCCGCCCTTGGCATAGAGCCTTGCCGCGCCGCGCAGATCCGCCGCCGGCACGCCGGTGAAGATCTCGGTCTCTTCGGGACTGTGCTGCGGTTCGGCGACGAAGGCCGCCCAGTCCTCGAACTCCGACCAGTCGCAGCGCTCGCGGATGAACGCCTCGTCAAAGAGCCCTTCGGTGACGATCACATGCGCCAGCGCCGTCATGACCGCGACATTGGTACCGGGCTTCAACGGCAGGTGATAGGAGGCCTCGATATGCGGCGAGCGGACGATATCGGTGCGGCGCGGGTCGATGACGATGAGCTTGGCGCCCTGGCGCAGCCGCTTCTTCAGCCGCGAGCCGAACACCGGATGCCCATCGGTCGGATTGGCGCCGATGACGATGACGACGTCGGAATGCTCGACGCTGTCGAAATCCTGCGTGCCCGCCGACGTGCCGAAGGTCTGGCCGAGGCCGTAACCCGTCGGCGAATGGCAGACGCGGGCGCAGGTGTCGACATTGTTGTTGCCGAAGCCGGCGCGGATCAGCTTCTGCACCAGATACGTTTCCTCATTGGTGCAGCGCGACGAAGTGATGCCGCCAATCGCCTCGCGGCCGTATTGATACTGGATGCGGCGGAACTCCAGCGCCACATGCGCGAAAGCCTCGTCCCAGCTCACTTCCCGCCAGGGATCGCTGACCTTTTCGCGGATCATCGGATTGAGGATGCGGTCCTTGTGGGTGGAATAGCCATAGGCGAAACGGCCCTTGACGCAGGAATGGCCGCGATTGGCCTGACCGTCCTTCCACGGCACCATGCGCACCAGTTCCTCGCCCCGCATCTCCGCCTTGAAGGAACAGCCGACGCCGCAATAGGCGCAGGTGGTGACAGCCGAATGCTCGGGCTGGCCGATCTGGATCACCGACTTCTCCGTCAGCGTCGCGGTCGGGCAGGCCTGGACGCAGGCACCGCAGGAGACGCATTCGGAATCGATGAAATGCTCGTGCATGCCGGGCGAAACGCGCGAGCCGAAACCACGGCCCTCGATCGTCAGCGCGAAGGTTCCCTGCACTTCCTCGCAGGCGCGCACGCAGCGCGAACAGACGATACATTTCGAGGGATCATAGGTGAAATAGGGATTGGACTCGTCCTTCGGCATCCATTTCAGATTGATGTCGCCATTGCTGCGCGCCTTGACGTGGTTGTCGCCCTCATAGCCGTAACGTACATCGCGCAGGCCGACGGCGCCCGCCATGTCCTGCAATTCGCAATCGCCGTTGGCCGCGCAGGTGAGACAGTCGAGCGGATGGTCGGAGATATAGAGTTCCATCACGCCGCGGCGGATATCCTTCAATCGCCCCGTCTGCGTGTGCACCACCATGTTTGCCGCCACCGGCGTCGTGCAGGAGGAGGGCGTGCCGTTGCGGCCTTCGATCTCGACGAGGCAAAGCCGGCAGGAGCCGAAAGCGTCGACCATATCTGTGGCACAGAGCTTCGGCACCTTGATGCCGGCCTCCATCGAGGCGCGCATGATCGAGGTGCCCTCCGGCACGCTGATCTGCTGACCGTCGATGGTAAGCGTCACCATGGCCTCTGACTTCGAAGCGGGGGTGCCGTAGTCGATTTCATGGATGAGAGACATGATTGGTCTCCTTGCTTGAGATGGTGAGGTCAGCGCAGGCGTTCCATGAAAAACGCGTCATTCCGCCGCCTCCACCAGAGGTGCCGGCGAAAAATCCTCCGGGAAATGCGTCATGGCGCTCATCACAGGATAGGGCGTGAAACCACCCAGCGCACAGAGCGAGCCGAACTTCATCGTGTTGCAGAGATCGGCAAGCAGCGCCCGGTTCTTCTCCGGCTCGATGCCCTGAGCGATCTTGTCGGCCGTCTCCACGCCGCGCGTCGAGCCGATGCGGCAGGGCGTGCACTTGCCGCAGCTTTCGACGGCGCAGAATTCCATGGCGAAACGCGCCTGCTTCAGCATATCGGCCGTGTCGTCGAAGACAACGATGCCGGCATGACCGATCAGCCCGTCCCTGGCGGCGAAGGATTCGTAATCGAACGGCGTGTCGAACAGCGCCCGCGGGAAATAGGCGCCGAGCGGTCCGCCGACCTGCACGGCCTTGACCGGCCGTCCCGTCGCCGTCCCCCCACCGATCCTGTCGACGATATCTCCGAGCGAAAGACCGAAGGCCGTCTCAAAGAGGCCGCCATATCTGACATTGCCGGCAATCTGCAGCGGGATGGTGCCGCGTGAGCGGCCCATGCCGAAATCGCGATAGAAGGCCGCGCCCTTTTCCATGATGACGGGTACCGACGCCAGCGAGATCACATTGTTGATGACGGTCGGACAGTTAAACAGCCCTTTATGCGCCGGCAGCGGCGGCTTGGCACGCACGATGCCGCGCTTGCCTTCGAGGCTGTTGAGCAGCGCCGTCTCCTCGCCGCAGACATAGGCGCCAGCGCCGGTGCGCACTTCGATATCGAAGGCGCGGCCAGAGCCGAGCACCGATGGTCCGAGAATGCCGGCCTGGCGCGCGATGCCGACGGCCTCGGTCATGACAGAGATCGCATGCGGATATTCCGAACGCGTATAGACGAAACCCTTGGTCGCGCCGGTCGCGAGCCCTGATATCGCCATGCCCTCGATCAACACGAAGGGATCGCCCTCCATGATCATCCGGTCGGCAAAGGTGCCGCTGTCGCCCTCATCGGCATTGCAGACGATATATTTACGTTCACCAGCGGCATCGAGAACGGTCTTCCACTTGATGCCGGTGGGAAAGCCGGCGCCGCCGCGTCCGCGCAAGCCGGAATCGGTGATTTCCTTGACGATATCGACTGGTGTCATCAAGATGGCGCGGCGAAGGCCGGCAAGACCGCCATGCGCCTCGTAATCGCCAAGCGAAAGCGGATCGATGACGCCGCAGCGGGCGAAGCTCAGGCGGGTCTGTTCCTTGAGGAACGGGAGGTCTTCAACCTCCCCGAGACAGAGCCGATGCTCGCCTCCATCAATCATCCCGGCATCGAACAGACCAGGCACATCCTTCGCCTTCACCGACCCGTAGCCGATGCGTTTGCCGGCAACCTCGACCTCGACCAACGGCTCCAGCCAGAACATTCCGCGCGAGCCGTTGCGCACGATCTCGGCATCGAAGCCGCGGGCGGCGATCTCCTGGGCAATCGCCTTTGCCACCTTTTCGGCCCCGAGCGCCAGCGCTGCGGCATCGCGCGGAACATATACCCTGACCGTCATCGGCGTGCCTCCGCGACGAGTTCCGCCGCCGTCTGATCGTCGACCCGGCCATAGACCTCGCCGTCGAGCATCGCCGCCGGCGCACAGGCGCAGAGCCCGAGACAGTAGACCGGCTTCAGCGTCACGCCGCCATCGAGCGTCGTCTGATGAAAATCGATGCCGAGCAGCGCCTTGACGCGTTCGGCCAGCGCATCGCCGCCCATCGACTGACAGGCTTCGGCGCGACAGAGCTTCAGCACATGCCGGCCGGCGGGATGGTCGCGATAATCGTGATAGAAGGTCACCACGCCATGCACCTCGGCGCGGGAGAGGTTCAATTCCTCCGCGATAACGGGCATGGCTTCCTGCGGCACATAGCCGAATTCCTGCTGAACCTCGTGTAGAATGGGAAGCAGCGGGCCTTCGAGAAAGCGAAGATCGGCGACGATGGCTCGGGTGCGCACTGCAATATCGCCTTCGGCGATATGAATGGTCATAAGGCAGCCCTCCCAGCGGCTTGCTCGTTGCGAAATAGCGGGCCTCCCCCAGCCGAGTGCTATTCCGTAACCACCATTTCAGGGAAGCAGCCGGCGATCAATAAAGCTATCTCGTTGCTTGATAGGTTTTCTCTATCAAAGTTCTTCATCTTGTACGAGCACTCTCGCTTCATGCAGCAAGGCCGAGACAAGCGGCGTGAAGGGCTCGCGGTAAGGCGCAACAAGGCCGACCAGATGATGCGCCTCCGGCTCAACGATTGGGATCATGCGGATTTCCACCGGAAATCCGAAGGACTTGGCGACGTTGCGCGGCATGATGCTCGCCCAGCGTCCGGTCCTGACATGCGAGAACAGCACGATCATCGAGTTGGATTCGAGTGTCGGATGCGCTGTGGCGCCTGCTTCCGTCAAGTGGCGGTTGATGATCCGGCGGTTCTGCATGTCGGCAGTCAATAGACAAAGCCGAAGGTCGCCGATCTCCCGCCAGGTCACGTTGTCGCGATCGGATAGCGGGCTGCCGGCAGCCGTGATCAGATTATAGCGCTCGGCATAGAGGGGAACGGTCGTAACGCGGCCGAGCGGCTCGTTTTCGAGGTAGGTGACGCCTGCATCGATTTCGAGGTTTTCGAGCATGCTCAGCACCTGCAGCGAATTCCGCGAGACGATCGAGAAGGTCACGCCGGGATGCCGCTCCTGAAAGGGCGTGGTGATGCGCGACAGCATGGCAAGCGCGGTCGGAATGGCGGCGAGGCGGATGTGGCCGGAAAGGCCGCGGCGCGCGGCGCGCATCTCCTCGCGCATGGTGCGGGCATCGCCGACGATGCGCCGGGCCCATTCGAGCACGCGCTGCCCCTCCGGCGTCAGTCCCTGGAACCGCGAACCGCGCTGCACCAGCATGACGCCGAGCTGATCCTCGAGCTGCCGGATGGCCGCCGAAAGCGTCGGCTGCGAGATCCCGCACTCCTCCGCAGCGCGGCCAAAATGCTTTTCGTTGGCAAGGGCGATGAAGAATTCCAGCTTGTCGATCATCCGGTCTCCCGATCCGGCATGATATCATCCGGGTCAGTTCATCTTTGACGCAGCAGCCGTGCTCCGCAAGGGCGATCTCTAGATCAGGATGATTTTAGGCCCGATCGGCCTAAAATCTGAATCCTGATCTAAATCAAAGAAATAGAGCATGATGTCGTCCGAAAACCGCGCACACTTTTCGGCATCATGCTCTAACTGTTTTCTGCAGCCGGAAAAAGATCGAACAGCGATTCGAGAAAGGCAAGCACGCTGACATTGCCGATGCTGTAATAGACCAGCCTGCCCTGGCGGCGCGTATGGACCAGGCTTTCGAGCCTTAACCGCGCCAGTTGCTGCGAGACCATTGCCTGCTGGATGAAATGTCAAAAAACGTCCAAACAAATCAGCAGATAAGCTGACCTCCATTAATCTCGACCACCTGTCCGGTGATGTAGCCCGAGAGCGAGGGAGCCGCCAAGAACAGATAGGCGGGAGCACAGTCCTCCGCCGTGCCGAGCCGCTGCAGGGGGATGGATTTTCTCGTCTGCTCCAGCTTTTCGCGAGAGGAATAGCGCTCATGGAAATCCGTCTCGATCGTTCCCGGCGACACGCAATTGACGCGGACGCCGTCCGGTGCAAGCTCACGGGCAAGCGCCTTGGAATAGGTCGCAACGAAGGCTTTCGAGGCCGAATAGATCGAGGAACCGGGGCTGCCGCCGGTCAGCGCCGAAATCGAAACGGTGTTGACGATGGCAGCACCACCAGCCGCCTTCAATGCCGGCAGCAGCGCCCGCGTCAGCGCCACCACCGATGTCTGGTTGAGCCGCACGACCGCCTCATATTCTGCATCGGTGAGTGTGGCAGCGGGAAAACGACCAAGCATGGTGCCGGCGTTGTTGACCAGCACATCGACCTTATCGAAAAAGGCGAGAACATCCTCGGCAAATTGCGCTGCCCCACCGACTGCAGAGAAATCGGCATTAAGCAGCAGCGCCCGTCTTTCGGATTCAGCCGTCAGCAGGAAATCCGGCAGGTCGCGTCCCGGCTTGCGCCCGGTATGGACGATCACCTTCGCGCCGCAGTCCAGGAACTGCCGGGCCACTTCAAGGCCGATGCCGCGGCCGGCGCCGGTCACCACGACATTGCGATTTTCGAACAGTCTGGGATGGAACACGAAGCCGTCCTCCTCGCGGACAGTGCCGCCGGTTGTGTCATTCGCCCTTAACATATGAGCGCGCCGACTGAAAGAAAGGCGCGCATCGATCTTTCCCGGCGAAAACAGGGGTTAGTTTTCGGTCTCCAGAAGCCGCGCGCCCGGCCCCTCCTTGCCGAGTCGGTCGCAGGGATTGCGCAACGGACAGCTTTCGATCGACAGGCAGCCGCAGCCGATGCAGCCGGTCAGACGGTCGCGCAGCAGGCTAAGCCGCCTGATTCGCGCGTCGAGATCATCCTTCCACAGCGCCGACAGCGTCTGCCAGTCGGCGACGGTCGGCGTGCGTCCTTGCGGCAGGGACTCGAACGCTGCCTGGATTTCCGAAAGCGGAATGCCGACACGCTGCGCCACCTTGATGATGCCGAGCCGGCGAAGCACATCGCGCCCATAGCGCCGCTGATTGCCGCGGGAGCGGATGCTCGAGATCAGCCCCTTGGTCTCGTAAAAATGCAGCGCCGAGACGGCGAGGCCGCTGCGCTCCGCCACTTCGCCGACCGTCAGGAGCTTGCCGAGCGGCACTGCCGGAATTGTATCCATGCCTCTTGACCTCAAGATTAGTTGAGGTTTTATAACCCTTGCTCCTGCAATCGTAAAGTCCAATCGCAATAAGGAGCGACGCATGCAAACACCCACCAGGCTGGCTGTCATCTACGGAAGCACGAGAGAGGGCCGCATCTGCGACCGGGTGGTCAAATGGCTGACGCAGGAGCTCATCCGCTTCCCACAATTTGATATCGACATCATCGACCCATTGGATTTCGCACTGCCGGCCAACCGTGACATGGCGCATCCCGAAGTCGACAGGCTCGCAGGACGGCTTGGCATGGCCGACGCCTTCATCATCGTCACGCCGGAATACAATCACAGCTTCACTGCCTCGTTGAAGTCGATCATCGATTTCTTCTTCGAGCCCTGGCAGGGCAAGCCGGTCGCCTTCGTTTCCTATGGCGGCATATCCGGCGGCCTGCGCGCCGTCGAACAGCTGCGGCTGGTCTTTGCCGAACTCCACGCCGTCACCATCCGCGATTCGGTGAGCTTTGCCGCACCTTGGAACCGCTTCGACCCAGACGGACAACTCGATAATCCCGCCGATACAATGCGTTTGCTCGATCGGATGATGGCGAGGCTGGAATGGTGGACGCAAGCGCTCGTCACCGCCCGCAGCGATCGTCCCTATGCCGACATGGAGCGCCGCGCGTCTTTTCAGACGTACGCATAAGCCAGAAAGCTCCGGTTCCGTTCCCGGCAGGTACGGAACCATTGGGAACACCCGGGCAGATCCTCCGCCCGGGTGTTTTCCCTCACATCCGGTTCATTCCGACCGCACGGACGGGTTCGCAATTTTGCTGTTGCGGGGAGAAAACCCCGGTGGTAGTTTCCGCGCAAATAACAGGGGAGCTCCGTATTGCCGGGGCTGAGATGTGAGGCGCAAGCCTCTGGACCCTTCAAAGCTGATCTGGGTAATGCCAGCGGAGCGAGGTTCAGATGTTCTCAGGCGCACAAGTGTCACTCTATCCGATGTCCGACAATTTCGTCGGCATCATTCTCGATGCCGTCACGGCGCTCGACCCCTATCGCGACCGGCTGCGCATCGAGACCGATGACATCTCCACTTTGCTGGTCGGCCCGCCTGACATTCTCTTCGCCGCCATGCACGATCTTTTCGTCGCCGCCACAAAGACCGGCGAGCATTGCGTGCTGTCCGCTGCCGTTTCACGCGGCTGCCCCGGCGAGCCCGACGACGCCATCTGCGGCGTCAACCCCTCCCTCGGCCAGGCGGAGCCGCTTGCCGAGCGTATAACAGCCGCACTTGCCGCCGTTGAAATCACCGCCGAAACTGGACAGCCGACCGCTGCGCAATTCTCGCTCTATGTCATGGGAACCGGTACCCATATGGACGAGATCTATGGCTGCATCGACTTTCTGAAGCGCTCCGGCACCTTCGACCGCGCCAAGAATTTCTGCACCAGGCTCTCTGGCGACGCTGGCGCCGTCTTCGCCACCATTCGTGAGGCCTTCTTTCGCTTCGGCGACCCCGCGGGGCATGTGACCCTCGACATCACGGTTTCCGCGAATAGCCCGACGAAAGCCTGAATCGAACGCTGATGACACCGCCATCACCATCGGGATCGCGCCTTGCCGCGCTCCGCACCGCTCTCTACCGGGGCATACCCGCCTTGCTCGCCGGCTGCGCCTTTTTGGCGGCATGGGAACTCTACGTCGATCTCTCCGGCATAAAAGCTTCCATCCTCCCGGCGCCGTCGCGCATCGTCCTCCAGGGTTGGCTGAACCGCGAGGCGCTGATATCAAACACCTGGCCGACGCTCGGCGCGACGCTCGGTGGTTTCGCCCTGTCGCTTGCCTTCGCCTTCGCCGCCTCGATCCTCATGGATTTCGTGCCCTTCATGCGCCGGGCATTGCTGCCGATCTTCATTGCTAGCCAGACCCTGCCGCTGGTGGCGATTGCCCCCCTCGTCGTCCTCTGGTTCGGCTTCGGCCTGTTGCCGAAGATCCTGCTGGTGGCGCTCGTCACCTTCTTCCCGCTGCTGGTCGCCTTGCTGCAGGGCTATGAATCGACCGACCGCGACATCGCCGAATTGCTGAATTCGATGAAGGCGAGCCGCTGGCGCATTTTCCGTCTGGCACGGCTTCCCTCCTCGCTGCCCTATTTCTTTGCCGGCCTGCGGATCTCGATCACCTATGCCGTTGTCGGCGCGATCTTTGCCGAATATGCCGGCGCCGCCCGCGGCCTCGGCATCTATATCCTCAACGCCAAGAACAACTTCCGCCCCGATCTCGTGCTCGCCGCCGTCGTCGTCAGCGCCGTGCTGACGCTCTGCCTCTTCGGGTTGACGCTGATGATCCAGCGCCTCGTCATGCCCTGGCAACCATCCGGGGAGCCGCGCCGATGAGCGATGCAATGGTTGACCTCACCAACATCTCGAAGTCCTTCGACGGCATGAAGGTGCTGGGCGATATTTCGCTCGCCGTCGCAGACGGCGAGTTCGTCTCGATCGTCGGCCCGTCCGGCTCCGGAAAATCGACGGTACTGAGATTGCTGACACAGGCGCTTCGGCCCGATTCCGGCACCATGCTCTTCAAGGGCGCGCCGCTGGAACAGGCGCCGCATTCCTTCGCCTTCATGCCGCAACGCGATGCGCTGATGCCCTGGCGCCGGATCATCGACAATGCCGCACTCGGCCTTGAGGTGCGCGGCATGAGCCGCCGCTCGGCCCGTGCCGCCGTCGCGCCTCTGTTCGAGCGCTTCGGCCTCGCAGGCTTCGAGCATCACTATCCCTCCGAACTGTCAGGCGGCATGCGCCAGCGCGCCGCGCTGCTGCGCACCGTCGTTCAGACCCAGGACATGCTGCTGCTCGACGAGCCTTTCGGCGCGCTGGACGCGCTCACGCGCACGCAGATCCAGGAATGGCTGCAGGGCATGTGGACCGAACACCGCTGGACGGCGCTGTTGATTACCCATGATGTTCGCGAGGCCGTGTTTCTCTCCGACCGTATCTACGTGCTCTCGGCTCGTCCGGCGCGTATCATCCGCGAATTCCGCGTTCCTCTGCCCCGTCCGAGAAGCATTGCCGATCTCGGCTCGCCGGCGGCCCAGGCGATCGAAACCGAAATCCTGCAAACCCTGCTTCATCCGCTAGAACAGGATGATTTTAGGCCGGTCGGCCTAAAATCTGAATCCTGTTCAATTTAAAGAGTTAGAGCATGATGTCGTCCGAAAACAGCTCACACTTTTCGGCATCATGCCCTAGAGACCTGAGGAGGTCACCATGCTGCTTCTCACCCGTCGCCAGACGATCTTCGCCGCCATCGCGGCAAGCCTCGCCGGCCGCACCGCCTTCGCCCAATCGGCGCCCGCAAAGGTCCGCATCGCGCTCGACTGGACGCCCAACACCAACCATATCGGCATCTATGTCGCTAAGGAGAAAGGCTTCTATGCCGATGCCGGCCTCGATGTCGAAATTCTTCCCTTTGCCGATACCAGCGCCGGAACGCTGGTGTCCAACGGCGTTGCCGATTTCGGCATCAGCAGCGAGATCGAGACCCTCACGCAGCGCGCTGGCGGCGGTGACGTGAAGATGGTCTACGGCGTCGTCCAGACGGAAACCGCACGCCTGATCTTCAAGGGCGGACGTGACGACATCAAGAGCCCGAAAGACCTCGACGGCAAGACCTATGGCGGCTTTGGCGGCACCTGGGAGAGCGCGCTGATCTCCGCAATGATCCGCAATGATGGCGGCAAAGGCGACGTCAAGACCGTCACCCTCGGCACCTCCGCTTACGAGGCGCTGGACAATGGCTCGATCGACTTCACGCTGGAGATCTACACCTGGGAAGGCATCGCCGCCGAACTGGAAAACCGGAAAATCGGCCGCTTCCACTATTCCGATTATGGCATTCCCGACGAGCAGACGACGGTCATCGTCTCCAGCGACGCCTATCTCTCCGCAAGTCGGGAACACGCCCGCGCCTTCATCCAGGCGACACGAAAGGGTTATGCCTACTCCGTCGACCATCCCGACGAAGCCTGCGACCTGCTGATCTCCGGAAGCAACGGCGCACTGATGAATACGGAACTGGTGAAGGCCTCCCAGAAGGCATTGATCGAGGGGCACTTTCTGAAATCCGAGGCCGGCGTGATCGGTAGGCTCGACCCGGCAAAGGCCGAGGCCCTTGGTGGCTTCCTGATGGAGAATGGCATTCTGGTCGATGCCAATGGCGCCGCACTCAAGGAGAAGCCGGATTTTTCCACCTATTATACCAACGAACTTCTCGACTGAGCCCAACGCCTGCCTTGCCCGTCGCGGCTTTCCGTTGCAAAATCCGAGACCGGAGCATGATGTCGTCCGAAAACCGCTCACACTTTTCGGCATCATGCTCTGGGCAAGGTGGGGAGGCAGGATGCGACAACAGGAGAGACTGGCCGGAGCGGACTTTCTGCGCGCGACGGCCTGTCTGCTGGTGCTCGCCCACCACTTTGCACTGCGGCTGGACATGCGTCGAATCCCCGACGAACTCGGACCGACCGCAAACATCCTCCGCTTCGGCAATTTCGGCGTCGCCATCTTCTTCGTCCTCAGCGGCTTTCTTCTTGCCCATCCCTTCTGGCGCGCGCTCGACGCGGGCAGCGACATGCCCAGCCTGCGGCATTACGCGATCCGCAGGATGGCGCGCATCGCTCCGGGCTTCTGGTTCGCCGCCACCGTCGGCTTCGCGCTCAGCCTGGCGCTGCTTGCCTTGCCGCTAACGCCTGAGCTTGTGCTCCGCTACGTCTCCGGGCTGCTGTTCATGAGCCAGTGGCATTGGCGCACCTTTTTTCCTGTCGAAGCCGACGGGCCGCTCTGGTCCATTCCCTTCGAGGTCACCAGCTATGTGCTCCTGCCGGTCTGCTTTCTCCTGCTGTTTCGTATGCCATTCCTGAGGCAGCGCCCGTTGCTTGCCCGTTTCGCCTGGCTTTGCGTCATCACGAGCGTACTCCTCGCCCATGTGCTGATCCTGACCGTCTTTCCGCTCGACGACATCGAACGCGGCTGGCAGTACGGCCTGCAGGGCGGGGCGAAGGAGTGGATGCCGAGATATAATCCGATCGGCTTCTTCGCCGTCTTCGCGCTCGGCGCGCTTGCCGCCGGCGTCGAGGTCATGCTACCAAGAAGGCGCTCCTCCTGGTTCGATGCCGCAGCGCTCCTCGGCCTCGCCATTGCCGCCTACCGCCTCGTCATATCACTTGGCGGCTCCGCGGAAGCTTACGGCTGGCTCGAAATCCCCTACGGCTTTCCAATCTTTCCGCTGGCAGTCGCAACGGCACTCGTTTCGCTCAGCCATTCGCAACACCTGGGCAGGCTGCTCGACAATGCTCCGGTACGCTATATCGCGAAGATCTCCTTTGGCATCTACATCTGGCAGGAGATCATCCTGTTATTGATCCAGAGGCTCGATCGGGGCTCGTTCGGCTTTTCCTCTGAAAATGTCGTCACCGGCTGGCTGCAATCTTGCGGACTGGCGGCAGCGCTCATCCTACTCATCGCAAGCCTCAGCTACCACCTCTTGGAAAGACCGGCGATCCTTTTCGGAAACCGGCTGACATCTCGTCAACCCAATCGGGCTACTCCTTTCAAAGTATAAATTTCCGGTAATCGCAACTACAGGCATTAAGGTTAACGCCGAATACTCCCATTTTTGGCGTCTTTAGGGTTATCAAATTCTTATTTATACCGATGACAAACGATACGTGACCATGTATTTGTCTCCATGTTGTTCAGTATCGCATATAAACTTGTGGACCTTGCGTAATGAATGCTTTTACTTCGAAGACGAATCCACGCTTCGATCCGTCTCAGCGTCACGACAAAATCAAGACCCTGGTTATAGCGAACTCCAACATTCGCCAGCCGGATAGCTTTTCCATTATCGAAAGAAAGATGGCTGTGCGGCTGGGCGTGAAGCGGTTGATCGACATCGTCGCCTCAGTCAGCGCTCTCATCGTTCTGGCGCCGCTTTTTCTGGCAATCGCTCTTTTCATCAAACTCGACGATGGTGGTCCGGTGTTTTTCCGCCAGATCCGCTGGGGGCTGAACGGCCGGAAGATCACGGTCTTCAAGTTCCGGTCGATGCGCGCGGAAGCTTGCGACCCGAGCGGCATTCAACAGACCGTCAAGGGCGACAGCCGGGTGACGGGCATCGGCGCGCTGCTCCGCAAGACCAATATCGACGAACTGCCGCAGCTTTTCAACGTTCTCAGGGGTGAGATGTCGTTGGTCGGGCCGCGCTGCCACGCCATCAATATGCGGGCAGCCGGTCGGCTCTACGAGGAACTGGTGCCGGACTACCACTACCGCCACATCATGCGCCCCGGCATCACCGGCCTTGCGCAGACGCGCGGCTGGCGCGGACCGACGGCGCGGCCGCTGGCAGCCCGCGCTCGCATCGCCTGCGATATCTATTATGTCAGGAATTTCAGCCTGCTGCTCGACCTGAAGATATTGTTCAAGACGGTCGTCATCGAGCTGCGCGGCGGCACCGGCTTCTGAGACGATCCCGGCAAAGCGGCCTATCGGCCGCTTCTTCATTTCAAGCTACCCGCTTCTCTTCGCTCGCTATGACCAGCTTACGATGGGACTTCCACCCACCATGAAAAAAGGCGGCTGTCGCAGCCGCCTTTCATCTCGTCGCAACCGGTTGCGATCAATCCTGTTGAACGACGCCGCGCAGATGCGTCATTTCCATGATGAAGTGCTCAAGCTTCGACTTGTGCTCATGCAATTCGGCATGTTCGAGTTCCTGGCGGGCAGCATCGATGCGGCGTGTCAGCTCGTCCTTCTGGAGTTCCTCGACCGGAACCGCGGATTCGGCAAGCAATGTGCAGCCGGTCGGCAGGATATCGGCAAAACCGCCGAACACGACGTAGTCTTGCTTCTTGCCGGAGGCCGAACGCACGCTCACGACGCCCGGCTTGATCGTCGTCATCGTCGGTGCATGGTTTGCCATGACCGTCATCTCGCCTTCAGTCGCAGGGATGACGACCTCGGTCACCATCTCCGACAGCAGCAGACGCTCCGGCGAAACGAGCTCAAAGTTGAAATTGTCAGCCATCAGTGACTTACCTTCTCGGCTATGGCTTTCGCATCTTGCAATTTAGTCCCGCAAAACGGGCAGTGCATTATCGCTTGGTCGAGATAACCGAGGCCTTCCTCGCTCTGGACCAGACCCACCACCATCATCAGCACGCCATTATCGGCGCGATAGACGGTCGGCGCTGCTGGTTCCGGAAGATCCGCCACGACCCCTTTCAAGGAGTCGCAGCAGAATATCTCGTCTAGCGCATCGCTCATTAAGCAGCTGCGAGCTTCTTGGCCTTTTCGACCGCTTCTTCCATCGAGCCGACCATGTAGAAGGCAGCTTCCGGCAGGTGATCGTATTCGCCGTTGACGAGGCCCTTGAAGCCCTTGATCGTGTCTTCCAGAGCAACCAGTTTGCCCGGCGAACCTGTGAAGACTTCGGCGACGAAGAACGGCTGCGACAGGAAACGCTCGATCTTGCGGGCGCGGGCGACAGCAATCTTGTCGTCTTCGGACAGTTCGTCCATGCCAAGGATGGCGATGATGTCCTGCAGTGCCTTGTAGCGCTGCAGCGTCGACTGCACCTTACGGGCGACGTCGTAATGTTCTTCGCCGACGACCATCGGGTCGAGCATGCGCGACGTGGAGTCGAGCGGATCGACCGCCGGGTAGATGCCCTTTTCAGCGATGGAGCGCGACAGAACCGTCGTTGCGTCAAGGTGAGCAAACGAGGTCGCCGGCGCCGGGTCGGTCAAGTCGTCGGCCGGAACGTAGATGGCCTGGACCGAGGTGATCGAGCCGGTCGTCGTCGTCGTGATGCGCTCCTGCATCTGGCCCATGTCGGTTGCGAGCGTCGGCTGATAACCGACGGCCGACGGGATGCGGCCGAGCAGAGCCGACACTTCGGAACCTGCCTGCGTGAAGCGGAAGATGTTATCGACGAAGAACAGAACGTCCTGGCCCTGGTCGCGGAAGTGCTCGGCGACCGTCAGGCCGGTCAGGGCGACGCGGGCGCGGGCGCCCGGCGGTTCGTTCATCTGACCGTAAACAAGTGCCGCCTTCGAGCCTTCGCCGCCGCCATGCTTGTTGACGTTCGATTCAATCATTTCGTGGTAGAGGTCGTTGCCTTCGCGGGTGCGTTCACCGACGCCTGCGAAAACCGAGTAACCACCATGCGCCTTGGCGACGTTGTTGATCAGCTCCATGATCAGAACGGTCTTGCCGACGCCGGCGCCGCCGAAGAGGCCGATCTTGCCGCCGCGTGCATAGGGAGCCAGAAGATCGACGACCTTGATGCCGGTGACGAGGATCTGCGATTCCGTCGACTGCTCGACATAGGACGGTGCATCCTGGTGGATGGCGCGCTTGTGAGCGGTGACCAGCGGACCGGCTTCGTCAACCGGCTCACCGATGACGTTCATGATGCGGCCGAGCGTCTCGTTACCGACCGGAACCATGATCGGAGCGCCGGTATCGGCGACTTCCTGGCCGCGGACGAGACCTTCGCTCGAATCCATCGCGATCGTACGGACGACATTTTCGCCAAGGTGCTGCGCAACTTCGAGAACCAGGCGGTTGCCGTTGTTACTGGTTTCCAGCGCGTTCAGGATCTTCGGCAGTTCGCCTTCGAACGCAACGTCGACGACGGCGCCGATAACCTGGGTGACTCTGCCGACAGAGCCGATCTTGGGGGTAGCTGCCTCAGCCATTTTCTGACCCTCTTTTCCTAGCCTCAGAGCGCTTCCGCGCCCGAAATGATTTCAATGAGTTCCTTGGTGATCTGCGCCTGACGCTGGCGGTTATAGCTCAGCGTCAGCTTGTTGATCATCTCACCGGCATTACGCGTCGCATTGTCCATAGCGCTCATCTTGGCGCCCATCTCGCCTGCGACGTTCTCAAGGAGCGCGCGGAAGATCTGGACGGAGATGTTGCGCGGGATCAGATCTTCGAGGATCGATGCCGGATCCGGCTCGTATTCGTAGACGGCGCCTGCATGTGCGGCATCTTCGGTCTGCACAGCTCCCGTTGAAGCCGGGATGAGCTGCTGCGCCGTCGGAATCTGACTGATCACCGACTTGAACTCGGAATAGAACAGCGTGCAGACGTCGAACTCGCCAGCAGCATACATCTCGATGATGCGCTTGCCGATCTGGTCCGCATTCTCGAAGCCGACGCGCTTGACGTCGCGCAATTCCTTGCGCTCGATGATGAGCGAGGCGAATTCGCGGCGAAGGATGTCGTGACCCTTCTTGCCGACGGTGAAGATCTTCACCGTCTTGCCTTCGGCAAGCAGCTTGCGGACATGTTCGCGTGCAAAGCGTGCGATCTGCGAGTTGAAACCGCCGCAAAGACCACGCTCGGCCGTGCAGACCACCAGCAGATGGACCTTGTCCTGGCCGGTGCCGGTCATCAGCGTCGGTGCGCCGTCGGCATCGGTGACGGCCTTGGCGATGTTCGCCAGAACCACACCCATGCGCTGCGAATAAGGCCGGGCGGCCTCGGCCGCCTCCTGCGCACGCCGAAGCTTCGCCGCGGCGACCATTTTCATCGCCTTGGTGATCTTCTGCGTCGCCTTGACGGAGGCGATCCGGTTTTTCAGATCCTTAAGTGAAGGCATCCGTGATCCGTCCTAACTTAGGGCCTGATTACGAGAAAGACTTTGCGAAGCTATCGAGAGCAGCGGTGAGCTTGCCCCTGGTATCGTCGCTGATTGCCTTTTCCGTGCGGATCGCGTCGAGGATGGCAGAGCCTTCCGAACGCAGATATGAGAGGAAGCCCTGCTCGAACTTGCCGACCGAAGCGACCGGCAGCTTGTCGAGATAGCCGTTGACGCCAGCAAAGATCACGGCGACCTGCTCTTCCGTCTTCAGCGGCGAAAACTGCGGCTGCTTCAGGAGTTCGGTCAGGCGTGCACCACGGTTCAGCAGGCGCTGTGTCGCAGCGTCAAGGTCCGAACCGAACTGGGCGAAGGCGGCCATTTCGCGATACTGGGCGAGTTCGCCCTTGATCGAGCCGGCAACCTGCTTCATCGCCTTGATCTGTGCCGACGAACCGACGCGGGAAACCGACAGACCGACGTTCACGGCCGGGCGGATACCCTGATAGAACAGGTCGGTTTCAAGGAAGATCTGGCCGTCGGTGATCGAGATCACGTTGGTCGGAATGAAGGCCGAAACGTCATTGCCCTGCGTTTCGATGACCGGCAGAGCCGTCAGCGAACCGGCGCCCATGTCATCGTTCATCTTCGCAGCGCGCTCAAGCAGGCGCGAGTGCAGGTAGAAAACGTCACCCGGATAAGCTTCGCGACCCGGCGGGCGGCGCAGCAGCAGCGACATCTGGCGGTAGGAAACGGCCTGCTTGGACAGGTCGTCGTAACCGATCAGCGCATGCATGCCATTGTCACGGAAGTATTCGCCCATGGCGCAGCCGGCAAACGGGGCCAGGTACTGCATCGGCGCCGGATCGGAAGCAGTGGCGGCGACGATGATCGAATATTTCAGCGCGCCGCGCTCTTCGAGCACCTTGACGAACTGTGCGACGGTCGAACGCTTCTGGCCGATGGCGACGTAGACGCAGTAAAGCTTTTCGCCTTCCGGACCGTTGTCGTGAATAGCCTTCTGGTTGAGGAAGGCATCGAGAAGGATCGCAGTCTTACCGGTCTGGCGGTCGCCGATGACCAGCTCGCGCTGGCCGCGGCCGACCGGGATCAGCGCGTCGATGGCCTTGAGGCCGGTCGACATCGGCTCATGAACCGATTTGCGCGGAATGATGCCGGGAGCCTTGATGTCGACGCGCGAACGGCGCGTCGCATTGATCGGGCCCTTGCCGTCGATCGGATTGCCGAGCGCGTCGACGACGCGGCCGAGCAGTTCCGGACCAACCGGAACGTCAACGATGGCGCCGGTCCGCTTAACGGTGTCGCCTTCCTTGATGTCGCGGTCGGAGCCGAAGATGACGACGCCGACATTGTCGGATTCGAGGTTCAGCGCCATGCCGCGGATGCCGCCCGGGAACTCGACCATTTCGCCGGCCTGGACATTGTCCAGACCATAGACACGAGCGATACCGTCACCGACGGAGAGAACCTGGCCGACTTCCGAGACTTCTGCCTCTTTGCCGAAATTTTTAATCTGGTCTTTGAGAATTGCGGAAATTTCCGCGGCGCGGATATCCATCAGCCAACCTCTTTCAATGCGAGCTTAAGGGTAGAGAGTTTGGTACGAAGAGACGTATCAATCTGACGGGACCCGACCTTCACGATCAGACCACCAAGAATTGACGGATCAACCGTGACGGCAATCGTCACGTCTTTGCCGGTAACGCTCTTGAGTGCCACCTTCAATTCGGTTTCCT
Organism: Rhizobium sp. 25PS6; assembly: GCF_032464655.1. Taxonomy (NCBI): domain Bacteria; kingdom Pseudomonadati; phylum Pseudomonadota; class Alphaproteobacteria; order Hyphomicrobiales; family Rhizobiaceae; genus Rhizobium; species Rhizobium sp. 25PS6. The sequence goes on from NZ_JAWDIV010000002.1 coordinate 35,212, forward strand.
GCGCTTGCGAAAGCGCATGCGCCGAGGTGACCTCGGCGGAGATTTCACCGCGATGGTTCGCGGCGATGATGCGGAAGGCCTTGATCATGCCCGGCAGGGCGAACAGGCGGCGGTTACGCGCCACGACCTTCAGGAAATTGGCGAAGAAACCGCTGATGCCGGCATTCTCGCTGATGGCGACGATCGCCTTCAGCTGGTCTTCAGCGGAAAAAACCGGGCTTGCGACGAAGCGCTTCAGATCGGCGCTCTCATCCAGCATCGCCTGGAAACGGTCAAGATCGGCGGTGACGCTATCGACGGCGCCCTGCTCGAGCGCCAATTCGAAAAGCGACGAGGCATAGCGCTCTGCAACACCAGAAGTAAGCTGGGACGTGTCTGCCACTGGCACAAATTTCCCTGATTTCAACCCAAAATCCGGCTCTCGGCGGGCGCCGAACCTATGATCTTGAATTCGTTTTGATTTCCCCCAGAAATCACAAGAGAAGCCTCTTGCTTCTTCCGAAATTCGGGGTCCGTCTAACATAGGATGTTCGGACTCGCAACACGCGTAATGCCCGAATACGCCTTTCACATGAATTTCTGTCTGCAAAATCGCGCAATGGCCTGAAAGCAGGCCGAAGACGCCGTCTGCCGGCAGCGAGAGTCACGTCTGGATGAAGCCGAAAACGTAGAGCAGCGGTAGCGCCGCCAAAGCGATCTGCACAACCAGGAGTAAATAGTTGACGAGATTACTTCCCTTATCGGACAGGATCGAGATGACGCGGGCAAAGGCAGCCATCGCGAAGGAGGCGCCGAGCGCCATATAGATCCAGTCCTGGGCGAGCATGATCGCCGACAGCCCGAAGCCGAGATAGAAACCGCCCATCGAGCGCCCCTCGCCGAAGCCTTCCGGCCGCCCCTCCTGCGCCTGCAGACCGAGAAGACGGAAAGTTTGGCCCGGCGCGAACATCATGATGAAGCCGGCGAGCGCCGTGAAAGCGGCGGAGCAAAAGGCAAGCTGCTCGCCAAACTCGGTCGGAAAGTAAAACTCCATGCGTCAGCCCCAAATCACCCGGATGAATCAGTGTTTTATGGCATGCGCCGAAAAAGGAGGGAATGGCGGCCTTATTTGATTTAGAGAAAACTCTGCGGATCGATATCCAGCTGCACCTGCACCGATCCGCGCTCTTTGGGCGATTGCGACAGCATCGCCCGCAGGAACCCTTGCATGTCAGAGTTCCGCCGGCCGTGCACCAACAGACGGAAGCGGTGGCGGCCGCGCACCAGCGCGAGCGGCGCTTCGGCCGGGCCGAGCACCGAGATGCCCGACACCTGCGGCGCGGCGTTGCGCATGCCGCGCGCGTGGTTTTCGGCGTCGTGGCGGGTTTCGGCCGAAACGATGATCGAGGCGAGCCTGCCGAAGGGCGGCAACAGGGCGCGTTCGCGTTCGGTGATCTCGCGCTCGTAGAAAGCGTCGGAATCGCCGGAAACGATCGCCTGCATGACAGGATGCTGCGGCTGGTAGGTCTGCAGCAACCCATGACTCTTGAGGCCGGTGCGCCCGGCCCGGCCCGTCACCTGCGATAAAAGCTGGAAGGTGCGCTCGGCCGCGCGCGGGTCGCCATTGGCAAGGCCGAGATCGGCATCGACGATGCCGACCAGCGTCATCAGCGGAAAATTGTGGCCCTTGGCGACGAGCTGGGTGCCGATGACGATATCGGCCTCGCCCTTGGCGATCGCTTCCAGCTCCAGCCGCAGCCGCTTCACCCCGCCCATGATATCGGACGAGAGAACGATCGTTCGCGCCTCCGGGAAATGCCGTTCCACCTCCTCGGCGATGCGCTCGACGCCTGGCCCGCAGGCGACGAGATGGTCGAGCGTGCCGCATTCCGGGCAGGCCTCCGGCGTGCGCTCGGCATGGCCGCATTGATGGCATTGCAGCTGCTTGCGGAAACGATGCTCCACCAGCCAGCTCGAACATTGCGGGCATTGGAACCGGTGGCCGCAGACCCGGCAGAGCGTCAGCGGCGCATAACCGCGCCGGTTGAGAAACAGCAGCGCCTGTTCGCGCTTTTCCACCGTCTTGCCGATCGCCCGGATCAGCACCGGCGACAGGAAGCCGCCCCGCTCCGGCGCGTGCCTGCGCATATCGACCAGATGCAGGTCCGGCATCGCCGCATCGCCGAAACGCGTCGGCAGGTGGACGGTGCTGTAGCGGCCGCTCTGGCCGTTGACCTGACTTTCGACCGACGGCGTCGCCGACACCAGGATGACGGGGAAATCGCCGATGCGGCCGCGCACGACGGCCATGTCGCGAGCATTGTAGAAGACGCGATCCTCCTGCTTGTAGGCGGGATCGTGTTCCTCGTCGACGATGATCAGGCCGAGATCCTCGAAGGGCAGGAAGAGCGCCGAGCGGGCGCCCGCCACGACGCGCACTTCGCCGGTCACCGCCTGGCGCCAGACCTTTTCGCGCATACGCGGCGCAAGATCGGAATGCCATTCGGCCGGCTTTGCCCCGAAGCGGTCCTGAAAGCGCTCCATGAAACTGGCCGTCAGCGCGATCTCCGGCAGCAGGATCAGCACCTGCTTGCCGCGTTTCAGCGTCTCGGCAATCGCCTCGAAATAGACTTCTGTCTTGCCGGAACCGGTCACCCCGTCGATCAGCGACACCGAAAATTCGCATCTGCGGACATCGGAAACGATCTCTTCGGCCGCCTGCTTCTGCGGCCCTTCGAGACGTGCTGCGGCAAAATCCGGATCCGGCATCGCTACGACCGGCGGCGGCGGCAGGAATACAGTCTCGAAGATGCCCAGCGTGATCAGCCCGTCGACGACACTCGTCGAGACACCTGCCGCATGGGCAAGACCGCTGCGTGTCCAGGAAAAACCGTCGGAGGCGGTAGCGAGGACCCGGGCGCGCGCCGGCGTCATCCGCTCCGGTTCGCCGCCAACCAGCTTCAACCCTTCCACCATCGGTTCCGGCTCGAAGGCGTTCGGCGCCCGCAGCGCCATGCGGGCGACTAGGCCGGGCGGCGAGAGCGTATAGGTCGCCACCCAATCGATGAAATCCCGCATCTCCCTGGCAAGCGGCGGGCAGTCGAAGACATGGCTGATCGGCCGAAGCTTCTTCGGATCGACGCCGTCCTCGCCGCCGTCCCAGACGACGCCGATCACCTGCCGCGGGCCGAGCGGCACCTGCACGACCGAGCCGGGCTCGACCGCCATGCCATCCGGCACCGAATAGGAATAGGGTTTCGGCGCCGGCATCGGCACCAGCACCGGAACCGTTCGGTTCGCGGGCGGTGCCTCGAAAAGCGCGCCAAAGAGATCGGACGAATCTGTGCTCATTGCGCGAGACCATGCCCGCAAATCGATGGAATTGGAACCGCAAAGACGGAGCGACGCGTTCCAGGTCGCCGCGACGATTTAAACAGTGAAGCTCAAAAATTGCGCTTCATCTGGCAAGGCGGTCGCCACTGCCGGAAGTGGCTTCACTTGTCTCGGCATTGCGTTGCCGCAGGCGCAGGATCGCCGATGCCTCGCGCGGGTTGGGCGGCAGAACGGCGTTCTTCAACGCGATCGAATAGGCATGTTTCGGATGTTCCAGCACGTCCCTGGCATCGCCGCTCTCCACCACCACGCCCTTGCGCATGATCACCACGCGGTCGGAAATGTAATAGGCGGTCGCAAGGTCATGGGTGATGTAGACGATCGAGACGTTGAGTGCATCGCGCAGATCGCGGAAGAGATTGACGATCGACATGCGCAGCGATGCGTCGACCATCGAGACCGGCTCGTCCGCCACGATCAGCTTCGGCTCGGGTATCAGCGCACGGGCGACGGCGATGCGCTGCAATTGGCCGCCTGAAAGCTCGTGTGAGAAGCGACCCTTTATCTCCGCCATCGACAGGCCGACGCGTTGGAGGGCAACGTCGGCAAGCGCCTCTTTCTCGGCGCGGCTCTTTGCTCCCTTGAAGCGATGGGCGGTGGCCAGCAGATACTCGTCGATCCGCGTCAGCGGATTGAAAGCTTCGAACGGATTTTGAAAGACCGGCTGGACCTTGGCCATGAAGGCTTCGCGATCCCTGCGGGACCGTACCGCCTTCACATCCGTACCGTCGAAATGAATGCTGCCCCGATCGGCCTTTTCGCTGCCGAGGATCATCTTCGCCAGCGTCGATTTTCCGGAGCCGGATTCGCCGACGATCGTGAATATCTCGGGCTTGTCGGCGGCAAGGGCAAAGCTGACATCATCGACCGCCTTCATCTTTTCGCGCGAGAAGAAACCGCCGATCGGAAAGAGCTTGGTGACATGGTCGAGTTCGAGAAGGAAATTACTGCTCATTGGATCTGATACTCCCCGGCACGGAAGCATGCGACCCTTCCTCCCGTGGCGCTCGGCAGCATGGCCGGCACTTCACGTGCGCATTTGTCGATCGCGATCGGACAGCGTGGATGGAAGCGGCATCCCGAAGGCGGATCCGAAAGTGCCGGCGGCTTGCCCCTGAGGCTCTTCCGCGTCGAGACGTCGCCAATGCGCGGCAAGCTGCCGATCAGATGGACGGTGTAGGGATGCTGGGGATTGTCGAAGATCGCCTGCGTCGGCCCCTCCTCCGCCAGCCGTCCTGCATACATGATGGCCAGCCGATCGGTGATGGCGGCATGCACCGACATGTCGTGGGTCACGAAAATGACCGAGGATTGCATGCGGGCCTGCACTTCCTTGATCAGCGCCAGAACGTCTTGCTGCACGAGCACGTCGAGCGCCGTCGTCGGCTCGTCGGCGATGATGAATTCCGGCTCGCAGACGGTGGCGAGAGCAATCGTCAGACGCTGGCGCATGCCGCCGGAAAGCTGGTGCGGAAAAGCCTCGAGCACATGCGGATCGAGATGCAGCCTGGCAAGGTGCGCCTCGACGCGCGCCCGGAAGCCGGCGGGATCGAGGTTGATATGGCGGGAGGCGAAATCGGTGAAGGCGTGTTTGACCCTTCTGACCGGGTTCAGCACGTTCATCGAACCCTGCATGATGTAGGAAAGGTGACGCCAGCGTGCCGCCTTCATCTTATTCGGTTCGCCATAGACATCGATCGGACCGTCGGCAAAATTGAATTTCACCGTTCCGCCGACGACGCGCATCGGCGGACGGATGGCGCCGGCAAGCGTCTTGATCAGCGATGTCTTGCCGCTCGAAGATTCACCAGCAATGCCGTAGATCTCGTTTCTGCGGATGGTCAGGCTGATATCGTCGACTGCACGGATCTCCCGCCGCACGCCGAAATAATCATTGACGTAATAGCATTTCAGCCTGTCGATCGTCAGCGCGTCCGTGGCGTTTTCGGCAAGGGTCAAAGGCTGCGTCCTCATCAGGTTCTGCATCTCCTCAAGCTCCCATGCGGGCGAGCCGCGAGCGCGGGTCGATATATTCGTTCACCGACATGGCGAGCATGAATAGGCCGAGGAACAGGATGACGACGAAGAGCATCGGAAAAGCGACCCACCACCATATGCCCGATACCATCGCGGAATGCGCATTGGCCCAGTAGATCATGCCGCCGATCGTCGGCCGGTTGATGTCGGAAAATCCGAGCACCGAGAGCGTTACCTCGAGACCGATCGCCCAGATCATGTTGTTCATCGTCGTGAAGAAGACGATCGGCATGACATAGGGCAGGTGTTCGCGGATGAGGATCTGCCGTGTGCGCATGCCCGAGAAGACCGCGTGCCGCGTGAATTCCCGCTGACGGAGAGACAGGGCGACGGACCGGATCAGGCGGCTGTCGTGCGTCCATCCGAGCAGCGCTGCGGTGATCGCCAGCATGAACCACGTCATCTGGTCGCGGAGCACGAAGACCAGAAGCAGCAGGATCGGAATGTTCGGCAGTGCGCCGAGCGTATCGTTGACCGCCATGATGATCTGGTCGGTCCGGCCGCCGATATAGCCGGAGATCAGCCCGACGGCGATGGCGATGATGCGGCTGACGAAGGCGACGATGATACCGAAGAACAGCGTATTGCGCATCGAGGCGGCGATCTGCCAGAAAACCTCCTGGCCGCGCGAGGTGGTGCCGAGCCAGAATTCGGCCGAAGGCGGCATGTCGGGCGCGACGACATAGATAGCATTCTCGTCATAGGGCGAGAAGAACGACGCCACGATCAGCGCCAGGATGATAGAGATCAGGATGGTTCCGAGCAGGAACTCCTTGTTGTAGCGCAGCAGGTCTCTGAGGACTTTGAACATCACGGATTACCCCAGTTTCACGCGTGGATCGATCAGCGGATAGATGATGTCGATCACGAAGACCGCGGCGGCAACCGCGATGATGGCGATTGTGGTGACACCGAGCACGAGGCTGTAATCGCCGGAATAGATGCCGGAGATCAGAAGCTTGCCGATCCCTGGATAATTGAAGACGAACTCGACGATGACGGCGCCGCCGAAGACGTTGCCGAGACTGAGTGCCAGGCCGGTGACCTGCGGCAGCATGGCGTTGCGCGCCACATATTGCGAAAAGATGCTGCGCGAGCGCACGCCGCCAAGCTCGGCATAGACGACGTGATCGTCGGTGACGATGTTGGAAACCAGCGAGCGCATCGAGATGAACCAGCCGCCGATGCCGACGAGCACGAGGGTCAGGGCCGGCAGGATGCCGTGTTCGATCACCGAGCTGATGAAGGCCCAGTTGAAGGCCGGCGCGAGATTGACCTGCGCGCCGTCGCTGATCGGCAGGATCGGCCAGATGAAACCGAAGAGGATCACCAGGCTGAGACCGATGATGTAGGTCGGGATCGGCTGCAGCGCCATGATGACGATGCCGGCGACCTTCAGCAGCTTGCTGCTGCGGAAATAGCCGGCAAGCGCACCGAGAAAATTACCGATGATCCAGGAAATGATCGTTGCGAGCGTCAGAAGCCCGACCGTCCAGGGCAGCGCCCGGCCGATCACGGTCATGACGGGGGTCGGAAAAGAGGAAAGCGACGGGCCGAAATCGCCGGTCAGCACACGGCCCCAGAAGGTGAAATACTGCTCCAGCAGCGGGCCGCCGGTGCCGTAGAGCTCGCGCAGCGATTCGCGGAGGATTTCGACGGCCTGCGGATCGGTGGAGCCGAAGCTCGTCAACAGCGATACGGTCTGCTCGATCGGATCGACCGGCGAAAAATGCGCGATCAGGAAGGCCAGCGTGATGCCGGTGAAGACCACAAAGAGAAATTGCAGAAAGCGTTTTGCCGCATAGATCAGAAAGCCGTTCATGACATCGACCTTTCAATAGCAGAACCGAAACAGCCGGCGGCCGGCTGTTTCCTTTGTTGTGCCTCGATCAAGGCTTCGGCGCATCCGGATTGGCCTTCAGCCCGACCACCATGTAGCGAATGTTCGACCAGTTCGGACCCGAGGCCGAATAGGGATTGTCGGCGCTCGGATAGTTGGTCCAGTAGGTCGTATCGAGGGGTGCGAACTTGTTGTAGGCCATCAGCGGGATCATCGGCATTTCCTCGACGGCAAGCTTCAGGAAGTCCTGGCCGAGCTTGGCGACATCGGGCGAATCGAAGGCGATCGACCGATTGCGCTCGATGATCTGGTCGAGACGCGGATCCTGCCAGCGCTGCAGATTGCGCGGCGGCTGGATCTGCCCGACCGGCTTGATGAACTCCGAATGATAGCTGTCGAGGAAGAAGGAGAGGTCGGGATGACCGCCCCAGGTCTCGATGCTCCAGTAGATCGCCGCCTCGAAATCGCCGGTGCTGAGACGCTGGCCATTGGTCGGGCCGGCGACATCGACCTTGGTGGCGATGCCGGCTTGCGTCCATTGCTGGGCAATCACCGTGCCGGCGCGGGCAAGCGTCGGGATGGCATCGCCTTCCACCTGCAGGCGGATCGTAAAGGGCGTGCCGTCTGGCTTCACCCACTGGCGGCCGCTTTTCTTGAAGCCTGCCTTCTGCAGCAGCTCGGTTGCAGCCTCAGCGTCCTTCTTCCACCAGCCGAAGCCGAATGTGCGCTGCAGCTTGGCCGGATCGGTCGGGATCTGATCGGCCCATTGGCCGCGCACCATATTGGCGATCTGCGCCGAGATGTTCGGATCGTAAGGCTTGATCTTCCGGGATCCGGTGTCGAGCTCGAAATTCGTCAGCCAGTCCTGCATCGGTGCATAATAATCGTCCGGGGCAGAACCCGTCGGCGGCGTGGCAAGGGCGGCGATATTGGCCGCGCCGCGGTAGGAGCCGAGGGCCACTTCGCGGATATCGATCAGCAGAGCGAGAGCCCAGCGCACGTCCTTGCTGTCGAAGGGCGCCTTCTTCGTATTGAAGAGAACGGAAGGCAGCGTCGGGTCCGGATGCGCGAAAGGGAAGCCCTTCAGCCAGGAGGCCGTGCTCTTGCTGTCGCGCATGATCGAGAACATGCCCTCGGGCGCCATGTCGTTGATGACGTCGAGATTGTGGTTGCGCTGTTCGATGACGCGAGCTTCCGGATTGCCGGCCGCACGATAGACGACGTATTTGACCTCAGGCGGTTGTGCCGCAGCCAGGCCGATCGACGTGCGCTGCCAGTCGTCGCGCAGCTTCCAGATCGTCCAGTTGCCGCCCTTGTCATAGCTCTGCAGCTGGTAGGGCCCGAGCGAAACCGGCGGATTGTTGTTGAAGGACAGCGGATCTGCGGCCTTCTCGAAGACGTGCTTCGGCATGATCCAGGCAGCATTCCAGCGCACGGTGAACAGCGTGTGGAAGCGCGAGTTCGGCTTTTTCAGATGGAAGACGACCGTCTGCGGATCCGGATTTTCGATGCTCGCGACATTGACGGTGAAGGGCGCGCTCCAGGCCATGCCGGGATGATCGATCTGCGTCTGCACGGTATAGACCACGTCGTCGCTGGTGAATTCGACACCGTCGCTCCAGAAGATGCCTTTGCGCAATTTCACCGTCATCTCGGTGAAATCGGCATTGTAGCTCGGCGGTTCGCTGGCCAGCGCATTCTGCCAGGCATCCTTGCCGCCCTCTGGATTGATGAACCACAGCGTATCGGTGGTCAGCTGCTGCAGGCCGTTGATGTTTGCCGCCGCCCCGCCGCCCGGAGCCCAGAGGTTGAACCAGTCGGCGTTCTGCTGCGGCGTGCCCTGGATGATCAGCGTTTCGTTGCGCGGTATGCCGGCAATGAAATCCTGAGCAAATGCCGGAAGGGCCACGAGCGACAATAAGGCAATGGCTGCATATTTACGGAACTTCATCGGATGTTCCTCCTCCTTAACTCGCCACGGCGAGCGCTTCCCGTAATCAATTGACGATAGCGTCCAGCGAACCCCACCTGCACGTGCCCGGGGCACATGCACTCCTCGGCGGCGAGCGAACTCACGCCGCAGTTATCGACAATTTTTTGAGAAACGGCAACTGATAATTTTGCCAGCCATAAATAATTGCGCATTTTCAAGCGTTTTTGACGCATAGCGATGTTCTGCTTTTTTATATTATTGACAAAGAGAGCATTTCGCTTAGCTTTTGCGGCGAGCGCGGCGCCCCTCCCAAGAGGCCGCACTTCATCATCAGACAGGTCAGCTGCTTTCGGGAGGAGGCTTTGGTATGACCGTTCAAGAGGACACTAGGATGAGCAGCCCCTATGACGTGACAATCTCCGTTCACGCCAACCGGCCGACCGGCAAGTACGAGCCCTTGTGGAACTGGTTCGGCTACGACGAGCCGAACTACACTTACTCCCCGCACGGCAGGAAGCTGCTCAAGGAACTCACAGAACTCAGCCCCGAGCCGCCCCGCATCCGCGCGCACAATCTTCTGACCAGCGGCGATGGCCTGCCTGCCCTCAAATGGGGTTCGACCAATGCGTATGCCGAGGATGCGTACGGCAATCCGGTCTACGACTGGACGATCATCGACAAGATCTTCGACACCTATGTCGAAGCCGGCAATATTCCGCTGATTCAGATCGGCTTCACGCCCGAAGCGCTCTCCGATTTCGACGGTCCCTATCGCCACCAATGGGAGCCGGCCGACAAATACGCAACGATCACCACCGGCTGGACGGCCCCGCCGACGGACCTGAAGAAATGGGGCGACCTGATCGAAGCATGGGCGCGCCATCTGGCCGAAAGATATGGCGAGGACGTCGTTTCAAGCTGGCCATGGGAAGTGTGGAACGAGCCGGACGGCCACTACTGGACCGGCACCATCCCGCAATTTTGCGAAATGTATGACGTCAGCGCCAAGGCCTTGAAGCGCGCGCTTCCGAAGGCCCGCGTCGGCGGGCCGCATACCTGCGGCGCCTTTGCCAATGAAAAGGCCCAGACCTTCCTGCGCGCCTTCCTCAAGCATGTGGTCGACAACAAGTCGCCGATCGATTTCCTCGCCTTCCACGCCAAGGGCAATCCGGTGATCTACGAGGGTCACGTGCGGATGGGCCTGCACAAGCAGCTCCGCGACATCGAGACGAACCTTGCCATCATCAATGAGTTTCCGGAACTCCGCCACCTGCCCGTGGTGATCGGCGAATCCGATCCGGAAGGCTGTGCTGCCTGCTCTGCACGCGTCCATCCCCAGAACGGTTATCGCAACGGCCCGCTCTACGGCGTCTATGTCGTCGAAAGCATGATCCGCACCTATGAGCTCGCAAGACGCGCCAACATCCACATCGAAGGCGCGGTCACCTGGGCCTTCCTCTTCGACGACCAGCCCTATTTCGACGGCTTCCGCGATCTTGCCACCAACGGCGTCGACAAGGCTGTTCTCAACGGCTTCCGCATGCTCGGCAAACTCGGCGGCGAATGGCTGGAATCGGAAAGCGATTATCGCCGTGATATCGAAGATATCATGAGCCATGGCGTTCGCGGCAAGCCCGATGTCAATGTCGTGGCGACCCGCGACGACAAGGGTGTTTCCATTCTGCTCTGGCACTACCACGACGATGATGAAGCCGGGCCGTCCGCAGACATCACGGTCAATCTCGACGGCTGGGGCGACATGTCCGCCTCGCTCAAGCATTTCAGGATGGACGAGGAGCATTCCAACGCCTTCGGCGTCTGGAAGACAATGGGCAAGCCGCAGAATCCGGCCGGCGAAGACTATGCCAGGCTGGAAGCCTCGGGAAAGCTCGCCGAAATCGACGGTGAGGCGTCGGTCAAGGTCGATGACGGCAAGATCGCCCTCAAGGTCTCCCTACCGCGTCAGGGCGTGTCTCTCCTGCGCCTCGATTGGTGAGCCGGTAGGCGAAGGGAGCGCAATCGAAATTTTGCGCTCCCTTTCACACGACCCGGTCAATTCTCGCTGACATAGGCGAGATAACGTTTCTTGCTCGGCTGCAGATGGTCGACGCAGAGCTGGGCGAGAACCCAGTTATCCCCACCGCGCAGCATCTCGATCATCAGCCGGTGGTGCTCATGCGAGATGCGCAGCGATTCCTTGCTCGACATCGAATTGGCGCGCACCGGCAGGCTGAGCCGCATATAGAGCTCGATCGATTGCACCAGATGCGCATTGCCGCAGGCGCCGAAGAGCGTCAGGTGGAATTTGTCATTGGCCTCGTGCACACCCCTGAGATAGCCGGATTCGATGTGGCGGCCATGCTCCTCGTGCAGAGCCAGCAGTTCCTCGATCAATGCCTCGGGTGCCGGCAGCTTTATCCACAGAGCCGCCTGCCGTTGCAGCAATTCACGCACATCGTAGATTTCCTGGACCTGGCGGGCCGTCAGCGAACGCACGGTCGCCCCCTTGTTGCGCTCCCGAACGACGATGCCCATTGTCTCGAGCTGCACGATCGCCTGCCGGGCGAAATGGCGCGTGACGTGAAAGCGGGCAAGAAGCGCGTCTTCAGTCAGGCGGGTTCCGGGCGCTAGCCGCCCGAAAATGATGTCCTCCTCCAGCGCGCGGGCAATGCTTAGATCATCATGCTCGATGCCGTCTTCGCGGCTTTCGTTGAGCGTCTGCAAATGTCATCTCCTCTGAAGCATAACCCCGAAAATCGAAGTCGATTTTCGGAAAAGGATTATGCGCCAATTTAATGTGGTAGAGCGTCCTTAGCGCGTCCTGTCGGACGCGCGGCGCTCTAACGGCAGGCCATGTTACAGTGGATTGCGTTCCGGGTCGAACCGGCTCAGGCGATAGATATCCTCGACAAGAGCAAGCGTCTTGATGTTATCGCCCGGCGATGTCTCCATCGCCACCTTTCCATCGAGGCTGTCGAGGAAATGCGCGATGGTCGCGTCATAGGCGCCCTGGTAGGTCTCGTCAGGATCGAAGCTTTCCCGGCGCTGCTGCGCACCCTCAGCCGAGAGCAGATTGCCATCAAGTTCGAGCGTGCCGCGCGCCCCGAAGATGCGTAAGTGATCGCGCGGCGACGGCGGCGCGCCATGCACCGCGAGATTGGCATTGATGGTGACGAGAATGCCATCGCTCGTCCGGCGCAGGACGACGCTTGCGACATCCTCCGCGACGATATCGCGATTGCTCCTCTCAAGCCGCGCAGTGACCACCTCCAACTCGCCCAGAAGATATCTCAGCGTATCGAGATGATGGATCATGACTTCCATGACCAGCAATCGCTGCTGCATCCGGAAAAACGGCTGGCGTATCAGCGCCGGCCTCTTTCCCTCCGCATCCGCGATCATGCCGCTGGACAGGAATTCGAACTGCACCTGGCGGATCTCGCCGGCAAGCCCCTCGTCGAGCCATGCCTTCATCCGCCGATAATAGGCGCGGAACCGCCAGTTCTCGTGGATCATCAACCTGCCCATGTTGGGAAGGCTTGCCAGCAGATCGATCGCCTCGCCATAGGAGGGTGCCAGCGGCTTCTGGCAGATGATGTCGAGGCCCTTTGCCGCCGCCAGCCGGACCAACTCGACATGGAATTCCCGCGGCGCGCAGATATCAACGGCATCGAGCTGCTCGGCATCCAGCATCGCCTGCGCACTTGTATAGTGGTGCGCGATATCGAAGGCGGCAAGCCGAGCTTCGATGGCGCTCGGCGACGGATCGGCAATCGCCACGACCTCGGCTCGTTCCGATTGCCGCATCCATGCAGGCAGATGGTAGGCACTGACCCAGCCGGCGCCGATAATGCCGATACGCCGTCGCTCCATTCCCATCACGGCGCTTCCTCTATGTTCAATTCAATTTATCAATAATCTACCCTGTTTCACCGCAAAAGCCAATCACCTGACTGCCGAGCGAAAGCACGAATTTCGGAGATTTTCATTATATTCTATGGCGATCACTGAAGAAATCCAAAAATACGATACAATGGCGCCATCTTATTTATTGACAATCATCGGTATCCCTCTACCCTGACGCCACGGCCATGGATCAATTTGGCGAGGGAGGAACAGCTTTGTCGAACGGTCTTCGCCGCAAGCTGACGAGTTATGGCGATCAGGGATTCTCCCTTTTCCTGCGCAAAGCATTCATCAAGGCCATGGGTTATTCGGACGATGCGCTCGACCGTCCGATCGTCGGCATCGCCAATACCTACAGTGATTTCAATCCCTGTCACGGCAATGTGCCGCAACTCATCGAGGCAACCAAACGCGGCGTGATGCTGGCGGGTGCGATGCCCATGGTGTTTCCGACGATCTCGATCCACGAGAGCTTTGCCTCGCCGACCTCGATGTATCTGCGCAATCTGATGGCGATGGAAACGGAAGAGATGATCCGCGCCCAGCCGATGGATGCCGTCGTCCTGATCGGCGGCTGCGACAAGACCCTGCCGGCCCAGATCATGGCGGCCGCCAGCAGCGAGATACCGGCGATCTTCCTGCCGACCGGCCCGATGGCCGTCGGCCACCACAAGGGTGAACGGCTTGGCGCCTGTACGGATTGTCGCCGTTTCTGGGGGCGCTTCCGCGCCGGAGAGATCGACGAGGCCGAGATCGCCGAGGTCAACAACAAGCTGGCCAGCTCGATCGGCACCTGCACGGTGATGGGCACGGCGAGCACCATGGCGAACCTGACCGAGGTCATGGGGCTCTGCCTTCCCCGCGCCGGTTCGGCACCCGCCGTCGAATCCGAACGGGTCCGCCTTGCCGAGGAGACGGGCCGTGTCGCTGCACGTCTCGCCATGGATGAGGCTTCCCCAACCGTGCGCGATATCCTGACGCCGCAGGCAATCCGCAACGGTCTCGTCGCGCTGCAGGCGATGGGCGGCTCGACCAATGCCGTCGTCCATCTTGCCGCAATCACCGGCCGCCTCGGCCTGCGCCTCGACATGGCCGAACTCGACCGCCTGGGCCGAAGCATTCCCCTGCTCGTCGACCTGCAGCCCTCCGGCCAGCATTATATGGAGCAGTTCCACGAGGCGGGCGGCGTCCCGGCTCTGTTGAAGGCGGTGCGCCATGAAATCGACGGCAGCGCCCCGACGGTCTACGGCAGGACGATCGGCGAGATCATCGACGATGTCATCGACGAACCGGGCCAGACCATCATCCGCACCGTCGAGAAACCGTTGAAGCCGATCGGAACGATCGCCGTCCTGTACGGCAATCTCGCGCCGCGCGGCGCCGTCATCAAACAGTCGGCTGCCTCCAAGGAGCTGCTCCAGCATATCGGACGCGCCGTGGTCTTCGATTCCGTCGAGGATATGACGCTGCGCATCGACAGCGACGATCTCGACGTCCATGCCGATGACATCCTGGTCCTGCGCAATGCCGGACCAAAGGGTGCGCCCGGCATGCCGGAAGCCGGCTATCTACCCATCCCCCGCAAGCTCGCGCGGCAGGGTGTGAAGGACATGGTGCGGATTTCCGATGCCCGCATGAGCGGCACGGCCTTCGGCACGATCATCCTCCATATCGCGCCTGAGGCTGCCGATGGCGGTCCTCTGGCGATCATCCGCACCGGCGATCGTATTCGCCTCGACGTCGAGGGCCGGCGCATCGACCTCGATATCGACCAGGCGGAATTCGATCGCCGCATGCTTGATGTCGTCAATCGGCCTTCCCCTGCGCCGTCGCGCGGCTATGCGAAGCTCTATCAGGAACGCGTGCTCCAGGCCGACGAAGGCGCCGACTTCGACTTCCTGCAAAGCGAGGAGCTCGACGCGCGATGAGCGCCGCTGATATGGACGCACCGCTTTGCCTGCCCCGCCGGCCGCTGACGCGGCTGCCGCGGGCGGCACTGCCGCAAGGCACGGTCGATACGCATTTCCACGTCTTTCGCGTCGGCGCTCCGCTCAACACGCCACGCAGCTACACGCCTGACATCGCGACGATTGCCGACTGGATCGAATTCTCCGGCAGCCTCGGCATCGACAGGGGCGTATTGGTGCAGCCAAGCGTCTATGGCCTCGACAACAGGGTGCTGCTCGAGGCGCTGGCCGCCTATCCAGATCGTCTGCGCGGCATCGTCGTCATCGATCCCGAAACCGCAGAAACCGAGATAGAGCGGCTCGACCGGCTCGGCGTGCGCGGCGTGCGGATCAATACGCGCAACAAGGGCGGCCTCCCACTCGCCGCCGCCAGAACACTGGCGGAAAGCATTGCCCCTCTCGGCTGGTCGCTGCAGTTGCAGATCAATCCCGAACAACTTCCCGATATTGCGGCAACGCTGTCCGGCATCCGCCTGCCCATCGTCATCGACCATCTCGGCTTCATTCCGCTTGCCAGAGAGACGAGATCATTGCATGTCGATGCCCTGAAAAGACTGACGGACAGAGCCGAGGCCTACGTCAAAGTCACCGCGCCCTATCGTCTGACGAAGGACGTGAATTACGACGGTTTTGCCGAGGTCACCTGCGCTCTTGCCGCCAGCCATGCGGAGAGGCTGCTCTGGGGCAGCGATTGGCCGCACACCGAATTGTGGGACGGCATGCCCGATGACGCCGAGCTGGTAGAGACCATGCATGCCGCCATCGACAACCCCGCGATTGCTGAGAAGATTTTTGTTCGAAATGCCGAAGCGCTGTTCTTCGGCCGCTGAATTGGAGAGCACCAATGGCCAGACTGACTGAAGATGCCAAGGGCGTCTATGTGATCGCCGTAACCCCCTTCACCGATGACGGCGCGCTCGATCTCGCCAGCATAGACAGCATGGTCGATTTCTACGAGGGCGCCGGTGTCACCGGCCTGACGGTGCTTGGTCAGCTCGGCGAGGCTCCGAAGCTGACCGCCGAGGAATCGCGGACAGTTGTCGAACGGGTGCTGAAGCGCCTCGACGGGCGCCTTCCTGTTGTCGTCGGCGTTTCGGCGCCAGGGCTTGCGCCGATGAGCGAACTCGCCGAAGCCGTCATGGGTGAGGGTGCCGCCGGCGTCATGGTCGCGCCACCCTGGACCGTCAAGACCGACGATCAGGCCTTCGCCTTCTACCAGTCGGTTGGCGAGGCCCTAGGCGATACGCCCTTCGTGCTGCAGGATTATCCGCTCACCACCAACGTGACGATTGCGCCCAAGGTCATCGAGCGCATCGTCAACGAGGTGCCGAACTGCGTCATGCTCAAACATGAAGATTGGCCGGGTCTGTCGAAGATCTCGGCACTTCGCGCCGCCAGCGACAAGGGCGCCATGCGGCGCATCTCCATCCTTTGCGGCAATGGCGGGCTTTTCCTGCCCGAAGAGATGAGCCGCGGCGCCGATGGCGCCATGACCGGCTTTTGTTATCCGGAGATGATGGTTGGTGTCGTCGAGGCCTATGCCGCCGGAAATCCCGATCGCGCCCATGCGATCTTTGACGCCTATCTGCCGCTCGCCCGCTACGAACAGCAGCAGGGCATCGGTCTTGCCTCGCGCAAATATGTGCTTGCCAAGCGCGGCGTGATCAAGTCCGCCACCTTGCGCAAGCCGGGCGCCAAGCTCTCGGCGCTCGATATTGCCGATGTCGAGCGCTTGCTGGCGCGCCAGGCCATCCGCCTCAAGGAGATCGGGGCGTAACGCACCGGCGTAAATCCGAAGCCGCTGGATCATCGCTGCGGATATCGATCGTCATGGCAATGCCGGTGGTTAGACTGCAGGAACCGGAATCTCGCGGCGCGGCGCCGCAACCGGCAGGCCGACCGGCACGAAACTCGCGTCACCATCTCTCGCCATGTCGTGCACCGTATGTTTCTCCAGCGCCTTCGTCACCTCGTTGAGGTCGCCATCCAGATGTTCGGCCGGAATGAGATTGCCGATGACGAAATCGAAGCGGTCGCCGCGTTTGTTCAGCAGTTCGTGGAACACGGTCATATCGCGAAGCTCCGTCGACCATTTCGCCAGCCAGTAGAACAGGCCGGAGTTGCGTGCCGTCATATGAACGGGAAGGATCGGCAGATTGTATTTGCGCGCCAGCCCGACGGCCGAGGTTTTCCACGGACGCTCATTCAGCCGGCCGTTCGCCCAATAGGCGATGCGGCCTGAAGGAAAGAGCACTGTCGCCTTGCCTTCCTTGACCGCGTGGTTCGTCAGTTGCAGCGTCTCGCGCGCTTTCAGCTTGCTCTTATGCTCCTCCCGCCATTCGACGGGAATGATCATCTCGGCAAAGCGCGGATTGACGCGGATGGCATCGCGATTGGCAAAGAACATCATGTCCGGCCGTCGCGCCTTCAAAAGATCGAACACGGCAACGCCGTCGGCGATGCCGGTCGGATGGTTGCTGACGAGGATGAAGCCGCCGGTATCGGGAATGCGTTCGCCATTGATGAGGCCGATGTCGAGTTTCAGCACGTCGCTCAGATATTCGAACGACTGGAAGCCCGGCATTTTGGCGACCGCATTGGCGAACTCGAGAGCCTTGTTGTAGCGCAGCAGCGTATAGAGGAATGGCCGCATGACCGGCCAGAGCGGATTTTTCACGATCCTCTGGCCGCGTTCGGCAATCAGCGTATCGACGATATGACCGGGCTTTCCCTGTGAAATGAGAGCGATCGCTTCCGCGAGCTGTCCGAAAGCCGTCATGGAATCGCGCCGTGCCATGAAAGATCCTGTCTATGGGTATAAGCTATCGCAGTAGAATATGATCGAAGGATGACAATGGCTTGGCCGGCATTAGCAATTCCATAACTGTTCCTGCTCCAAATTGGCGGACTTGAAGGCAAAATCAAGGCCCGCAACGTGAACGAACTGCTTGTTATCGCCGATCAGCGCCTGATGGCGGAACGGGCAGCGTGGCTCGAAAACCTCGCCCGTGAGCGCCGTCTTTCCGAGCACACGCTCGACGCCTATGAGCGCGATACCCGCCAGTTTCTCACCTTTCTGACCGGCCATCTCGCTGGCCCGGCGACGCTCCGCGATATCAGGGAATTGCGCCCCGCCGATTTCCGCGCCTTCCTGGCGGCCCGGCGCAAGCAGGGCTCCGGCGCCCGCTCGCTCGGCCGCAATCTCGCCGGTCTTCGCTCGCTGCTGCGCCATCTCGAAAAGAAGGGCCTGGTCAATGCCGCCGGTGCTGCCGCGGTGCGCTCGCCGAAACAGCCAAAATCGCTACCCAAGCCGCTGTCGGACACCCAGGCGATCACCGTCGTCAGCGATGAAGCCCAGCTCCATGACGAGCCCTGGATTGCGGCGCGCGACGCGTCGGTCATGACGCTGCTCTACGGCTGCGGCCTGCGCATCTCCGAAGCGCTGGACCTTACTCCCGCCGACCTACAGAAGGGCGCAACGACGCTGCGCATCACCGGCAAGGGCAACAAGACGCGGCTGGTGCCGCTGCTGTCTGTGGTTTTCGACGCCGTCGAGAAATACCGAGCGCTCTGCCCATACCATCTGGAAAGCGCAGAACCGCTGTTTCGCGGCGCCCGCGGCGGCAAGCTGCAGGCAGCGATCATCCAGCGCACCATGCAGAAGATGCGTAGCGCCTTCGGTCTGCCGGAGACGGCGACACCCCATGCACTGCGCCACTCCTTCGCCACCCATCTGCTTGCCGGCGGCGGTGATCTGCGCACCATCCAGGAATTGCTCGGCCATGCCAGCCTTTCCACAACGCAGGTCTATACCGGCGTCGATGCATCGCGGCTGCTCGAGGTGTATGATCGCGCGCATCCGCGAGCGTAATGGATGTCGCCCAAAAGTGCGCAGCGGTTTTGGGGCAACGACATGCATAGGCTTACAGCGCATCGCATGGATGCGATTGAATGTGAGGCGCTTTAAGCTCTCGTTAAGGCATTCTCTTAAAGGAATATGCGCAAGCCGGGCGTAGAGCATGAAGCCTATAGAGCATGTGATCGGAACATCCATCATGACGACATCAATCGGCCGCCGGACGTCTTACCTCGCAGTGCCGGCCAATCTGTTGCTCTGGCTGATCGCGGCCTTTCACATGCTGCTTCTTGCCGCCCTGTTTGCCGCCTTCCTGACGGCAAGGCCGGCGGCGGCCGAAGATGTCGCCTGCACCGGCCGCAACCTGATGGTCGAACTGCAGCAGAACGACCCTGCCCGCTACGCAGAGGCGCTGAAGGAAGCCGACGCCACGCCGAACGGCAAGGGCATCTTCTGGAAGATCGAGAAGCCGGGCCTTGCACCCTCGTGGCTGCTCGGCAGCATGCATGTCACCGATCCGCGCGTGCTGGCCCTGCCGCCACGCGCCCAGGCAGCCCACGACGCCGCCGACACGATCATCATCGAATCCGACGAGATCCTCGATGAGCGGAAGGCGACCGCCGCCCTGCTCGCAAAGCCGGAACTGACGATGTTCACCGACGGCACGACGATCGACAAGCTGCTTTCTCCCGAGGACTACAAGCGTCTCGAAACCGGCCTCAAGCAACGCGGCATCCCGATCAGCGCCGTTTCCCGGATGCGGCCCTGGATGATTTCGAGCGCCGTCGCCCTGCCGGCCTGCGAAATCGCCCGCAAGGCAAAAGGCGCGAAGTTCCTCGACCAGAAGATCGCCACCGATGCCATTGCTCAGGGCAAACAGGTCAAAGGGCTTGAAACCCTTGCCGAGCAGATCCAGGCCATGGCCGATCTGCCGGTCGAGTTCCATCTGAAATCGCTGATCCAGACGCTGGAACTCGGCGACAAGATGAGCGATGTCGTCGAGACGATGACCGACCTCTACCTCTCCGGCGACATCGGCATGACCATGCCGATGCTGAAAACCGTGACACCGGAGGAAGAAGGCGAAAACAGCGATTATGCCGCTTTCGAGCAGCGCGTGATCCTTGACCGCAACAAGGTGATGGCCGAGCGCGCAGCGCCCATCCTCGACAGCGGCAACGTCTTCATGGCCGTCGGCGCCCTGCATCTGCCCGGCAAGAACGGCGTCATCGAACTGCTGCGCCAGCAGGGCTTCACCGTGACTGCGGTGAACTGAGGCCGCCGGCGGCCAGCTGGTCGTCGTTCGACCGGGCACGCTGCTTTCCAAAAGCGCCGATACGCACCCAATAAAACAGCCGCCTGCCTCACGGCAAGCGGCTGCATGCGTTGTTGCGAATATGTAAGATCACATATGGATCGGCTTGAAGAAGGTTGCGAGCGCAGCCTCTTTCACCGCTTCCGACATGGTCGGATGCGCGTGGCAGGTACGGCCGAGATCTTCCGACGAACCGCCGAATTCCATCAGCACTGCGATCTCGTGGATCATCTCGCCGGCGCCGAAGCCGACGATATGGCCGCCGAGCACCCGGTCGGTTTCCTTGTCGGCAAGGATTTTGACGAAGCCGTCGGTCGCCAGCATCGCACGCGCCCGGCCGTTCGCCGTGAAGGGGAACTTGCCGACCTTGTAGGTGACGCCTGCCGCTTTCAGCTCTTCCTCGGTCTTGCCGACGGAAGCGATTTCCGGCTGGGTGTAGACGACGCTCGGAATGACCTCGTAATTCACATGGCCATGCTGTCCGGCGAGGATTTCGGCAAGCGCCACGCCCTCGTCTTCCGCCTTGTGCGCCAGCATCGGCCCCTTGACCACATCGCCGATCGCGTAGATGCCGTCGACATTGGTCTTGTAGTGGCCGTCGATCTCGACACGGCCGCGATTGTCGAGCGTAACACCGGCCTCTTCGAGGCCAAGCCCCGCCGTATAGGGCTTGCGTCCGGTGGCAATCAGCACGACCTCGGCATCGAGTGTCACCTTGTCGCCGCCCTTGACCGGCTCGAAGGTGACCTTGGCGCCCGTGTCCCCCTTCTCGACGCCTGTGACCTTGGCGCTGAGATTGAAATCGATGCCCTGCTTGGCGAGCATGCGCTGGAATTGCTTGGAGACTTCGCCGTCCATGCCGCCAAGGATGGTGTCGAGATATTCGACGACGGTGACTTTGGCGCCGAGGCGCGACCAGACGGAACCGAGTTCGAGCCCGATGACGCCGCCGCCGACGACGATCAGCGTTTCCGGCACTTTTTCCAGCGCGATGCCGCCGGTGGACGAGATGATGGTCTTTTCGTCGATTTCGACCTGCACGCCGGGAATGCCGGCGACGTCGGAGCCGGTGGCGATGACGATGTTTTTGCCTTCGATTTCCTGCACCTTGCCGTCATCGGCGGTGACGGAGACCTTGCCGGCCGAGACGATCTTGCCGGTACCCTGGAAGGCATCGATCTTATTCTTCTTGAAGAGGAAGGCGACGCCGTCGACATTCGACTTCACCGTCGCATCCTTGTGGGCCATCATATTGCCGAGATTGAGCGTCGGCGCCGGGACGTCGATACCGAGGGCGCTCATCCCGTGGCCGGCCTGATGGAACATTTCGGAGGCATGCAGCAGCGCCTTCGACGGAATGCAGCCGACGTTCAGGCAGGTGCCGCCATAGGTCGCCCGCCTTTCGACGACGGCGACCTTAAGGCCAAGCTGGGCCGCCTTGACGGCGCAGACATAGCCGCCCGGACCGGTTCCGATAATGATCACATCGTAGGACATTGCTTCTTTCCCTTTGGATTTTTGTTTAATCGGCCGCGCGCGATATCAGGCCGAGGAATTCGATAATATACTGCATGCTGTTTTTCGCCCGTTGCTCTAGCGGCCGCCGCTCACATTGAGGATCGCGCCGGTGATATAGGAGGCCGAAGGTGACAGAAGATAGAGGACCGCATCGGCCACCTCCTCGGGCGTGCCCGCGCGCTGCATCGGGATCGAGGGCGCCAGCTCCCGTGGCCGATCCGGCAGGCCGCCGGAGGCATGAAGGTCGGTTTCGATGACGCCGGGCCTTATCGCATTCACGCGGATACCCTCGGCTGCGACCTCACGCGCCAGCCCGACGGTGAACGTGTCGATCGCCGCCTTCGAGGCGGCATAGTCGACATACTGCGTCGCCGAACCGAGGATCGCCGCCATCGACGAGATGTTGACGATCGCCCCGCCCTTGCCGCCATGCCGGCTCGACATGCGGCGTATGGCCTCTGCCGCGCAGAGTATCGACCCGGTCACATTGACGCGCAGCATGCGCTCGATCCGCTCTACCGACATCTCGTCGACGCGCTGGGGATAATCGACGATGCCGGCATTGTTGACGAGCCCGTCGAGCCGGCCGAATTGCCGATCGACTGCCGTGAACATCGAGACGATATCCGCAGCCTTACCGACATCGCCCTGGATCGCCACGGCCTCGCCGCCATCCGCGACAATCGCAGCCACGACGGCATCCGCAGCTTGACGGTTGGCGGCGTAGTTCACCGCGACACGCCAGCCCTGGCGCGCGGCGAGCCGTGAAGCCGCGGCGCCGATACCCCGGCTTCCGCCGGTAATGAGAACAACAGGTGCATCGCTCATGTCGCACACTCCTTAAATGTCAGCACGTCCCAGGGTGCCACCACGGCCTTGCCCTCGCCCCAGGCGCTGGATTCGCGGATGGCAGGACCAAGGCCGGGAAGCACGAGTTTTTCAGCCGCCGCCGCACCTTCGGGCTGCAGATTGTTCATCTCGCCCTCGGCATCCATGCCATAGACGGCGCCCTGCCAGACCGTGCAGGCATTGAGATCGGCGCCGGTCGCATCACCCTCGGGGCAGTTGAACATCAAGATGCCGATGGCGCGCACCGGATCTTCCGATGGCATGACATAACCTTCCATCACGACAGGTGTCTTCAGCGCGCTGAACTTGAACTGGTTGCTGGCGGCGGCCGATGGAGAATTCAGCGGTGCAAAGCGCAATTCATAGGCACCGTCGCGATCGACGTAGACGGCCTGCTCCTGCTTGCATGCGGCACCGAAGGTGGATGCCGGAAAGACAAAAAACGCGGCGGCTGCGATTGCAGCCACGCCTGTCCGTCTCGTCGTGATCCCGGTCCTTCCGCTCATTGCAGCTTCGGCTCCTTGCGCCCGTCGGCATTCTCGACAACGCTGAAATCCGTCAGCAGCACCAACGCGCGGCCATCCCTGTCGAGCCCCCAGAAAACCGGATAGAAACCGTCGCCCCAGCCGCTCCAGAACACCGCGACATTGCCTCGTCTGCCGGCGACCGGCCGATGCAGCGCATAGATGCCCTTGTTGGCGTCGAGGTCCGACGCCAACACGTCGTCGTAATAGTTGACGTCGGAATCTGGTTTCTGCGCCTGCACCTGGGCCTCGCGCTCTCCGATCAAATCAAGCGTATCGGCATCCATGTAGCAGCCGAGGCCGGCATCGACGGGATAGCCGAAGATCTCGCCGTCCTTCAGCGTCGCCGGGTCCTGCCCTGGCAGGACCGCAAGCTCCCAACGATCCGGCTTGCCCTCGGCAAACCGCATGCTGGCAGCGGCGATGCGCCCGAACGCCTGGTAGAGCGTCACCGGATACTCGCCGGGCGCAACCGTTCTTGCGAGTGCCGGACGGTCGGGCTGGGCCAGCGGATCGGCGGCAACGATGCGCCCCGAGGTCAGTTCGACATTGCCCATATGGATGACGCCGATCGACCGCCCGGAAAGCTCGGCATCGCCAAGCGCCACCAGCTCGAAATTGCTGCTTGCCTTGCCGATATCCCAGCCGGCAGCCGATGCGGAGACCGGGACATGCGCGGCGGCAGCGCAAAAAAGAAGGCGCGCCGCTCGCATGATCCGGTTCCGCATCGAAAACGCTCCCTTAGAGATCGAGAACCAGACGTTCCGGATCTTCCAGGCTTTCCTTGACGCGCACGAGGAAGGTGACCGCTTCCTTGCCGTCGACCATGCGGTGATCGTAGGACAGCGCCAGATACATCATCGGACGGATGACCACCTGGCCGCCGATCGCAACCGGCCGCTCCTGGATTTTGTGCATGCCGAGAATGCCGGACTGCGGTGCGTTGAGGATCGGCGAAGACATCAGCGAACCGTAGACGCCGCCATTGGTGATGGTGAAGGTGCCGCCCTGCATGTCGGCCATGGAGAGCGAGCCATCACGGGCTGCCTTGGCAAGACGGCCGAGCTCCTTCTCGATTTCGGCGATCGACATCTGGTCGGCGTCGCGGATGACGGGAACGACGAGACCTTTGTCCGTGCCGACGGCCATGCCGACATGGCAGTAGTTCTTGTAGATGACGTCGGTGCCGTCGATTTCGGCGTTGACGGCCGGCAGTTCCTTCAGCGCATGCGTCACCGCCTTGGTGAAGAAGCCCATGAAGCCAAGCTTGACGCCGTGCTTCTTCTCGAAAATGTCCTTGTACTTGTTGCGCAGATCCATGACCGCCTTCATGTCCACCTCGTTATAGGTGGTCAGCATGGCGGCAGTATTCTGCGCATCCTTGAGGCGCTTGGCGATCGTCTGGCGCAGGCGCGTCATCTTCACGCGCTCTTCGCGCGAGGCATCCTCGACCGTCGACGGGCCACGCGCGGCGGCAGGCGTCGCCGCCGGTGCGGCCGCCGGAGCGGAAATGCCCTTGGCAACGGCGGCGATGACGTCGCCCTTCAGCACCTGGCCGCGCTTGCCGCTACCGTCGACCTGATCGGCGGAAAGGTTGTTTTCAGCAAGCATCTTCGAAGCTGCCGGTGCCGGCGGCATGGTGGAGACGGAGGCGCTCGACGACGACGCAGCAGCGGCGGCAACCGCCGGCTGGGCCGGAGCAGCAGCGGCCGGTTGGGCGGGAGCCGGAGCAGCAGGCGCGGCGGCCGGTGCAGCGGCAGCAGGCGCGGCGGCAGCGGCTGCACCTTCGGCGATCTGGCCGAGCAATGCGCCAAGGCCGACAGTCTCGCCGGCAGCGACAACGATTTCCGAAAGCGTGCCGGAGGCGGGTGCTGGAACTTCGATGGTCACCTTGTCGGTTTCAAGCTCGAGAATCGGCTCGTCGGCCTTGATGGCGTCGCCGACCTTCTTGAACCAGGTGCCGACGGTTGCCTCGCTGACGGATTCACCGAGAGTTGGAACGCGGATTTCTGTGGCCATTGTTCAGATCCTGATTTCGTGTGTTTTCGTTTATGCGTTTCAGACGGCGGGAGGCCGCGAGATGATCGAGGGCATCGGCAGGATATCGAAACGGAAACCGAAGCCGGAAGCGATGATCGGATCGCCGTCGGCAAGAACCTGCGCCGCCGCCTTGATCCTCGACCTCGACGATCGCCATGCCCCAGGCGCCTTCACCCTCGAAGACGGGGCCGACGATAATCGCCGATCCCGCAAGAGCGTTCCGATGCCAGTATTCGGCATGGCGTTTCATCGCCGCCATTTCCTCCCCGGTCCCGTCATGCGGGAAAGTGGGGCGCGGCGGCTGCGGTCTCAGAAAGAAATAAGCCATTGCGCCCCCCTTGTTTTAACCGCCCAATGCATCCTCGAGGAATGCGGCGAGCTGCGACAGATGCTTGGACATCAGGCCCGTCGCCGGCGAGGCGGCGGCCGGACGGCCGGTATACCGGACACGCTGGTATTTCGCGTCGATATGGGCGAGCACCCATTCGAGGAAGGGGTCGATGAACGACCATGCGCCCATGTTCTTCGGCTCTTCCTGGCACCAGACCATCTCGGCATTGCGGAAGCGCGACAGCTCGTTGATCAGCGCCTTAGCCGGGAACGGATAGAGCTGTTCGACACGTAAGAGATAGACGTCGTCGATACCGCGCTTTTCACGCTCTTCGAGAAGATCGTAATAGACCTTGCCGGAGCACATGACGACGCGGCGGATCTTGTTGTCCTTCTGCAGCTTGATCGGACCATCCTTGATCACCTCGGCATCGTCCCAGAGCAGGCGATGGAAGGCGGATTCGCCGGCCATTTCGGCAAGCGTCGAAACCGCCCGCTTGTGGCGCAGCAGCGACTTCGGCGTCATCAGGATCAGCGGCTTGCGGAAATCGCGCTTCAGCTGCCGGCGCAGGATGTGGAAGTAGTTCGCCGGCGTCGTGACATTGGCGACCTGCATGTTGTCTTCCGCGCAAAGCTGCAGGAAACGCTCGAGGCGGGCCGAGGAGTGTTCGGGACCCTGACCTTCATAGCCGTGCGGCAGCAGGCAGACGAGGCCCGACATACGCAGCCACTTGCGTTCGCCCGACGAGATGAACTGGTCGAAGACCACCTGCGCACCGTTGGCGAAATCGCCGAACTGTGCTTCCCAGAGCGTCAGCGCATTCGGGCGGGCGAGCGAATAGCCATATTCGAAACCGAGCACGGCCTCTTCCGAAAGCATCGAATTGATGACTTCGTAGCGCCCCTGCGTCGGCGAAAGATTGGCGAGCGGGATATAACGCTCTTCGGTTTCCTGATCGTAGAGAACCGAGTGACGCTGCGAGAAGGTGCCGCGTTCACAATCCTGGCCGGACAGGCGGATCTTGCTGCCTTCGACGCAGAGCGCGCCGAAGGAGAGCGCTTCGGCCATCGCCCAGTCGATACCCTCGCCGGTGGCGATCATGTTGGCGCGGTTTTCCATGAAGCGCTGGATCGTGCGGTGCGCGTTGAAGCCAGCCGGGATCTCAGAGAGCTTGCGGCCGATCTCCTTCAGCGTCTTCATCGGCACGGCGGTCTTGCCGCGGCGTTGCTCGTCGGCATTGTCGGCCGTGCGCAGGCCTGACCACTCGCCGTCTAGCCAGTCGGCCTTGTTCGGCTTGTACTGCTGGCCGGCCTCGAATTCCTGTTCGAGATGGAGGCGCCAATCGGCCTTCATCTTCTCGACTTCACCGTCGGTCAGCAGGCCCTCGGCGACGAGACGGGCCGCATAGAGCTGCAGCACGGTCTTGTGGGCGCGGATCACCTTGTACATCTTCGGCTGCGTGAAGGACGGTTCGTCGCCTTCATTGTGGCCGTAGCGGCGGTAGCAGAACAGGTCGAGCACAACAGGCTTGTGGAACTTCATGCGGAATTCGGTGGCGATCTTCGCCCCATAGACCACCGCTTCCGGATCGTCGCCGTTGACGTGCAGGATCGGCGCCTCGATCATCTTGGCGACGTCGGACGGATAAGGCGACGAGCGCGAAAAGGCCGGGTTGGTCGTGAAGCCGATCTGGTTGTTGATGATCACATGCATGGTGCCGGCGACGCGGTGGCCGCGCAGACCGGAAAGGCCGAGGATTTCGGCAATGACACCCTGGCCGGCAAAGGCCGCGTCGCCATGGATCAGCAGTGGCAGAACCTTGGCGCGTTCGGAAAGCGGGATGATGTCGCCGTCCCAGACGGTGGCGTTCATATCCTGCTTGGCGCGGGCCTTGCCCATGACGACGGGATCGACGATTTCGAGATGCGACGGGTTCGCCGTCAGCGAAACGTGGATCTTGTTGCCGTCGAATTCGCGGTCGGAAGAGGCGCCGAGATGGTACTTGACGTCACCCGAGCCCTCGACCTCGTCAGGAGCGGCCGAGCCGCCCTTGAACTCGTGGAAGATCGCCCGGTGCGGCTTGCCCATGACCTGGGAGAGCACGTTCAGGCGGCCGCGATGGGCCATGCCGAACACGGCTTCCTTGAGGCCAAGATGGCCGCCGCGCTTGAGGATCTGCTCCAGCGCCGGGATCAGCGATTCGCCGCCGTCGAGACCGAAACGCTTCGTGCCCTTGAACTTGACGTCGAGGAACTGTTCGTAGCCTTCGGCTTCGACGAGCTTGGCAAGGATCGCCTTCTTGCCTTCCGGCGTAAAGGCCACACCCTTGTCCGGTCCTTCGATGCGCTCCTGGATCCAGGCCTTTTCTTCCGGATTGGAGATATGCATGAATTCGACGCCGAGCGTCGAGCAATAGGTGCGCTCAAGGATCCCGATCATCTCGCGGATGGTCGCGTATTCCAAGCCGAGCACGTTGTCGATGAAGATCTTGCGATCGTAATCGGCGGCCGTGAAGCCGTAATTCTCCGCCGAGAGTTCGTGATAGTCGTCAACGGGAGCGGCGATGCCGAGCGGGTCGAGCTTGGCATGCAAGTGGCCGCGCATGCGGTAGGCGCGGATCATCATGATGGCGCGCACGGAATCGCGCGTCGCCTGCAGCACCTCGGTGCTGTCGGCAGGCTTGCCCTGAGCTTCGGCCTTGGCCTTGACCTTGGTTTCGATCACCTTCTCGACGATGCCCCAGTCGCCATCGAGAGCCGATACCAGATCGCCGCTTGCCTGAAGCGGCCAGTTCTTCTTGCGCCAGGAAGCGCCCTTGGCCGCCCTTTTCACATCGCTGGGATCCTCCTCCAGCGCCTTGAAGAAGGACCGCCACTGATCGTCGACCGATGCCGGATCTTCTTCGTACCGCGCGTAGAGCTGCTCGATATAGGCAGCGTTGGCGCCATCCAGAAACGAGGTGATCTGAAACTGCTCGTTGGCTTCTTGCCGTGCCATGGTGATATGCGGACGCTTCCGTCCGCCTCCTGACTTTGATGAATTTGCCGGCTTGATGGCCGGCTGCCGCATTCCGATTGCCGCCTGTCCGCGGCGCATCTGCTGGTCTCGTGTCGAGGCCGGGCGGGAGCACAGATGCCGTTCCTCCGCCCGGTCTATATAGGTGGCTTAGCCCTTGAGGACTTCAACCAGCGTCTTGCCGAGGCGGGCCGGAGAGGGCGATACCTTGATGCCTGCCGATTCCATCGCCGCGATCTTCGATTCCGCATCGCCCTTGCCGCCGGAAACCACAGCGCCGGCATGGCCCATGGTGCGGCCCTTCGGCGCCGTACGGCCGGCAATGAAGCCAGCCATCGGTTTCTTGCGGCCCTTCTTGGCTTCGTCCTTGAGGAACTGGGCTGCGTCTTCTTCAGCCGCACCACCGATTTCACCGATCATGATGATCGACTGGGTCGCTTCATCGGCCAGGAACATTTCCAGGACGTCGATGAACTCGGTGCCCTTGACCGGGTCGCCGCCGATACCGACGGCCGTCGTCTGGCCGAGACCTTCATTGGAGGTCTGGAACACGGCTTCATAGGTCAGCGTGCCCGAGCGGGAAACGATACCGACCGAACCCTTGCGGAAGATCGAGCCCGGCATGATGCCGATCTTGCATTCTTCCGGCGTCATGATACCCGGGCAGTTTGGACCGAGCAGCCGCGACTTGGAGCGGTCGAGGCGAGCCTTGACCCGCACCATGTCCATGACCGGGATGCCTTCGGTGATGCAGGTGATGAACGGGATCTCGGCGTCGATCGCCTCGATGATCGCGTCTGCGGCTCCCGCCGGCGGGACATAGATGACGGTCGCGTTGGCGCCGGTCTTTTCCTTGCCCTCGGCAACGGTTGCGAAGATCGGCAGGCTTTCGCCCTTTGCGCCGGTCCAGGTTTCGCCACCCTTCTTCGGATGGATACCGCCGACCATCTGCGTGCCGTAGTAAGCAAGCGCCTGTTCGGTGTGGAACGTGCCGGTCTTGCCGGTCAGACCCTGAACGAGGACCTTGGTGTCTTTATTGACGAGAATAGACATTCTTTCAGATCCTTCAAAATTAGCCGTTGATCGCCGCGACGATCTTCTTGGCCGCATCGTCCAAGTCGTCAGCCGCCGTGATCGCCAGACCCGACTCGTTCAGGATCTTCTTGCCGAGCTCGACATTGGTGCCTTCAAGGCGCACGACGAGCGGAACCTTGAGGCCGACTTCCTTGACCGCGGCAATCACGCCCTCGGCAATGACGTCGCACTTCATGATGCCGCCGAAGATGTTGACGAGAATGCCTTCGACCTTGGGGTCTGCGGTGATGATCTTGAAAGCCGCAGCAACCTTCTCCTTGCCGGCGCCGCCGCCGACGTCGCAGAAGTTAGCCGGCTCCTTGCCGTAGAGCTTGATGATGTCCATCGTTGCCATGGCAAGGCCCGCACCATTGACCATGCAGCCGATGTTGCCGTCGAGCGCGACATAGGCGAGGTCCCACTTCGAGGCCTCGATTTCCTTGGCGTCTTCTTCGGTCTCGTCGCGCAGCACCTTAACGTCGTCGTGACGGAAGAGCGCATTGCCATCGAAAGACATCTTGGCATCGAGGACGCGCAGGTGGCCGTCCTTCATGACGATCAGCGGATTGATCTCCAGCAGAGCCATGTCCTTCTCGCCGAAAGCCTTATAGAGCATCGGGAAAAGCGTCTTGGCGTCTTCGGCGGCAGCACCCTCGAGCTCAAAAGCCTTGGAGATCGCAGCAACGTCGGCAGCCGTCACGCCGGCTTCAGGATCGATGGCGATCGTCTGGATTTTTTCGGGCGTGTCGTGGGCGACAGCTTCGATGTCCATGCCGCCTTCGGTGGAGACCACGAAAGCCACGCGACCGACCGAGCGGTCGACCAGCAGCGAGCAATAAAGCTCGCGAGCGATGTCGGCGCCGTCTTCGATGTACAGCCGGTTGACCTGCTTGCCGGCTTCGCCGGTCTGCGCCGTCACCAGCGTGTTGCCCAGCATTTCCTTGGCATGGGCGACGACTTCGTCGATCGACTTGGCGAGCCGCACGCCGCCCTTGGCTTCCGGTGACAGTTCCTTGAACTTGCCCTTGCCGCGGCCGCCGGCATGGATCTGGCTCTTGACCACGTAAAGCGGACCGGGAAGAGACTTGGCGGCAGCCTCGGCTTCTTCAACCTTGAGAATAGCCACACCTTCGGCAACCGGCGCGCCATAACCCTTCAGCAGAGCCTTGGCCTGATATTCATGAATGTTCATGGGTGTATCCCTGTTTCGATTACTTCAGCCCAGCGACTACTTGAGGGCAGGCGCGATGTTGATGCAGGCTTCGCAGAGACCGGCGACGGCGCCGACGGACTTGTCGAAGGCTTCCTTCTCGGTCTTGTTGAGATCGATCTCGATGATGCGCTCGACGCCGCCGGCGCCGATGACGGTGGGAACGCCGACATACATGTCCTTGACGCCGTACTGACCGGAGAGGTGGGCAGCACAAGGCAGAACGCGCTTCTTGTCCTTGAGGTAGGATTCGGCCATTTCGATCGCCGAGGCGGCCGGGGCGTAATAGGCCGAGCCGGTCTTCAGCAGGCCGACGATTTCGGCGCCGCCGTCACGGGTACGCTGGATGATCTCTTCGAGGCGCTCCTTGGTGACCCAGCCCATGGTGACGAGATCGGTGAGCGGAATGCCGCCGACCGTCGAATAGCGGGCGAGCGGCACCATCGTGTCGCCGTGGCCGCCGAGAACGAAGGCCGTGACGTCCTGGACGGACACGTTGAATTCCTTGGCGAGGAAAAGACGGAAACGCGAGGAGTCGAGAACGCCGGCCATGCCGACGACCTTGTTGGCCGGAAGGCCGGAAAACTTCTGCAGCGCCCAGACCATGGCGTCGAGCGGATTGGTGATGCAGATCACGAAGGCGTTCGGCGCATATTTCTTGATGCCGGCGCCGACCTGCTCCATGACCTTGAGGTTGATGCCGAGAAGATCGTCGCGGCTCATGCCGGGCTTGCGGGCGACGCCCGCCGTGACGATGCAGACGTCAGCACCTTCGATCGCGGAATAGTCGCTGGCGCCCGTCAGATTGACGTCGAAGCCTTCGACCGGCGACGATTGGGAAATATCGAGACCCTTGCCCTGGGGAATACCGTCCGCGATGTCGAAGAGAACGATGTCGCCCAGTTCCTTCAGGCCGGCGAGGTGCGCCAGCGTGCCACCAATCATGCCAGAACCAATGAGTGCGATCTTGTTACGCGCCATTTTCGCTGTTTCCTTTGCGATCAAATTCGTCGAACGGACGCGCAAGGCACCGCCCAATGACGCAATCGCATAGACCCAAAGCCAAAAAATGGCAATTCATTATTTTTGATGCAGCGTTTTCAATCGTTTAGATACAAAAATTCTTACGTAAACGTAAGGTATTCTGTCACCAAATTGTTACTCTGCGGCGCGTTTCTCATGGTGCAGCGCAAGATATTCCGCACTGCGCATCTCGAACAGGCGCGACGCCGTGCGGTCGAATTCGAAGCCCTCGGTGCCCCGACGTTGCAGCAGCAGTTCCTCCGGCATGGCCGCCGCGGAAACGTAAAGCCGCACGGCATGATCGTAGAACGTATCGACCATAATGATGAACCGTTTGATCTGGTTCCGCTTTTCCGGCCCGAGCAAGGGAATGTGATCGACGAAGACCGTATCGTAGCGCTCGGCGATGGCCAGGAAGTCAACCGCCCCGAGCGGTTTGTCGCAAAGATCGGTGAAAGAGAACCGCGCCATGCGGTCGACGGCGAGCGGCACATGGATGTGGCGCCCCTTCATCGGAATATCCAGCGGCTGCGCCTTGCGCCCATGCAGCGCCTGCGTCCAGGACGCATCCATCGCCATGTCGTTATGCTCGTTGATCGGCACCAGATAGACCGGCTGGCTGCTCAGCTTCTCCATCCGGTAGTCGGTCGGCGAACCCAGGGTGACGACATCGACATGCTGCTTGAGCAACGCGACGAAGGGCAGGAAGAGGCCGCGATTGAGACCATCCATGTAGAGATTGTCGGGCTCGACATTCGAGGTCGCGACCAGCACACATCCGCGCGCGAAAAGCTCGGAGAACAACCGTGACAGGATCATCGCATCGGCGATGTCGGTGACCGTGAACTCGTCGAAGCAGAGCAGTTCCGCCTCGTCGTAGAGCGCTGCGGCGACCGGCGGCATCGGATCGGCCTGTGTCGTCTCGCCGTTCTTGAGCTTCAGCCTGTGCGCCGCGATGCGGTTGTGCACATCCGCCATGAATTCGTGGAAATGCGCCCGGCGCTTCTTCCTGCACGGCGCCATGGCGAAGAACATATCCATCAGCATGGTCTTGCCGCGCCCGACGCTGCCGTGGATGTAAAGCCCCTTGATGCCGTCGGCGGATTTCTTCTTGGCGGCAAACAGCCAGCCGAGCGCGCTCGATTTTGCCGCCGGCCGCCGCTGCTTCAGCCCGGCGAGCACCCGGTCAAGGTTCTTTGCCACATCCATCTGAGCGGAATCGACCTGGAGGGCGCCCGATGCGGTCAGCGCTTTAAGCTGTTCGCAGACGCTGAGCGCATAATCCGGCATTGGTTGCATGGGGGCATATCCGCCTGTCAGTCAACGGCGACCCGCCGGAATATTTACCGGCTGAGACTGATCGACTGACCTGTGCTCGTCTGTCCCTCAAAGCGGTTGTCGGCCGTCTTGTAGACGCTGCCGAGCTGGTTGCCCGAGCGGTCCTTGAGCAGCACCTGCTTGCCGGCGACCTCCCAGGAGCCCATCGCCGTCAGCTCGCCGACGCAGCCGCGCGTTCCGCCGCGCGAACCGCTGCCGAGATTGGTGAGCGTCAGGAACATGTCGCAGCTGCCGTTGACACGCCAGCTTCCGACCATCGATTCCTTGGTGATATCGAGCGCATTCGCGGCCATTGCGCCAGGCTGAGCGCCCGGCATCGGCGCCGTCGTCGTCGGCGCGGCCGGAAACTGCGAACTGCCGGTTGGCGGCGGAAGCTGCCCACCCTGCACCGAGGGAACCGGCTGCGCCGTCAACGGCGCCGGGCCGGCACTGGAGCTGTAATCATATGCCGTACGCTGACAACCGGCTAGCGCGAGAGCCACCACCAGACCTGTCATCGCATATCGCAACTGCATCATCATACTCCTGAATTCGGCCATCGCCGTAGAGAAACGGGCGTGAGACAAGTCCGATTATCGTAATTCGCTTTGGTTAATCAAGTCGGGCAGCATAAATTGCCCGAGACAACAACTAACCGAAAAACGATACAGTTCAACTGTCCCGCTGCAAAACTTCCTGCACATAGAATTTGTCAGCAAGGTGTTGCCCGCGTTCATCTCTGTCAGGATCCCTGTCGAACTCCCGCAATGTCTCTCGGAATAGCGCGCCCCGGCGAACCCTGGAGAAGGATTGCACCAGCACCGATGCGGAGGCCCTGTTCGCGCACCGAGGTAAGCCTCGACCTGATCGCGGTGACGGCTTCGGGATCGAAGCCGTCGATTCCGCCAGCGGCATGCATGCCGATCAAACCCGACGCTCGACCATCATCTTCTTGATTTCGGCGATCGCCTTGGCCGGATTGAGGCCCTTCGGGCAGGTCTGCGCGCAGTTCATGATCGTGTGGCAGCGATAGAGACGGAACGGATCCTCGAGATTATCGAGGCGCTCGCCGGTCGCCTCGTCTCTGGAATCGATCAGCCAGCGATAGGCCTGCAGCAGAACGGCCGGACCGAGATAGCGGTCGCCGTTCCACCAGTAGCTCGGACAGGAGGTCGAGCAGCAGGCGCAGAGGATGCATTCATAAAGGCCATCGAGCTTCTGCCGGTCCTCGTGGCTCTGCTTCCACTCCTTGGCCGGCGCCGGCGACACCGTCTTCAGCCATGGCTCGATCGAACGGTGCTGGGCATAGAAGTTGGTGAGGTCGGGAACCAGATCCTTGACGACGGGCAGATGCGGCAGCGGATAGATCTTCACCGCACCCTTGATATCGTCGAGGCCCTTGGTGCAGGCGAGCGTGTTCGTGCCGTCGATATTCATCGCGCAGGAGCCGCAAATGCCCTCGCGACAGGAGCGGCGCAGCGTCAGCGTCGGATCGATCTTGTTCTTGATATAGAGAAGACCGTCGAGCACCATTGGCCCGCAATCGTCGACATCGATGTAGAAGGTGTCGATCGACGGGTTCTGACCGTCGTCCGGGCTCCAGCGGTAGACGCGGAATTCGCGGGTGTTCTTGGCACCCGCCGGCTTCGGCCAGACCTTGCCTTCGCGCATCTGAGAATTCTTGGGGAGAGCGAGTTCAACCATGTCCGGTTCCTCTTGAGATCAGTACACGCGCGCCTTCGGCTCGATCTTGTGCGGATCGATGCCTTCGGCGATGAGCTCGGTGTGAACAGGCCGGTAGTCGAGTTTCACGTCGCCTGCCTCGTTCACCCAGGCGAGTGTGTGCTTGCGCCAGTTGACGTCGTCGCGGCCGGCGAATGCACCCTCGGTATAGTCCTCGCGTGCATGCGAACCGCGGCTCTCCTTGCGGGCCTCGGCGCCATAGATCGTCGTGATGGCATTGGCCATCAGGTTCTGCAGCTCCAGCGTCTCGACCAGATCGGAGTTCCAGATCATCGAGCGGTCGGTGACCTTGATGTCCTTCATCTCGCCCCAGATCGCCGAAATGCGCCGGCAACCGGATTCCAGCGACTCCTGCGTGCGGAAGACGGCGGCGTCTTCCTGCATGGCGCGCTGCATCTTCTCGCGCAATTCCGCCGTCGGCGTGCCGCCGCTGGCGTGGCGCAGACCGTCGAAGCGGTCCATGATCTGATCGCAGGCTGCGACGTTGAGATGGGGAATCGGGGCTGCGCGGTCGATCACCTCGCCGGCGCGGATCGCAGCGGCCCGGCCGAAGACCACGAGGTCGATCAGCGAGTTGGAGCCGAGGCGGTTCGCGCCGTGCACCGAGGCGCAGCCGGCTTCACCCACAGCCATCAGGCCGGGGATGATCCGTTCAGGATTGGCGCCGTCGGCGTTCAGCACTTCGCCCCAATAATTCGTGGGAATGCCGCCCATATTGTAGTGAACGGTCGGCAGAACCGGAATCGGTTCGCGCGTGACGTCGACGCCGGCGAAGATCTTGGCGCTCTCGGAAATCCCCGGCAGACGTTCATGAAGAACGGCCGGATCGAGATGATCGAGATGCAGGAAAATGTGATCCTTCGCCTTGCCGACACCGCGGCCTTCGCGGATTTCCAGCGTCATGCAGCGCGAAACGACGTCGCGCGAGGCAAGGTCCTTGGCCGAAGGGGCATAACGCTCCATGAAGCGCTCGCCCTCGGAGTTGACGAGGTAACCGCCTTCGCCGCGCGCGCCTTCGGTGATCAGACAGCCCGAACCGTAGATGCCGGTCGGATGGAACTGGACGAATTCCATGTCCTGCAGCGGCAGGCCGGCGCGCGCCACCATGCCGCCGCCGTCGCCGGTGCAGGTATGGGCTGATGTTGCCGAGAAATAGGCGCGGCCGTAGCCGCCGGTCGCCAGCACAACCATCTTGGCGGCGAAGCGATGGATCGTGCCGTCATCGAGGCACCAGGCAACGACGCCGATGCAGCGGCTGCCGTCTTCCGACATGATCAGATCGAGCGCGAAATACTCGATGAAGAATTCGGCATTGTTGCGCAGCGACTGGCCGTAGAGCGTATGCAGAATGGCGTGGCCGGTACGGTCGGCAACGGCGCAGGTGCGCTGTACCGGCGGGCCTTCGCCGTAATTCTGCATGTGGCCGCCGAACGGGCGCTGATAGATCTTGCCTTCCTCGTTGCGCGAGAACGGCACGCCGTAGTGCTCGAGCTCATAGACCGCCTTCGGCGCTTCCATGGTGAGATACTGCATGGCGTCGACGTCGCCGAGCCAGTCGGAACCCTTGACGGTGTCGTAGAGGTGCCACTGCCAGCTATCCGGCGTCATGTTGCGCAGCGAGGCGGCGATGCCGCCCTGGGCCGCGACCGTATGCGAACGGGTCGGGAATACCTTGGTGATGCAGGCCGTGCGGAAACCCTGCTCGGCCATGCCGAGCGTGGCGCGCAGCCCGGCGCCACCGGCGCCGACGACGATCACGTCGTAGGAGTGATCGACATACTTGTAGGCCTTGCCATTCTGGGCGGGTGAAGTCGGTGCCATGTCAGCTTATCCTACGAATGCGATTTTCAGAATGGCGAAGAGACAGAGGCCGGCAATCAGGATCGCGAAGAACGTGTTCAGCATCAGCAGAGCGACTTTGCCGAACTCGCCATGCACATAATCCTCGATGATGGCCTGCATGCCGAGCCTCATGTGAATGACGCCCGAGATCACCATCAGCCCCATGACGACCGCGACGAAGGGGTTCGACAGCGCGCGAACCACATCCGCATAAGGCGCGCCGGCATAGGCGAGCATGAAGATGACGAAGAACAGGATGAGCGGAACATTGGCGACGGCCGTCAGTCGCTGACGCCAGAAATGATCCGTGCCGTCCTTGGCGGAGCCGAGCCCGCGAACCTTGCCGAGGGGGGTGCGCATATCCATGAGAGGACCTTCAGAAGCGAATGAGGAAGCCGATCACCCAGACCAGCACGGTCAGACAGAGCGACCCGATGATGTTGGCGATGGCGAGCTTGGTCGAGAATTCTTTCCCGAAGCCATAGCCGAGGTCCCACATGAGATGGCGGAAGCCGCCGAGCATGTGGTGCAGCAGCGCCCAAGTGTAGCCGAGAAGCACGAGCTTGCCGAGAAGGCTGCCGAGCACCCAGTTGGCCCAGTCATAGGAGCCCTGGCCGCTTGCCGCCGCGATCAGCCACCAGGCGACGAGCAGCGTGCCGACGTAGAGCGCGCTACCGGTAATGCGGTGAACGATGGACATGACCATGGTGGGAATAGGTTTGTAGATTTGCAGATGCGGCGATAGGGGCCGGTTATTTGTCACGTTCGCCATCAGAACCTCGCGGCGGCTTCTCTGCGCTCCCGGATTTCGGAGCATGCTCAGTCAACCACACGAATGACAAAATTCTCTGTGTGCGTTGCATCAATTGCGACGTTTAATCACCGGAACCGCCGACGACAAGCACAATCGCTGTCTGCTTTTAATTTAATCGATTCGCGTTACCGGGAAGTTTGCAGGCTAAGGAAACTGGTCTTTTCCGCTCAAATTTTGTGCCGGTTGTCCGACCCGAATGGACAAGCTCTGGCTTTTGGCGCAATCTGGCGTTAACGATTTGTTAGGGATCGGAATTCCGGAGGCCGGCCACCCATGTTTCGCAGTCTGACCGCAGTCGCCCTGCTTGCCCTGTCAGCACTCGCTGCACTTCCCGCCGAAGCCGGCGACCGCCGTCATGATCGTCGCTTTTCCGACCACCGCCACGCTTTTCATGGCGGACTGCTTCTCGGCGAACGTGTGAACTGGCGCAATCGCGGCATCCGCTTCGACAACGCCTATCGATCTCGGAACCGCAAAGAACGGATGCCGTTCCTGCAACATTTTTCCTCGCCGGCGACCAACCGCGTCACCCGCAACAATATCATCATCGTCGCACCCCAGCCGCAAAGCGACGGCGGCGACACCTATGCCGGCACGTCTTACGTCTATCAGGCTGATGGCGGAACCTATGTCGGCGGCGAGCGCTACGGCTTCTATCCCCCTGCGCGGCCTGAGCCGCTAGCCCCGAAAGCGAAAGTCATCGATATTGCAGTGCAGGACGATCCCTGCGCCTACGAGGCCAATGTCTGCGTCATCCGGCCTTAGAGCATGTCGCGCAAAAGTGTGCCGCGGTTTTGCGACAACGACATGCGGGAAACAAAGACCTAAAGCGCGAGGAGCGAATCTGAACGAATCGCGACGCGCTTTAGAGTGTGATGACGAACACGGGCAGCTCAAATTTGCCCGGACCCACTCTTTCGCGACGCGGCTATGTCAATACGGATGGCGCACATCGGCGGGAGATTCTTGTCCTCAAACGTCGCCCGCCGTGGCGTTCCGCTATCCGGCATCCAAGCATCCCAGGCTCTGTTCATTTCCTCGAATGAGGCAAGGTCCCTGAGCCAGATGTTGGCGAGAATGATCTCTGACTTGTCGGTACCTTCGCGCAGCAGCATATCATCGATGCGCTCCAATATTTCGTTGGTTTGCGCCGTCAAGCTCGCTCCCCTCGTGAGGTTTGCGACCTGGCCGGGCAGATAGGCGGCAGCCGCGAGGAGGGTTTCGTCAACTTTGGCTTGCCCCATCATCGTATTCGCAGACTTCCATGAATGCTTGAGATTGGGCCGTCGACCCTTCATGGATCACTGTGGGGCTTCGCTCGCCAGTCCGGTAGAGCGAATTAAATTGACCCGATATAATGGAAGCTGAACGCTCCCGGAACAGGATGTTGTCCGAAAACCGATCACGCTTTTCGGCATCATGTTCTAGCTGGACAATATGGCCGTATGCCGCGAAATGAAGTCCACAAGGTAGCGCGCGCCTTCGGCCGTCTCGGGTTGAGCATAGAGACCGATCTCGATGCGCACCGGACCGGGCAGATCCGCCGATCTGTCAAGCGTCCGGCAGCCCTCCGGTTTCGTGGTGAGCATCATTGGCGCGATGCCGATACCGACGCGAACCGCGGTCGCCATGGCCACCAGCGTCGATGCGACACACGCCGTCTTCCATTTGACGTTCCGCTGGGACAGAGCCGCAATCGTCGGGAGCGTCCAGGGGCACTCCTCCTCGAACATGATGATCGGAAGCGGTTTTTCCGTATCCGCCACAAAGTCGGATCTAACCGTCCACATCAAATATTCAGTCCAGATCAGGGTCGGTTTTCGCGAGAGGCAGGTGATGTCGCAAACCACGAGATCCAGCTTCCTGTCTTCAAACAGTTTGGCGAGGCGGCGATTCGGCTCGACAATGATGTCGATCTCGACCTTCGGGTTCTGGGCTCTGAAGGCACTAAGAATGTCGATCAGGTGGCCGGCTGCGAAGTCCTCAACGACGCCGAGGCGAATGCGGTCCTCGATCATCTTGCCTGTCAGCCTTTTCCCGACCTCGTCGCTGAGGGCGACCATTTCGCGGGCATAAGCCAGCATGATCTGCCCATGGCTCGTCAGCTCGAGGCCCTTTGATGAACGCGAAAACAGCGTAACGCCGACAAGCTCCTCCAGCTTGCGGATCTGCATGCTCACGGCCGCCTGCGTTCTGTTCAGCTTGACGGCTGCTCGATTGACGGTGCCGATCTCCGCGACGGTCAGAAATGCACGAAGCAGGTAGGAATCAAGATCAAGCATCAGAAGCCGCATTCCATACTTTGTGGCGCTCGAGAGCCGAGGGCCTCTCTGCCCGTAAGTGGATATTGGACGAACCATGTCCTTCCGGCAACTGGTGACCCTTATCCCCGGGCGAGCGCAAGCTGCGCCCGGTCAATGCCAGCTTATTGCGCGAATAGAACGCAGCCTGGGGCGGAATCGAAACGCTGATCTCCTGCCCGCGAGCGAAGGTTATGTCTGGACGGTTCGGGCAAGCCGAGATTATCCGGTCGCCACTGACGAGGTCCAGAACGACATGCCTGAAGGCACCGAGTGTCACGACGTCGGCAACGCGTCCGGGCATGGCTCCGGCATCCGGAGCGCCGGACGACATCTCGACGCTTTCCGGCCTCACCCAAGTCTCGGCGGCGCCTGAGGTTTCCAACCGCGATAGTGGGAAAATACTCGCCGGCTTATAAAGTTTTCTGAACATACCGATGAACGCATTACCCGCATCGCGGAGCATCGACGGATCCAAGCTATCAAGAATCGTTATATCCCCTCTCGAATTTTCGCGGTTCCAAGAGAAGCGGGCGGCCCCGATGATGATGGCAGCATCATACCGTGGGAGCCTGCCTTGACCATTGACCATGACTTTCTGGAGGACTTGAGAAAGCGCTTCGGCAGCGCTGCAGGCGGGGAGATGGAAGATCAGCACTTCCGCGCCGTGGCGGCGAGCGTATTCAAGGACGGCGACAGCCGCAAATGGCCCTTCGCCGATCCCGCGACCTTTCTGGATGCCCGTTTCATCGAGAACGGCTTGCGGCCCGAGGTGCTTGAGGCGCTTGACGTGGCTTTGATCGGTGTGCCGATGGACCTCGGCGTCACCAATCGCGCCGGCGCGCGGCTGGGGCCGCGGGCCGTCCGGGCGATCGAGCGTATAGGCCCCTACGAACATGTTCTGCGTGTCGCGCCGATGGGAGGGTTAAAGGTCGCCGATGTCGGCGACGTGCCGATGCGCAGCCGGTTCGACCTGGCCGAGTGCCATGCCGACATCGAGGCCTGCTACCGGATGATCGCGGCAACCGGGGTCATCCCGCTGTCGGTCGGCGGCGACCATTCGATCTCCGGCGCCATCCTCAAGGGCCTGGCGGCCAGCCAGCCGGTAGGCATGATCCACATCGACGCTCATTGCGACACCGCCGGTCCCTATGAGGGCTCCAAGTTCCATCACGGCGCGCCTTTCCGTGAGGCGGTTCTGGCGGGCGTGCTCGATCCGAAGCGTACGATCCAGATCGGCATCCGCGGTGGCGGCGAATATCTCTGGGAGTTCTCCTTTGCCTCCGGCATGACCGTCATTCACGCCGAAGAGGTGGCGGAGATGGGGCTCAGGGCGGTGATCGCAAAGGCTCTGGAGGTAGTCGGTGCCGGTCCGACCTATCTCAGTTTCGACGTGGATAGCCTCGATCCGGCCTTCGCCCCGGGAACCGGCACGCCGGAAGTCGGCGGGCTTCAGCCGAGGGAAGCCCTGACTCTGCTGCGCGGCTTCAAGGGCATCAACCTCGTCGGCGGCGACGTCGTGGAAATCGCGCCGCAATACGACAACACCACCAACACCGCGCAGATCGCGGCGCAGGTGTTTTTCGAACTCCTGTGCCTCGCGATGTTCAGTCCCGCGGTCAGGACAAAGCTGACCTGAGAACCAGCTCCACAACGGCAGCGTGCCTCGTGCCCGCTGCCATCCATCACCTGTCGCACAACACGTCTCAAAAAGGGGAACGACATGACTGCTCTTATGAAATTGCGCTACACCGCCACCGCGGCAATTGCCCTGTTCGGCATTCTGGCAGGGGCCGCACAGGCCGACGAACTTGCCGATATCAAGGCCGCAGGCGAGATCAACATCGGCATCTTCTCCGATTTCCCGCCCTTCTCTTCGGCAAGCGCCGATATGAGCATCAAGGGCTATGACGTCGATGTCGCTCAGAAGATCGCCGACGGGCTCGGCGTGAAACTCAATCTGGTCAGCGTTACTGGCCAGAACAGGATCGCCTACCTGAACGACGACCGCGTCGACCTGCTGATGAGCGTCGGCTATTCGAAGGAGCGCGCCGAGGTTATCGATTTTGCGGCCCCGTACGCTCCCTATTATATCGCCGTCATTGGTCCGGCTGCGCTGAAGGTCAGCGGCAAGGAAGACCTCGCCGACAAGACCGTTGCCGTCAATCGTGGGACGCTCGAAGACACGTCGCTGACGGCCGTCGCCCCCGGCTCGGCTGCGATCCAGCGTTTCGAGAACTATAATTCGGTCATCCAGGCCTTCATTTCCGGCCAGACCCAGTTGATGGTCGTCGGCAACGATGTCGGTGCGCAGGTTCTCGCACGACAGGAGGAGCTGAAGCCGGAGCAGAAGTTCCAGCTCCTCAGCTCCCCCTCGCACATCGCGCTCCGCAAGGGCGAGGAAGGCCTGAAGAAGGTTGTCAACGACAGCGTCGCCGCAATGATCTCCGATGGTTCGCTCGACGCAAGCTCGAAGAGCTGGCTGAAAGCGCCGCTCAACCCTGAAAACCTGAAGGACTGACGAGCACGGCCTCCCACTCACCTGAGCGTGATGCCGAAAACTGCAGGCGATTGCGGTGGCATCATGCTCCAATTCTTTGCTTGAGAGGCGGGTCGGGATTCGGTCGGCCCGGCTTGGATCATCCGGCTCCAAAGGACAAGCGATGAAATACAGCCTCGATTTCAATTGGCTTTGGGACGGAATGGGAGCTCTGGCTTATGGCGCAGGCACGACGCTTGCACTGACGGTCTCCACATCGGTCCTCGGGATCATTCTCAGCATTCTCGGCGCAGCCGCGCGCCGGGGACCTTATCCATGGTTGCGCAAAGTCGTCGGCCTGTATGTGGAAATCATGCGCAACACGCCATTCCTGGTGCAGCTGTTCTTCATCTTCTTTGGCTTGCCTAGCCTCGGCATTCGCCTCGATCCGATCACTGCCGCCGTGCTTGCCATGACCCTCAACATGGCGGCCTACACGATCGAGGTGGTCGGAGCCGGGCTCGATGCCATACCGAGAGGCCAGAAGGAGGCGGCGCAGGCACTCGGCCTCAGGCCTCGGCTAGTATTCTTCAAGATCATCCTGCCGCAGGCGATCGCCATCATTTTTCCGGCGCTGACGAGCCAGATCATCATCATGATGCTGGAATCGGCGGTGGTTTCGCAAATATCCGTCCGCGAGTTGGCGCAGGAGGCCGATCTGCTTCAATCACGCACCTTTCGCTCCTTCGAGACCTATCTGGTGGCGACGTTGATCTACCTTGCGATGTCCGCCGCACTTCGCCGGCTCCTTTTCGCCGGGAAACGCCGTTTTCTGGGAGCCGGTCTGACATGATTGAGTTCACCTTTTGGGACATTCTGCGCAATCTTGTCTTCGCGACACGCTGGACTCTGCTGCTTTCGCTCGCAGCCTTTGCCGGCGGCGCCATCGTTGGCCTGGCGATTCTATCTGCACGGATATCGAAAACACGCTGGCCGCGCAGCTTCGCGTCCGGCTACATTGCCCTGTTTCAGGGAACGCCGCTCCTGATGCAGCTGTTTTTGATGTTCTTCGGCCTGCCGATGCTCGGCTTCCGGATCGAGTCATGGACCGCCGCCGTCTGCGGTCTAACGTTCTACGCCAGCGCTTATCTTGCCGAAATCTGGCGGAGCGGTGTCGAGGCAGTGCCGCGCGGGCAATGGGACGCCGCAGCCAGCCTGGGCTTGCATCGTCTCCTCGAACTTCGCCTTGTCATCCTGCCGCAGGCTTTCCGGATCACGCGTGCGCCGACCGTCGGGTTCTTGGTCCAGTTGATCAAGAGCACCGCACTGGCATCGATCCTCGGCTTCGACGAACTGCTGAAAACCGCGAACGCCATCAACAACGCGACCTTCGAACCTTTCAAGGTCTACGGTCTCGTCGCGGTGATCTTC
Source organism: Rhizobium sp. 25PS6 (assembly GCF_032464655.1). Lineage (NCBI taxonomy): Bacteria > Pseudomonadati > Pseudomonadota > Alphaproteobacteria > Hyphomicrobiales > Rhizobiaceae > Rhizobium > Rhizobium sp. 25PS6. The sequence continues at coordinate 78,948 of NZ_JAWDIV010000002.1, forward strand.
TTCGCCCTGTGCTACCCGCTGACGCAATACGCCAGAATTCTGGAGAAGAAAGCGGCGTTTGGCTGAGCGGTGCCGAGGTGCTCCGCATGCCGATCGCAACGAAGTGTCCAAAGGGCCGATGCCGGTTTGGTGCGCCGCGCAGCGGCGACGCGGCTCTCGTTCAATCGCACAGGATTCGCTTTATCCAGCAGTCAGACCTTCCTGAGAGATCGCTTCCATGACCGACACACAAATCCGTATTCTCGATGCCCGGACAACGGGCGAGCTTCTCCCTTTCGGCCCACTGGTCGCGACCCTGCGGCAAGCATTTGCCGAAGGCTGTGTCGTGCCGGTACGGCATCACCACACGATAGCCAATAGCGGCGAGCCGGATGCGACGCTGCTTCTGATGCCCGCCTGGCATGAAACGCACCGGTCGGAGCGCTACCTTGGGATCAAGATCGTCACCGTCTTTCCCGGCAACACGCTGCGCGGCATTCCCGGTTTGACCTCGACTTACATGCTCTATGATGGCCGGACCGGGATGCAGCTTGCGCTCCTTGACGGAAACACGATCACCACGCGCCGCACGGTAGCGGCATCTGCCCTTGCCGCGGATTATCTTACCCGAAAGGATGCACGCCGTCTGCTGGTGATCGGCGCAGGCCGCGTCGCGAGCCTCATACCCGATGCCTACCGCGCCGTCCGGCCGATCGCAGACGTCGATATCTGGGATATCGATCCCGCCAGCGCCGAACGGCCGGCGCAGAGCCTCCGGCAACAGGGGCTCCAGGCCGCAGCCGTCACGGATCTGGAGGCAGCGGCGCGGCAGGCCGATATCGTCAGTGCGGCGACGCTGGCGACCGCACCGCTTATCCGCGGCGAATGGCTGAGGCCGGGCACCCACGTCGATCTGATCGGCGGCTTCACCCCGGCGATGCGCGAGGCCGATGACGAGGCGCTTCGACGCTCGTCTGTCTATATCGACACCCACGAAGCCCTTCACGAAGCGGGCGATCTGGTTCAGCCGATCAGCGCTGGCGTCATTTCTGCAGATGCGGTGCGTGCGACACTTGACGAGCTGAGCCGCCGGGATGTTCCAGCGCGGACGTCCAACGATGAGATCACCCTCTACAAGGCAGTCGGAACGACGTTGGCCGATCTTGCCGCCGCGACGATGGTGTATGAAGCCGCCTCGGTCGCCGGCTGACGTCTTCTGGTCCGGGCGATCGCGAACGATCGGAACGCGCCTGTTGCTCGTCTCCGGTAGTCCAGGACCTGCGCCAGAGGCAAGAACTATTGGTGCTTCCTTCCGCCGACGGCGTTCCCTACAATCTCGCCTGCCCTCCCCGAGCCCTGGAAATGAGGTTTACATGAGCACGCTTACCCGCTTCTCCGTTCAGCCGCTCTCGACCATGACCCGCCGTCTTGCGGATGTCGCCTCCGCTCGTCGCGAACCCGACCTGGTTATCCAGGGCGCACGCGTCTTGTCCACCTATTCGGAGCGCCTTCTCGACGGACGCGAAGTCTGGATTTCGGGGGGCCGCATTGCAGCCGTGAAGCCGGCCGGCAGCTACAGAGGCGGGAGTGCCAAGCTCTACGACGCAAAGGGCGGCATCATCGCCCCGGGCTTGGTCGATCCGCATATCCATATCGAATCCTCGATGGTGACGGCCTGCGCCTATGCGGAAGCGGCGCTCCTCAACGGCACGACGACGATCTTCTGCGACAGCCACGAGATCGGCAATGTCATGGACGTCGCCGGCGTCGAGGCCATGCTCGAGGATGCACGGCAGGCGCCGCTGTCGATCTTCCTAACCGTGCCGAGCACCGTGCCGGCGACGACGCCGGATCTGGAAACAGCCGGCGGCGACCTGACGCCGGACAAGATCGCCGCCCTGTTCGACAAATGGCCGGAAGCCGTGGCTCTCGGTGAGAAAATGGATTTTGTCCCCGTTGCGATGGGCGACGAGCGCAGCCATGCGATCCTGGCTGCAGCACTCGGGCGTGGCAGGCCGGTGTCGGGCCATATCTACGGACGAGAGTTCGTTGCCGCCTATGCCGCATCCGGCGTTACCGACACGCATGAAGCCATCGACCGCGACATTGCCGACGACCTGCTGGAAGCCGGCGTGTGGATCTTCCTGCGCGGCGGCCCGCCGACGACTCCCTGGCATTCGCTGCCGCAGGCGATCAAGACGATCACCGAGCTCGGCGCTTCCCACAAGCGCGTCGCCGTCTGCACCGACGACCGTGATGCGGAAGATCTGCTCGCCTTCGGCCTGGACTGGGTAACGCGCGAAGCCGTGAAATACGGCATGAGGCCGGAAGAGGCCTGGGCGATGGGTTCGCTGCACGGCGCGACGCGGTTCGGCATGGAGGGCGAAATCGGCGGTCTGGGCGGCGGGCGCCGCGCCGACCTGGTGCTTCTCAGCGACGACCTTACGCCGATCAGCACCTGGTATGGCGGCGAACTCGTCGTCGACGGCAAGAAGATCACGCCGATCCTCGACGAAGCCCTATCGAAACCGTACCGCTATCCGGATGCCGCCTACCACACGGTCAAGCTGCCGAAAAATCTCAAGCTGACACCGGACCTACCGACGGAGACGGTCGTCGCTCATACGATCAGGACGGAGCTGCCTGGCATTACCCTTGGCCATGTCATCGTCACGCTGGAACCGGCCAATGACTGGCAAGCCCATTTCGACAAGCACGACCTCTGCTTCGTGACGGTGGTGGAACGTCACGGCAAGTCTGCCGGCAATGTCGCCCACGGACTGCTCAACGGCTTCGGGCTCAGACAAGGGGCTGTCGCATCCTCGGTCGGCCACGACAGCCACAACATCATCGTCGCCGGCACCAATGCCGCGGACATGCAGGTGGCGCTCGACGCGATCGAGGAAAAGCAGGGTGGCGTCTGTGTCGTCATGGACGGCAAGGTGACGGCCATGGTGCCACTGCCGATCGCCGGGCTTTTGTCCGACAAGCGCGTGCACCAGGTCGCGGACAAGGTAAAGGCCTTGAAGCTCGAATGGGAAAGGGCAGGCTGCACCATCGCCTATATGGGCTTCAACCTTATCCCGCTATCGGTCATCCCGGAAATCCGGATAACCGACAAGGGCCTGGTGCTGGTGCCGGAAATGGTGATCTCGCCGCTCTTCGAAAAGGCCTGAAAGCTGGCAATCCGATGGTGAAAGAGGTGCCGATCCTTCGCCGTGACGGGGCAAGAAAACCGAATTTGTCGCTAGAGCAATTCCAGGAAAAGTGCGAAGCGGTTTTCCGTCCGGAATGCGTAAAAACAAAAGGATAGAGCGGTTCTGCGCTTCCGTTAAAAGCTGAACCGCTCTAACAAACCACGATCAATAACGTTAGGCATCGAGCGCACGTTGTTTGGCAGTCGAGATCAGATCCTTGAAGTGCGCAGCAATTCTATCTTCGCGGCTAGCGTCCTCTGCTTCCCATCCGAACTTCCACGCGTCGTGACGCGCAAGCCAATCGCCGAGGGCGCTGGTATCACCAGTCGGCATCCTATGGGCGGCGAGGTATGGGTTTTCGTGAGCCTTCAGGCCGAGCACCCGCGCCCTTGAGCCCGCTTCCTGCAGATCGATCAGCTCTTCAATCGTCATACGCGATCCCCCACGATGCCGGCGACGGTAGCATCGTAGTCCGCGCATGCAAGTGAATGCTAATTAATGGGTTAATTTGGGACAGTTGCGGTGACAAGCGTCCAATGACCACACCCCAGAATAACCTCCTGCCACCACGGGCCGGTGTCGCCCGCCGCCTCCACCCGCATCCAACTCTTGCCGTGACACACAAAAATGCAACTGCAATACTAGAGGTCAGCGACTTGTAGATGCATTCGCGTAAATGCGATTAGGCTTTCGATGTGTTGGGCGACAGCTCGGCGCGTTTCCTCAACATCGCCCCGGTCGATCGCCTCGATGATAACGAGGTGTTCCGTGGAGTCCGGCTTCAGGCGATCTTTCAGGCGGTCGATTTCGAAGAGACGCGTGGTCGCCCGAAGCTCCCGCAGTACCTTTGCCATGACCGCGTTGCCGCAATGATCAATGATCATATTATGGAGATTGTCGTCCGAGAACCAGTGCGCGTCTGTGTGATACGCCGTCGCATCCAAAAGGTCGTGGATTTCCTGCCGGACGCTGATCAAAAGCCGCCGCGGAATGGCGTTGATCGACAGTACCGCCGCTTCAGGTTCGATCAACAACCTCAGTTTCAAGCTTTGAAGATACTCGCCGACATCCACCTGTCGCACGACGTAGTTTCGGCCATCGCCCTTGCGAACCAGGCCTTCGCCTTCTAACCTCTGCAGCGCTTCGCGCAGCGGTGTCCTCGAAATCCCGAGTGTCTCGGCAAGCCTTGCCTCAACGATGACATGCCCGCCTTTCAGCCGGCGATGCCGGATCATGTCGGACACGGCCTTGTAGGTCAGCGATGCAAGATTATGCTGCCCTTTCTCCGCAATTTTCCGACCCGGGGCCGCTAAGGCGTCTGTCACCGGTTGCTATTTCCTTGTTCTTTAGGGCGTTGGCCGCTCGACGCGGCACCGCGCTTTCCTTACGCGATCACTTGTTACATATGATAGCCGATTTGGAAAAGGACTGGAACGAGTGCAGATGGACGATGGTCTGAATGAAGTTGGCGACTCCAGCCTTGCTGACGAAACCTACCGTTCCCTGCTGGCCGATATTCTATCAGCCAGGCTCGCGGGGGGATCGGTCATCCAGCAACGCCGCCTGGCGACGAAACATGCCGTTTCGCGTTCTCCCATGCGCCACGCGCTGGGACGTCTTGAAGGAGAGGGACTACTTGTCAGAAACGAAAAAGGCGTTCTCTCGGTCAGGGTCATCAGTCTCAAGGATTACCTTGACAGTCTCACCATGAGAATGCTGCTCGAACCAACGGCGGCCGCGCTCGCCAGTCCCCATGTTTCGCGACTTGAACTGGACCCTTTGACAAAGATGCTTGACGAGGTCGAGGCCGACCCCGAACCTGACCCAGAGGTGGTTTGGGCGTTTGACGATGCGCTTCACAACTATATCGCAAGCGAGAGCCGCAACCCCTTTATGGCAACCACTATCGGGGAGATGCGGCGCTACACAACGATCTTCGAGCGGCAGCTGCCTGTGGTGCGGGCAAAGCCGGGCGTGCGGGAACATCGAGCGATCCTGCTTGCCTTGGCCGCCAACGATGCCGAGGCGGCTCGCCGAGCCATGACCGACCATCTCGAAGTCGTCCGTCAGGGCGTGCTTGCGAACTACTGAATCAATGAGTTGAGAATGCACTTGCTTCTACGGTGGACTTTTGTATAAAAGTGGGATCCCACTTGAATGCACTGTCGGGATCCAACGATAAAGAACCGAACTCCAGAGGCTCTCCATGCTCCGTTCACACTTCTCTCGCAGCCTTTTTGCCGCGTCCTTCCTGTCGGTCACAGCGTCTTTTGCCTTCGCTCAATCCTGCGAACCCAAAGTCGCGGCAGGCGAGTTGATCAAGCCCGGCACGCTCGTCATGTCGACCAATCCAACGCTTCCTCCGCTCCAGTTCATCGATTCCACGGGTGATCTGAAGGGCATGCGCATCGACCTCGGCAAAGAGATCGCCAAACGCCTTTGCCTTGAGCCCGAATATGTCCGCATCGAATTCTCCGCGATGGTTCCGGGTCTGCAAGCTGGCCGCTGGGACATGATCAATACGGGCATTTTCTTCACCGAGGAACGTGCCAAGATCATGCAGATGATCCCCTATGAAGATCAGGCCATCAGCATCTCCGTGGCGCCGGATTCGAAGAAAAACGTCGCTGCAAAAGATGATCTGGCCGGCATGACGATCGGTGTCGAAATTGGTGGTTTCGAGGAAACAAAGACACGCCTTCTCGACAAGGAACTGCGTGACGCGGGCAAAGAAGGCCTGACCATCCAGACGTTCGATAATTTCGCCTTGGCCTTCCAGGCTCTGCGGGCGGGCCAGGTCCAGGGTGTCGTGTCGATCGACGCCGTCGCCAAGGAGTACGATTCTCGCGGCGACTTCAAACGGGCAATCAGCGGCCTCTACCCCGCTCCGGTTTCTGTCGCATTCAAAAGCCCGGCTTTGGCTGATGCCGTGTCTGCAACGTTGAAAGACATGAAGGCGGATGGATCTCTGAAGGCGCTCTTTGACAAATACGGCCTGCCGATGGTCGCGGGTGACTATTCGGTCAAAGGCCCCGGCCGCTGAACTGATTTCAAAGATCGTTTAGAGATGAGGCGGGGCGCGACCACGTCGCGCCAGCCCTCTTGCAGAAGGTCGTCTTCATGTCGCTTTGGAACTGGTCTGGCTTCTTCGGTTACCTGTTCAACCCCTTTATACTTGGCGGGGTGTTCACGACTGTCTGGCTCACCGTCGTCTCGTTGGTTGCGGGGCTAATTCTTGGTTTTGCCCTTGCATTGATGCGGCGATCGTCGCGGCGGGTGCCATACTCCCTTGCCAAGGCGTATATCTGGCTTTTTCGTGGCACGCCGCTTCTTGTACAGTTGATTGCGATCTACACGGCGCTTCCGCTGTTCGGCATCAAGTTCATAGAGGCGGCGTTGCTCGGATTGGCTCTCAACGAGGCGGCTTATCTCGCGGAGATCATTCGCGCCGGTATCGAAGCCGTACCGGAAGGCCAGACCAGGGCGGCGCGCGCGCTCGGCATGACGGAGCGTCAGATCATGCGCTACATCGTGATGCCGCAAGCCTTCAAAGTTATCGTTCCGCCTCTCGGCAATTCGGTGAACGGTCTATTGAAAACGACCTCCGTCACCTCCGTCATCTCGGTCGAAGAACTCCTTCGCCGGACCCAGGTTCTCATCCAGGAGCGGTTCATGGTGCTCGAACTGTTTGCGGTCGCGGCGATTTATTACCTCCTCCTCACAACACTCTGGGACTTCTTCCAGAGCCATATCGAAAAGCGTCTCGGTCAAGCCGGATCTCGGCTTTCCATTAACGAGAAGCGCTAGAACCAGGATTTTCAAATGCAGAAGACGTTCCGCGGTGTCTACACCGTGATGATTACTCCGTTGGATCCCAGCGGCGCGGTCGATCTGAAGGGGCTGGCTGCCTTCACCGACTGGCAGGTCAAGGAAGGTATACATGGCCTGATCCCTCTTGGATCGACGGGTGAATTTCTGTCGCTCAGCGAGGAAGAGCGCGATGGTGTGGCGAGGACCGTCATCGAAACCGTCGCGGGACGGGTGCCTGTTCTGATCGGCACGGGAGCGGAAGATACGCGGGAGTCCGTTCGCCTTAGCGTCAAGGCCGAGGCAATGGGAGCTGACGGCGTCATGATTATTCCGCCGTTCTATTCGACCCCAACGGATGACGAACTCGTTCACCACTACAAGAGCGTTGCGTCTGCCGTGGCCATCCCGATTATGGTCTACAACAATCCCGCGACCGCAAATGTCGACCTGACGCCGGAGTTGGTCAAGCGCATCGCCGAAATCGACGGCTGCGACTATATCAAGGAGTCCACCCTCGAAGTGACGCGCGTGCGCGATATCATCCGGCTGGCCGGCGACGATATGACTGTGTTCGGAGGTATTCTCGGGTTCGAGTCTTTCGTTATGGGTGCGCAGGGCTGGGTGGCAGTGGCTTCAAATATTGCGCCAGGACCGATGGCGCGGATCTTCGAACTTGTCGCAAATGAGAAAAAGTTCGATGAGGCAAGAGAGCTTTACCTCAAATGGCTGCCTGTCATTCAGGCGGTCGGGGGCCAGGCCTATGTCGCAGGAACGAAGTCACTGCTGACCCATATGGGATTTGGCGCAGGCCTGCCGCGTCCGCCGCGCCTGCCGTTGCCACCCGCGCAGGACGCCGCCATGAAGAGGCTGGTGGCCGATTTCGGTCTGACGTTCAGCGTCTGAGGAATTCCATGATGCCCGTCGCTTCCATAAACCAGAGTTTGAGGCCCGACGATGCGCGGGTCAGGCTCTCGGTCGACGGTCTGCAGATATTTGCCGAAAAAGGCATGTCTGTTGCCGCCGCCATCGAGGCCACGGGGCGGCATGAATTTTCCCGAGGCATCAAAGGCGACGGCCGTGGCCTCTTCTGCGGAATGGGTGTCTGTCACGACTGTCTCGTGACGATCGACGGAAAAGTCAGCCAGCGGGCCTGCATGACCACTGTCGACAATGACATGCAGGTCCTGCGCCCTGCTGCGCGGCCAGATCTTGCCACTGGTCAGATTGCCGATCTCTGCGGTGTGCCGCAGTCCTTGACGACAAGGACGATGGACGTTCTCATCGTAGGAGCGGGGCCTGCGGGGCTTGCCGCCGCGCAGATCCTTGCCGCGGCCGGCGCCAAGGTGACTGTCATTGATGAACGGCCGTCTGCCGGCGGGCAGTATTTCAAACAACCCTCGACACGGAGCGCCGCCGAGCGATTGAGTGGCGACGAGCAGGCTTTATCCGGCGCAGCGCTTATAGGGCAAGTGCGCGATCACGGCGTGATATTTCTAACCGCTACGGTGGTGTGGGGTGCCGCACGTGACGACGACGGTTCGCTTATTATCGCCTGCTATGGCCCCGGCCATGCGTTTTACTGCAAGCCGAAAATACTCATCATCGCGACGGGGGCCTACGAACGCCCAACGCCGGTGGGGGGTTGGACACTTCCTGGTGCGATGACAACAGGAGCCGCCCAGACGTTGCTGAGGAGCTACGGAACCGTGCCCGGCCGAAGGATCGTTATTGCCGGAAACGGTCCTTTGAATATGCAGGTCGCAAACGAACTTCGAAAGGCAGGAGCCTCCATAGTCGCTTTGCTGGAAGCAGCGCCGCCACCCTGGTCTCGCCCTGCAGCAGCCCTCGGCCTTCTGACAACGGATCCCGCTCTCGCCCGTCACGGATTGCACCAGATATCGTCGCTTGGGTCCGCGGGCGTCAAGATAGGCTGGAATAGCGTACTCACCTCGATCGACGGTTCGCAGCGTGTGGAGAGCGTCACGTTCGCCGGACCAGGCGGCGAGACCAGTCTCGATGCTGACACGGTCCTTATCGGCGGCAATTTCACATCCTCCAATGAGCTGTCCCGGCTACTCGGATGCGGCCATGAGGTCACTGACGGCGATCTGCGGGCAATGCGGGATCTCGACGGTCAGACAACGCTTGCCAACGTGCATATTGTCGGTGAAGCGGCGCGTTTCGGCGGCGCGCATGTTGCAATGGCAGAAGGGCAGATCGCCGCCGCCGCGATTGCGCGAAGATTGGGCTTCCTTGTCCAAACCGACGAAAGCGTGGTGAAAAGACTTGCCCGCCATAGACGGTTTCAGAGGGCGCTTTGGCAGGTCTTTGCGCCGAAGGACGATGCAAAGACAAAGACGGCAATTCCGCCAGATGATGCATTGATCTGCCGTTGCGAAGGGGTGACTTACGGTGTCTTGAGGACGCTCAGCGCAAATAGTGCGCAGGACGTTTCGACATTAAAGCGCCTGTCGCGTGCAGGCATGGGGCGGTGTCAGAGCCGCTACTGCAGCAAAGCGATCGCTGACGTCGCGAAGGAACGGCACCTCACCGGCGAGACAAGCGGTTTTCTCGCGCCGCAAATGCCACTTCGCCCTATTCCGCTGGCGGCGCTTGCGGTCGAGAAGCCGGAATGGGGCGGCCACAAGCGCGCACTTTTGCCGGAAAAGCCCCCATTGGCGAGCCCTCAAGCTTTGCCGGTGAAAGAAACGTCCACGCTGGTAATCGGCGCAGGCATTGCAGGCCTTTCGACGGCGCTTTTCCTTGCCCGGGAAGGCGAGGACGTTGTGGTAGTGGAGCGTGCTTTTGCGAACTCGCTGGCATCAGGAGGGAATGCAGGAAGCCTTCATGCCCAGTTGCTTTCCTTCGACCATGGTGCCCGTGCCGAAGGTGGCGGCGGAGCGGCCGCACAAACACTTCCCCTCCAGCGCGATTCAATCGCTCTTTGGGCCGCGCTGCAAAGCGAGCTCGGACAGGATTTCGAGATGAAGGTCACGGGCGGCCTCATGGTGGCCGAAACCGATGACCACATGCGTTTTCTGGCAGAAAAGGTCGGGGTGGAGCGCGCGGCCGGGATCGATTGCCGCTTGATCGGGCAAGAGGAACTGCGCTCCCTGGAGCCTGCCCTGTCTTCTCACTTCGTCGGTGCTGCCTACTGCTCCCAGGAGGGCAAGATCAATCCTCTCGTCGCTACGCAATATATATCGGAGGCGGCACGGCGAGACGGCGCTCAAGTCTTCGAAAATTGCGAGGTCACCGGAATAAGGACCTCGGACGACGGGTTCGAGGTCAAGACATCGAGGGGCATATTGCGGGCAAAACGGATCGTCAATGCAGCCGGAGCCTTCGCTTCAAGGATCGGCGCGATGCTCGGTATCGACGTGCCCGTATTCGGTGCTCCGCTGCAGATGGTGGTTACCGAGGCCGCCGCACCTTTGATTTCGTGTCTCGTCGCCCATGCCGACCGCCATTTGACCCTGAAGCAGGCGGCAAACGGGAACTTCATCATCGGCGGCGGCTGGACCGCAGGCCTCGATCCGGTCCATCAACATCCACGCCCGCTCCTGTCGAGCCTTGAGGGGAACCTTTGGGTTGCCCAGCACGTCGTTCCCGCTCTGCGCAAACTTCACGTCATCCGAAGCTGGGCGGCGATGAACATCAACATCGATGGTGCGCCGATCCTTGGCGAACATCCGTCAATGCCCGGGTTCTTCAACGCCGTCACTTCAAACGGCTATACGCTCGGCCCGATCGTCGGCCAGTTAACATCTCGGCTCGTTCTCGGTCGCGAGACCGATAGAGCCTTGCAACCCTTTTCCATCTCGCGTTTCCAGAAAGGCCGGGCATGATTGAGATCGCTGGCGTTACCAAATATTATGGTCAGTTCGCTGTCCTTAAGAACTGCTCGGTGAACGTCGAGCGCGGTGAGGTCGTGGTTGTCTGCGGTCCCTCGGGGTCGGGCAAATCGACATTGATCAAATGCGTCAACGGGCTCGAGCAGTTTCAGGAAGGTTCGATCCGGGTGCACGGTATCGAAGTCGGCGACCCGAAGACCGACCTGCCGAACCTTCGCACACGGGTAGGCATGGTCTTCCAGAACTTCGAATTGTTTCCGCATCTGACGATCATCGGCAATATCATGCTGGCGCAGAAGATTGTCATTGGCCGCAGCGAAACCGCGGCCCACGCGAAGGCGATGGCGCTTCTTGATCGCGTCGGGCTGACGGACCACGCGCAAAAATATCCAAGCCAACTCTCCGGCGGGCAGCAGCAGCGCGTGGCGATCGCGCGGGCGCTGGCGATGGATCCGCTCGCCATGCTCTTCGACGAGCCGACATCCGCGCTTGATCCGGAAATGATTTCCGAAGTGCTCGACGTCATGACCGGATTGGCAAAGGACGGCATGACGATGATGGTCGTCACCCATGAGATGGGATTTGCCCGCCGAGTGGCGACGCGCGTTATTTTCATCGATCAGGGCGAGATCCTCGAGGATCGTCCGAGCGAGGAGTTTTTCGCGGGCAAACACAATCCGCGGACCGAAGCTTTCCTTGGCAAAATCCTGCAGCACTGAAGGTCAGGCTTGTGAGCAACTAGCGCAGACTATTCGCCCTACGAGGGGATCGAGATCACCGGCTGGCCGATAACGACAATTGTCGCCGGAAAGCCTGTCGTCGAAAACGGCGTCCTGGTGGGTACTAAGGGCCACGGGCAATATCGGAAAGCCGCGGCGAGACAAATCAACAAACAGTCAAATCTAACAAGAGCGACATCATGAAACTGAAAATTACAGCAGGGCCATTCATCTTCGACGCTGTCCTGGAAACTGCCAGAGCGCCCAAAACCTGTGAAGCATTCATCAAGCAGATGCCGTTCGATGGTAAAATCGTGCACGTTCGCTGGTCTGGCGAGGGCGTTTGGATCCCGCTTGGCGACCATGATTTCGGCGTCGGTTATGAGAACCATACAAGCCATCCGGCCCCGGTCACATCATCCTTTACCCGGGAGGCATTAGCGAAACGGAAATCCTGCTTGCCTACGGAGGCGTCGATTTTTCATCGAAAATGGGCCAACTGGCTGGCAATCATTTCATCACAATCACATCCAATCTCGACCAACTCGCCGAGATAGGGCGCCTCACGCTGTGGGAAGGCGCGCAATCCATTCGATTTGAGGCCGTATCCTAACGCATAACCCCGAAAATCGGAATCGGTTTTCGGAAAATTATGCGCAAATTCAAAGTGCTATAGCGTTCTTTGCGCGTCTGAAAAGGCGCGCGGCGCTCTAGAGCATGATGCCGAAAAGTGTGGGCGGTTTTCGGATGCCATCATGCTCTAACTATTTAATTTAGAACAGGATTCAGATTTTAGGCCGACCCGGCCTAAAATCATCCAGCGCGAGGCGACAGGGCTGACGCCGCCGCGCCAGCAGCGGTTGGCACGTTTCCTGCGTGCTGGTTTTGGAGATTCTCTTCGAGATTTCCAAATGGTGGATGAGGCCCGAAATGTCTTTTGATTTTGACTTCGAACTTGCGAAAAGAGCGGCGCAAGAACTGCCTCCGTCGCAGAAGCAGCCAAAAGCGCGTAAGATGTCTCTTCTACAGAGGCTCATGGCTTCGCCGCCAATTCCTCCTCGTCCGTCTCTCAGTATTCTGCGCACATATAGAGATGGTGATGCGCAATGACGCTGTGATAGCCCTGTCGAACAGGTAAGGCGGTGCTGTGCCGACGGTTCCCGTCGAGGTGGCGTCATGTCTACAGATGCGGTGCGTGCGACACTTGACGAACTGTGTCGCCGGATAGTCCAGCGCGGACGTCCAACGATGAGATCACTCGCTACAAGGCGGTCGGAACGGCGTTGGCTGATCTTGCCGCCGCGACGCGCTTTAGGGAGCGAACCGCCACACTGTCGTCTTCTTGATTTCGCTGTCCTCCAGTGCCCGCGTCACCGGCACCTCATAAACCGCGCAGAATTCCAGCCGCTCTCTCGGCAGGTAACTGCGTCCGGGATCGCCGACCAGCACCCGCTTGCCGTCGGCTGCTAGCTTGGCGAACCAGGGAACGAGCGCGTCGGCAAAAGCGCGGTCGTAGAAGACGTCGCCGGCAAGCACGACATCCGCATCGACGCCCTGCCCGATCAGATCGGCGCCGGTAAATCCGAGCGAAACGCGGTTGGCCTCGGCATTCAGCCGGACTGCGGCTTCCGTCCAGGGATCGATATCGGCGGCCGTGACTTCCCGGGCACCGGCCATCATCGCCGCAATGCCGACAAGGCCGGAACCGCTGGCGAAATCGAGCACGCGCTTGCCGCGCACCGTTTCCGGATGATCGAGAACGTAGCGCGCCAGTCCCTGCCCGCCTGCCCAGGCGAAAGCCCAGAAGGGCGGCGGCAGGCCGATCGCCTCCAGCTCCTCCTCGGTCTTCAGCCAGAGCTCATGCGCCTCGCTCGCCAGATAGAGCGAAACCTCCGGCACATGCGGCGGCGACATCAGGCTGGTATTGGCGCGGATGAAGGCTTGCGGGTCGGTCTTCAACGCGGCGGATTGTCCAATCCGCCCATCCGGCAGACTTCGAGATATTCTTCCTCCGTCACCGGCTGCACCGAAAGCCGCATCGAGGTGACGAGCGCCATCTTGGCGAGCTTCTCGCTCGCCTTGACATCCTTCAGCGTCACCGGCTTCGGGACGTCCATGACGGCGCGGATATCGACGCAATCCCACTTCGGATCGCCCTTGGCGGAAGAATCGGGGTGCGACAGGGCGCAGACTTCGACGATGCCGACGATCTCCAACCCGTCATTGGAATGATAGAAGAAGCCTTTGTCGCCGATCTGCATCGCCCGCATGTTGTTGCGCGCCAGATAGTTGCGGACGCCGGTCCATTCCGTGCCCTTTTCGCCGGCAGCCTTCTGCTGCTCCCAGGACCAGGAGGCAGGTTCGGATTTATAGAGCCAGTGCGCCATGCTCACGCCTCCGGTTTGTTGAAGACCCAGTTGTAGGCCTTGACGTCGACGCTTTCGAATAGTCCGGCCTTGGCATAGGGATCGGCATCGGCAAGCGCACGCGCCGCCTCTTTCGATTCCGCTTCGACGATGATCAGGCTGCCGCAGGGCTTGCCGTCGTCATCGAGAAATGGGCCGGCGATCTTCAGCGTGCCCTCGGCATTCAGCTTGTTGAGATGCTCGATATGTGTCGGACGCGTATCCATGCGCACGTTCAGGTGTCCCGGTTTGTCCTTGCAGAGAAGGGCGAAAAGCATGTCTGTCTCCTATTCGGTGGTGATCGGACGCGTCATCAGCTGCTCTATCGCCTCTGATATATCGAGCCTGCCGTCGATGATGGCGGAAATGGCATCGGTGATCGGCATGCTGACCTTCAACTCCGCCGCAAGCCGCGAGGCGACGGAAGCGGCAAACGCGCCTTCCACCAGCGCACCCTGCAGGGGATCGGTCTTTTCGCCGCGCCCGAGCGCGATGCCGAAGCGCAGGTTTCGCGATTGATGGCTCGTTGCCGTCAGCACCAGATCGCCGAGGCCGGAAAGTCCGCGCACCGTATCCGCCTGCCCACCCTTGGCGACGACGAAACGCGACATTTCGGCAAGTCCGCGCGCAATCAGCGCCGCACGTGCGGAATCGCCGATGCCGCGGCCTTCGACGATGCCGCAGGCGATCGCCAGCACATTCTTCAGCGCGCCGCCGAGCTGCACGCCGATCCGGTCATTGGAAGCGTAGAGCCGGAAGGTCCGCCCGGAAATCGCCAGAGCGAGCCGCTCGGCGATTTCCATGTCGGCTGCAGCAATCGCCATCGCCGTCGGCAGGCCCTTGGCGATATCGGCGGCAAAACCCGGGCCGGAGAGCACGGCGATGGGATGGTCCGGAAGTTCCCGTTCCAGCATGTCGGTCAAAAGATTGCCGGTCGCCCGTTCGATACCCTTGGCACAGGTAACGACGACAGCATCCTTGGAAAGATAAGGTCCGTATTGCCGCGCCGCATCGGCCTGCGCCTGCGACGGCATCGCAAACAGCACGATGGAGGCACCAGTGATCGCATCCGCCTCGGCGGAGAATTCCAGCGTATCGGGCAGGAGAATGCCGGGCAGCACCGCATCATGCAGCCGTTCGGCCTTCAGATCGGCGATCAGGGACGGATCGCGCCCGACGAGTGTCACGGCGCTGCGGCCGGCAAGCGCGATGACGGCGGCAAGCGCCGTGCCGAAAGCCCCCGATCCGACGACGGCGATGTTTTCGCTCATGCCTTGGCCCCTCGTCTTCCGAAGCCGATCAGCGTCTCCGCATTGGAATCGAGCG
Source organism: Rhizobium sp. 25PS6 (assembly GCF_032464655.1). Classification (NCBI taxonomy): domain Bacteria; kingdom Pseudomonadati; phylum Pseudomonadota; class Alphaproteobacteria; order Hyphomicrobiales; family Rhizobiaceae; genus Rhizobium; species Rhizobium sp. 25PS6. Next base: position 94,238 of record NZ_JAWDIV010000002.1, read on the forward strand.
GCCAGCGCGAACGCGGCTGCACGTCGAGCGGATCCGGCGCAGCGCCGGTCGCCATCCGCTCCAGTCCCGCCCAGGCGATCATCACCGCATTGTCGGTGCAGAGCCTGAGCGGCGGCGCGACGAAACGGAAGGCGTTCTTGTCGCACAACGCCTGCAGCGTGCCGCGCAGTTCGAGATTGGCGGCGACACCGCCGGCAACGACGAGCGCCGGCTTTTCACCGGTCGTCGGAAATTCGGTCTTGAACCGCTGCAGGCCGCGGCCGATACGGTCCTTCAGCGTCCGCGAAACCGCCTTCTGGAACGAGGCGCAGATATCCGCGACGTCCTGATCGCTAAGCGGCGCGATATCCTGCGCCGCCTGCCGCACCGCCGTCTTCAGGCCGGAGAAGGAAAAATCGAGCCTTGCTTCGCCGACCAGCGGCCGCGGAAAGTCGAAGCAATCGGGATTGCCGTCCCGCGCCATCCGCTCCACCGCCGGGCCGCCGGGATAGGGCAGACCGAGCAGCTTTGCCGTCTTGTCGAAGGCTTCGCCCAGCGCATCGTCGATCGTCGTGCCCCAGCGTTCGTACTGTCCGACACCACGCACCAGAATGAGCTGGGTATGGCCGCCGGAGACGAGCAGCATCAGATAGGGAAAGGAAAGCCCGTCCGTCAGCCGCGCCGTCAGCGCATGGCCTTCGAGATGGTTGATCGCATAGAGCGGCTTGCCGGCGGCTCTGGCGATCGCCTTGCCGGTCATCAACCCCACCAGCAGCCCGCCGATCAGCCCCGGCCCCGACGTGGCGGCGATGGCATCGACATCGTTGAGCGACACATTGGCGCGCGTTAGCGCTTCCTCGATCAGCTCGTCCAGCGCTTCGACATGGGCGCGTGCGGCGATCTCGGGCACCACGCCGCCATAGGCGCTATGTTCGTCGAGCTGGGAAAGCACCACGTCCGACAGCACATTGGAATGCCCCTCCTCATCGCGCTCGACGACCGCGGCGGCGGTCTCGTCGCAGCTCGTTTCGATGCCAAGGATGCGCAGAAAGGGAACCATGAAGCCTGTTCGTTCATTGCGATGGGATGGAAACCCGTTTACGAGAACTCCGGTAACAACGGAATAGAACGGATGCAAACAAAACCTTTCCGGATCGGCACGCGGGGCAGCCCGCTGGCGCTTGCCCAGGCGCATGAGGCCCGCGACAGGCTGATGGCGGCGCATCATCTGCCCGAGGACATGTTCGAGATCGTCGTGCTGACGACCAAGGGCGACCGCATCACCGACCGGTCGCTGGCCGAGATCGGCGGCAAGGGCCTGTTCACCGAGGAGCTCGAACAGAAGCTTGCAGCCGGCGAGCTCGATTTCGCCGTGCATTCCGCCAAGGACATGGCGACGAAGCTGCCCGAGGGGCTTTATCTCTCCGCCTACCTGCCGCGCGAGGATATCCGCGACGCCGTCATCGGCCGCACCGCCCGAAAGCTGATCGACCTGCCGCATGGCGCCACCGTCGGTTCCTCGTCGCTCCGCCGCCAGGCGCTGATCCGCCGCATGCGGCCGGATATCAACGTCGTCACCTTCCGCGGCCTGGTCGAAACCCGCCTGCGCAAGCTCGAACAGGGCGAGGTGGACGCGACCCTGCTGGCGCTTGCCGGCCTGAAGCGTCTCGGCAAGGTCGACGTGCTGACCGACATCCTCGACCCCGACACCTTCCCGCCGGCGCCGGCGCAGGGAGCGATCTGCATCGAAAGCCGCATCGGCGATGCCAGGGTCGACGATCTGCTGGCACCTGTTAACGATGGCCCGACCTTCGACACCGTCTCCTGCGAACGCGCCTTCCTCGCCGCACTCGACGGCTCCTGCCGCACGCCGATCGGCGGTTACGCCGTCTGCGAAGGCGACCTGATCCGGTTCTCCGGCCTCATCATCACTCCCGACGGCCGCAGCCAGCATGCGGTGACGACCGACGGCCACCGCCGCGATGCGGCGGCACTCGGCACCCGCGCCGGCCAGGACGTGCGCGCCAGGGCCGGCAGCGCCTTTTTCGACGACTGGCACTGAAGCGGCCATGCGCGTGCTCGTCACCCGCCCCGCGCATTCGGCGACGAGAACTGCACAACGTCTGCGCGATATGGGCCACGAGCCGCTGCTGCTGCCGCTGCGTCAGCCGCTGCACGACAGCGATGCCGCCGCAGACGCGCTTGCAACCACCAGCGGCGCAATCGCGGTGACCAGCGCCGAAGCCATCAGGGTCCTCTCCGCGCTCGGCGAGCAACTTCACCCGCATCTTGCCCGCCCGCTTTTTGCGGTCGGCGAAACGACGGCCGAAGAAGCGCGCAACCTTGGTTTCCGATCCATCGCCTCATCCCAGGGCAACGGCCGCGATCTCGCCGATCTCGTCGCGGCGGAGAAACCGGTCACGCTGCTCTACCTCGCCGGCACCCCGCGCGCCGAGAATTTTGAAGGAAGATTGCGAGAACTCGGCATCCGTTTTTCCGTCGCCGAATGCTACCGCATGCAGCCCGCCGTCCCCGATCCCGCCGAGATCGACGCGATCTTCGCTAACGGTTACCCGGACGCCATTCTCTTCTATTCCCGGCAGACGGCCGAGGATTTCTTCCAAGTGCCCGCCCTGCCGGAACACTGTGCAGCCCGCCTTCTATGCCTCAGCGAAGCGGTGGCGCAAGCCATTCCGGCGGCTCTGAAAAAAAGCGTCGAGATTTCACCGATGGCGGATGAGAAAAGCCTTTTGTCGCTGCTTTGAAGGCTCTAGCTGCCCAAATTTGATCTAACCTCTTCCCTTAACTGGCATCACTGTCTAGTTTCGTTGCAATGCAGGATAAAGAGGACCTCATGGTATCGGGAAACCCGCCACGCCATTCGAAGAGCGCCGACGAACCGGTCACGATCGACCTTGATGCACAGGAATTCGCCGCTGCAGCCGATACCGAAAAACCGGTAGACAATGAAACCGGCGAGGCCGACAGCACTACCGCCGATGCCGGCCTGGCGCCCGAAACCGAGACTGCGTCGCATGCCCAAGATGAAGAGAAGCCCGTGATGGATGCGCCGGAGGAGGAACCGGCAGCTCCAGAACCTCCCTTCACCCCTCCTCCTGAACAGCCCGCGCCGAAGAGCGCCGGCACCTCCGGCCCGATTGCCGCCGGCATCTTCGGCGGCCTCGTGGCGCTGCTTGGCGCCGGCGCCATCCAGTATGCGGGTTACCTCCCGGGCTCCTCCACGCCGCAGACGACATCGCCGGAGACGGCCGATCTTGCCGGCGAGATCGACGGCCTGAAACAGACCGTTGCCAACCTTGCCGCCAATCCGGTGAGCACAGATGACGGCGAGCTTGCGAAACGTGTCGCTGCGCTGGAAGCGGCTGCCAAGGCCCCCGCGGCCGGCGCGCCGGCCGATTCTGGTAACGTCGAGGCACTCAACAAGAAGATTGCGGAACTGACCGGTCAGGTCGACCAGCTGCGCTCGACGCTTGCCCAGTCTTCCGAGCAGCAGACGACGAACGGCGCCGATATCGCCAAGCGCCTCGAAGAGGCCGAAAAGAAGCTGAACGAGCCGCGCGAGGACGTCGCCGTTGCCCGGGCGATCGCGGCCGCCGCCCTGAAGGCGGCGATCGATCGCGGTGGCCCGTTCCTGGCCGAGCTCGACACCTTCGCCGGTGTTGCCCCCGACGATCCAGCCGTCGCTGACCTCAGAGCCTTTGCCCAAACCGGCGTTCCCTCACGCACCGAGCTGGTGGGCGAGGTTCCCGATGTCGCCACCGCGATCGTCGAAGCCGTCAACCAGCCGGATTCGAACCAGAGCTGGTCGGACCGGCTGATGTCGAGCGCCAAATCGCTGGTGAGCGTTCGTCCCGTCGGCAATATCGAGGGTGAAAGCGTCGAAGCCATCGCCGCCCGCATGGAGGAGAAGGTGAAGAACGGCGACCTGCCCGGCGCTTCCGCCGAATGGAACAGCCTGCCCGCCCTCGGCAAACAGGCGTCCGCCGCCTTCAAGCAGTCGCTCGAAGCGCGCATACGCGTCGAGGAACTGGTCGGCGGGGCGCTGTCGAAGGCGGTCTCAGGCACCGGCAAGGAGGGATGAGACCATGCTGATCCGTCTTGTCGTCTTCGCCCTCTTCGTGCTGCTTCTTGCCTATGGCTTCTCCTGGCTCGCCGATCGTCCCGGTGACCTCTCGCTGATCTGGGAGGGCCAGATCTACCAGACAAAGCTGATCGTCGCCGCCAGCGCAATCATCGCGCTGGTCGCCGCCGTGATGATCGCCTGGTGGTTCGTCCGGCTGGTCTGGACCTCGCCGCATTCGGTGACGCGTTATTTCCGCGCCCGCAAGCGGGACCGTGGGTATCAGGCGCTGTCGACCGGCCTGATCGCCGCCGGCGCCGGCAATGCGCTGCTCGCCCGCAAGATGGCCGCCCGCTCGCGCGGCCTGATCCGCGCCGATCAGGAACCGCTGATCAACCTGCTCGAGGCCCAGGCCGCCCTGATTGAAGGTCGCCATGATGAGGCGCGCGCCAAGTTCGAGGCCATGGCCAACGATCCCGAGACGCGCGAGCTCGGTCTGCGCGGCCTCTATCTGGAAGCCCGCCGTCTCGGAGCCAACGAGGCCGCCCGCCAATATGCCGAAAAGGCCGCCGACAACGCGCCCTATTTGCCCTGGGCCGCACAGGCGACGCTCGAATATCGCAGTCAGGCCGGCCGCTGGGATGATGCGATCCGCCTGCTCGAACAGCAAAAGGCCGCCCGCGTCGTCGAAAAGGCCGAAGCCAACCGTCTGCACGCCGTCCTCCTGACAGCGCGCGCCGGCGAGAAGCTGGAAAGCAACCCGACGGGTGCCCGCGACGACGCTCTGCAAGCGTTGAAGCTTGCCGCCGATTTCATTCCGGCAGCCCTCATCGCCGCAAAGGCGCTGTTTCGCGAAGGCGGCGTCCGCAAGGCCGCCTCGATCCTCGAACAGGCATGGAAATCGGCACCTCATCCCGAGATCGGCCAAGCCTATGTCAGGGCTCGCAGCGGCGATTCGACGCTCGACCGGCTGAAGCGCGCCGAGCGGCTGGAAGGGCAGCGCCCGAACAACGTCGAATCCCTTCTCGTCGTCGCCCAGGCAGCCCTCGACGCGCAGGAATTCGCCAAGGCTCGCGCCAAAGCGGAAGCAGCGGCGCGCATGCAGCCGCGTGAAGCCGCCTATCTGCTGTTGGCCGACATCGAAGAAGCCGAGACCGGAGACCAGGGCCGCGTGCGCCACTGGCTGGCCCAGGCGCTCAAGGCGCCGCGCGATCCGGCCTGGGTGGCAGACGGCTTCGTGTCGGACAAATGGCTGCCGGTATCCCCCGTGACCGGCCGCCTCGACGCCTTCGAATGGAAGGCGCCCTTCGGCCAGATCGAGGGTGCGCTCGAAGACGGTTCGACGCCTGCCTCGATCGAAACGGCTTTGAAGACATTGCCGCCGCTGCGTGACGTCAGGCCGGAAAGCCCGGTCAACGACCATCGCATCATTGAGCTGGAACGCGCCGCGACGATTGCCGAGGCTGTGCGCCCCACGCCGGCACCGGCACCGCCATCGGCAAAACCGAAACCCGCCGAACCGGCCGTGAGCGATAAAGCGCCGGCGCCAAGCGAGGCGAAACCTTTCTTTGGCGGACTGCCGGATGATCCGGGCGTTCGCGACCCCAGGGTGGAACCGGAACCCAAGACACGGCTCCGCCTTTTTTGAAATGGAACGAAAACCGCATGTTCGAACGCTTTCAGGCATTCTTCCAGAAGCTCACCGCCGACAGTCCTAAGAAAGGTTTCGCCCCTGATGATCCGCGCATCACGGTGGCAGCGCTCTGCATGCAGGTGATGGAGGCCGACGGTCAGATCAAAGCCAGCGAGAAGAAGCGGCTGCGCAAACTCCTGAAGGAGCAGTATGCGCTCGACGGCAAGCAGCTCGATGCTCTGATGGCGGCGGGTCTCGAGGCCGAAAGCTCCGCCGTCGACTATTATCGCTTCACCGCCGATCTGAAGCGTCATCTCAATACCGAGCAGCGGCTGGAGCTGATCGGCATCCTCTGGGACATCGTCTATGCCGATGGCGAGCGCAGCGAGATGGAAGACCATGTGATCTGGCGTATCGCCGATCTGCTCGGCGTCTCCTCACGCGAGCGCATCCAGAAGCGGCAGGAGGCCGCCGCCAGGGTGACCGATGTCCAGGTTGCACAAGATGATGCCGACTGAGCAAATCAAGAACCGCGACACGCGCCCGATCCTCATCGTCCTGCATCAGGAGCGGTCGAGCCCCGGCCGTGTCGGCCAATTGCTCGTCGAAAAGGGCTACCGCCTCGATATCCGTCGCCCGGTTCTGGGCCAGCCCCTTCCGACAACACTTGAAGACCATGCCGGCGCCGTCGTCTTCGGCGGACCGATGAGCGCCAATGATCCCGATGACTTCGTCAAGAAGGAGATCGACTGGCTCGACATTCCGCTCCGGGAAAAGCGCCCTTATCTCGGTATCTGCCTCGGCGCGCAGATGCTGGTCCGTCATCTCGGCGGCAAGGTGCAGTCGAATGCCGACGGCTCGACGGAGATCGGCTGGTATCCGCTGCACCCGACCGAGAAGGGCCGCCTGCTGATGCACTGGCCGAAGATGGTCTATCATTTCCATCGCGAGGGCTTCGAACTGCCGCGCGGCGCCGACCTGCTCGCCGAAGGCGATGCCTATCCGAACCAGGCCTTCCGCTACGACGGCAACGCCTGGGGCCTGCAGTTCCATGCCGAACTGACCCGGGTGATGATGCATCGCTGGGTCGTGCATGGCGCCCATCGCTTCATCCTGCCGAACGCCCAGCAGGGCCGCGAACATCTCGAAGGCCGCATGCTGTTCGACGCGCCGCTGAAGGCCTGGCTGACCGAATTCCTCGACATCGTCTTCGAGGGAAAGACGGCAAAGGCGACGTCTTCTATCGCTCTTCGCGCCTAAAGCGCGTCGCGCTTAGAGCATTTCCAGGAAAAGTGCGAAGCGGTTTCCGTCGGGAATTGCGTAAAACAAAAGCCTAGAGCGGTCCTGCGCTTCCGTTAAAAGCTGAACCGCTCGAGAGCCTGTCCTCAAACCGAATGCGAGGATGCGCTGGGCGCGTCGAGCGTATCGATCCGGCGCAGTTTGGGGAAACTCGACGCCCAGATCGCCGCCACGACAAGCGTCCCGACCCCGCCGATGACGACCGCCGGCACCGCGCCGAAGAGCGCCGCCATCGTGCCCGCCCTGAATTCCCCAAGCTCGTTCGAGGCGCCGACAAAGACCATGTTGACCGCATTGACCCGGCCGCGCAGATGATCCGGCGTCCAGAGCGCAATCAGGCTCTCGCGCACATAGACCGACACCATGTCGGCCGCCCCCATCAGCGCCAGCGCCGCGATCGAGACCTCGGTGTTGGTCGAGACGCCGAAGATGATCGTTCCGACGCCGAACAGGGCAACGCCGATGAACATGTAGATGCCGGCGCGATGTTTGAGTGGATAGGCGGCCAGGAAGATCGCCATGACGATGGCGCCAAGTCCGGGTGCGGCGCGCAGCAGTCCGAGCCCCCAGGGACCGAGGGTGAGGATATCGCGTGCGAAGATCGGCATCAGCGCCGTGGCGCCGCCGAGCAGCACGGCGAAGAGGTCGAGCGAGATCGCCCCGAGCACCACCTTTTCGGCGCGGATGAAACTGAAGCCGCCGAGAATCATCGCCCAGCTCTTGGTCTCGCCGGTCGTCTTCTGCACCGGTTTTGGGATCATGTAGAGAAGGGCCGCACCGAGCACCGAAAAGACCACCGCCACCGTATAGGCAGTCGGCGCACTGACGCCGTAGAGCAGACCGCCGAGCACCGGCCCGGTAATTGCCGCGAGCTGCCAGGACGACGAATTCCAGGCGATCGCATTGGAAAGATCCTGCTCCGGCACGAGATTGGGCGCCAGCGACTGCACCGCCGGCGACATGAAGGCGCGTTCGATGCCGAAGATCAAAAGCACTGCGAAAACAGGCAAGGGAGTGAAGGTCCCCATGACGGTCATAGCCAGCAGCGCCAGCGTGCAGAGCGCGCTTACCAGCGAGCAGAGGGCCGCGATCGCCCGGCGATTGTACCGGTCGGCCACCGAACCGGTGACGAGCATGAGCAGCAGCGACGGCAGGAACTGGACGAGGCCGATCAAGCCGAGATAGATCGCGCTGCCCGTCTGGTCGTACATCTGCCAGCCGACCGCGACGCTGACGATCTGCTGCGAGAAGGAAAGCAGGAAGCGCGCGAAGAAGAACCGCGTGTAGGACGAATGCCGGAACGCTGCAAAACGGTCTCCGGTGGGCGAAAACGACATGGATGTTTTCCGAGGAGACGGGCGCCGGAAGAGCTGCAAAGCCGCCCGTTAAACATGATTCACCGCGTGTTTCCACACGGCACTTGCCCGTTTAGTCGCCAATGTCTACATGTCTGTCAACAACGAATTGGAGACGATGATGTTTGCGCTGTTTCAAACCATTGATTTGGCTTTGAATATTTACACCTGGATCCTGATTGCCAGTGCCATTTTTTCCTGGCTCTATGCCTTCAATGTTATCAATTCCAGCAATCAGTTCGTCAATTCGGTCGGCACATTCCTCTATAATGTCACCGAACCGGTGCTGAAGCCGATCCGCCGCCGCCTGCCGAACCTTGGCGGCATCGATATTTCGCCGATCATCCTGCTGCTGATCATCTTCTTCCTGCGCACCTTGCTTTGGACCACGCTGTACCCGCTGGTCGCTTGAGCCGTCCCTGGAGCCTTTTCGATGACCATCTGCGCCTCGCCGTCCGGCTGACGCCGAATGGCGGGCGTGACGTGCTCGACGGCGTTGAGGCCGACGGCGAGGGTGAGGCTTTCCTGAAGGCACGCGTCACCGCCGTGACCGAGAAAGGCAAGGCCAACAAGGCGCTCATCCTTTTGATTGCAAAGTCCCTGCACCTTCCCAAGTCCAGCATCAGCCTCGTCTCGGGTGAGACCGCGCGCAGAAAAATCCTCCGGATCGACGGCGATCCGGAGGATTTGGTAAAAAAGCTCGAGATATTTTTAGGCTGAACGATCAGCCTTTCTTCTTGGCGCGCTCGACGGCTTCGAGGATGAGGTCGCCTGCTTCCTTGGAGTCGCCCCAGCCGAAGATCTTCACCCACTTGCCGGGCTCCAGATCCTTGTAGTGCTCGAAGAAATGCTCGATCTGCTTCAGCGTGATCTCGGGAAGATCGGTGTGGTTCTTCACCTTCTCATAGCGCAGCGTCAGCTTCGGCGACGGCACGGCAATGATCTTCTCGTCCTTGCCGGAATTGTCTTCCATCTTCAGGACGCCGATCGGGCGCACATTGATGACGCAGCCGGGAACCAGCGGACGGGTGCTGGCGATCAGCACGTCGATCGGGTCGCCATCTTCCGACAGCGTGTGCGGCACGAAACCATAATTGCCCGGATAGGTCATCGGCGTATAGAGGAAACGATCGACCACCAGCGTGCCGGCTTCCTTGTCCATCTCATACTTGATGGGATGACCGCCGACCGGAACCTCAACGATGACGTTGACGTCCTCAGGTGGATTATGACCGATTGAAATAGCGTCGATGCGCATAGAAAACTCCCGCGAGGTTGAATGTGCTGGCAGCCAGATAATCAGTTTCATGCGGCAACGCAACATGGCACAGCACCAATGCTTGACTGCACCGGCGCACATTCACATCTAATGGGAGATAGCCGAACGCCGACTCCAGCGTCGCGCGTCCTTTCAGACGCCAAAGGACGTCGTGGCACTTTGAATGGCCGTTCAGCTCCAGATGAAGCCGATCTTCTTCAACTGCCTGTGGTCGAAACTTTCCATGCCTTCGCAGAAATCGACGCCGCCATGATTGCGGTAGAAGTGGCTGGCGGTCTCGTTATCCTCGAGGCACCAGACGACCAGCCCGTTGCAGCCGAGCGACTTCAAGAGACGGCGCGCTTCGCCGAACAGCATCCTGCCAAGGCCGATGCCCTGATACTCAGGCCGAAGATAAAGCTCGTAAATTTCGCCTTCCTGCGGCAGAGCGCGGGCCCGGTTGAGACCGAGCGTCGCATAGCCGGCGACTGTCCCGGCAACATCGAGAACCAGCAGCGTCGCGGGTCCACGTGTTGCCTTGCGCCACCAGCTTTCGCCGCGCCGCTCGATCATCTGCGTCAGTGCGCGATGCGGAATAATGCCCGCATAGGTGTGTTGCCAGGCAAGCCTGTGTGTTTCCGATATGGCTCGGGCATCTTGCGGCTCGGCCCGCCGGACATCGATCGACAACGTCTTCATAACGTTTACTCTGGTCCCGCTAGAGGCAACTAACCATATGCACAGAGGCATTGTGATCGATTGCCCACAGACTTGATATGTGGACGACGATCAAAAGTTAACGCTTTTTTAACGATTGTCACAAGGCGGAATCGACGCGGCGCACAATAAAAAACCCCGGCGCGAAGGCCGGGGTTTTGAAGGATTTCTGTCCAGCGCCGCGCCTCTTTTCGAGAGACCCAAGACGCTGCAGCACTTTGAATGGCGCTCAGAGCGCCGCTTTCGTCTTTTCGAAACGCTTGCGATCGTTCGCGTCGAGATACATCTTGCGCAGACGAATATTCTTCGGTGTCACTTCCATCAGCTCGTCATCCTGGATCCAGGAGAGCGCGCGATCAAGCGTCATGCGGATCGGCGGCGTCAGCTTCACCGCTTCGTCCTTGCCGGCGGCGCGGATGTTGGTGAGCTGCTTGCCCTTCAGCACGTTGACTTCAAGGTCGTTGTCGCGCGAATGGATGCCGATGATCATGCCGGCATAAACCTTTTCGCCCGGCTCGATGATCATCGGGCCGCGATCTTCCAGGTTGAACATCGCATAGGCGACGGCTTCGCCGGGAGCGTTGGCGAGCAGCACGCCGTTGACGCGGCCACCGATCACACCCTTGTAGGGCTGGTAGTCGTGGAACAGGCGGTTCATGATCGCCGTGCCGCGGGTATCCGTCAGCAGCTCCGACTGGTAGCCGATCAGGCCACGGGTCGGCGCGTAGAAACGCAGGCGAAGACGGTTGCCGCCCGAAGGACGCAGCTCGACCATTTCGGCCTTGCGCTCGGACATCTTCTGCACGACGACACCGGAATGTTCTTCGTCGACGTCGACGACGACCTCCTCGATCGGCTCCAGAAGCTGGCCGTTTTCATCCTTGTGCATCACGACGCGCGGACGCGACACGGCAAGCTCGAAGCCTTCGCGACGCATGGTTTCGATGAGAACGGCGAGCTGAAGTTCGCCGCGGCCGGACACGTAGAACGAATCCTTGCCTTCGGCTTCTTCGATCTTCAGGGCGACGTTGCCTTCCGCTTCCTTGAAGAGACGGTCGCGGATGACGCGTGAAGTCACCTTGTCGCCTTCGGTGCCCGCCAGCGGGCTATCGTTGACGATGAAGGACATGGTGACGGTCGGCGGATCGATCGGCTGCGCCTGCAGCGGCTCGGTGACCGAGGGATCGCAGAAGGTGTCGGCGACCGTGCCCTTGGAAAGGCCGGCAATCGCGACGATGTCGCCCTGATGCGCTTCTTCGATCGCCGTGCGCTCGATGCCGCGGAAGGCGAGGATCTTGGAAATACGGCCAGTTTCGATCGTCTTGCCGTCGGCGTGGAGAACCTTCACCGCCTGGTTCGGCTTGATGGAACCCGAATTGATACGACCGGTGATGATGCGACCGAGGAAGGGGTTGGCTTCGAGGATCGTGCCGATCATCGTGAACGGACCTTCGTGGACGGTCGGCTCCGGAACATGCTTGAGCACCAGGTCGAGAAGCGGCGTAAGACCCTGATCCTTCGGACCTTCCGGATTGACGTTCATCCAGCCGTCGCGGCCGGAACCGTAGAGGATCGGGAAGTCGAGCTGTTCGTCGGTCGCGTCGAGATTGGCGAAAAGATCGAAGACTTCGTTGATGACTTCTTCGTGGCGGCCATCAGGACGGTCGATCTTGTTGATCGCGACGATCGGACGAAGACCGACCTTCAACGCCTTGGAGACAACGAACTTCGTCTGCGGCATCGGGCCTTCAGAGGAGTCGACGAGAACGATCGCGCCATCCACCATCGAGAGAATGCGCTCGACCTCACCGCCGAAGTCGGCGTGGCCGGGGGTGTCGACGATGTTGATGCGGACACCCTTCCATTCCACCGAGGTCGCCTTGGCGAGAATGGTGATGCCGCGTTCTTTTTCGAGATCGTTCGAGTCCATCACGCGTTCAGCGACACGCTGATTTTCCCGGAACGAGCCGGACTGCTTGAGAAGCTCATCCACCAGGGTCGTTTTGCCATGGTCAACGTGCGCGATGATCGCGATATTGCGAAGTGCCATATGTGAAATCTCTGAGGCTGGGGCGCACGCTCTAGAGGACGCGCCTATTAGTTTGGGGCGTCCATACAGTTTTTTTTGCGTTTGCGAAAGGGGGGAACGCGCAAAAGCTGCGGCAAGGCTGTCGCCCCGCCGCATCATGGCATGTCATCAAATTGTCTTAGGCGTCGCTGCCTGTCAATTCCTCGAAGGTCGAAAGTCCTTTTTTGACAAGCATCGCATCCGGGCTCGGCAGCTTGCCGCGGAAGGCCTTGTAGGCGTCTTCCGGATCGACCGAACCGCCGACGGAATAGATATTGTCCTTGAGCTTGCGCGCCATCTCGCCGTTGAAGGCGTCTCCCGTCTCCTCGAAGGCGGCAAAGGCGTCGGCGTCGAGCACCTCCGACCACATGTAGGAGTAATAGCCGGCCGAATAGCCGCCGGAGAAGATGTGCTGGAAGTGCGGCGTCGCATGGCGCATGACGATCGATTTCGGCATGCCGATCTCGGCCAACACCTCGGCCTGCACCGCCATCGGGTCCTCGACAGTCGTTCTCGTGTGAAACGCCATATCGACCAGCGCCGACGAGGTGAACTCGACGGTATTGAAGCCGGCATTGAAGGTGCGCGCTGCCAGCACCTTGTCGAGCAAGGCCTGCGGCATCGGCTCGCCGGTTTCGACATGCACGGCATAACGCTTCAGGATAGCGGGCACCGTCAGCCAGTGTTCATAGAGCTGCGACGGCAGCTCGACGAAATCGCGCGAAACGCCGGTGCCCGAAACCGAGGGATAGGTGACGTTCGAAAGCATGCCGTGCAGCGCATGGCCGAATTCGTGGAACAGCGTGCGGGCATCGTCGAGCGACAGCAGCGCCGGCTTGCCTTCCGCCGGCTTGGCGAAGTTGCAGACATTATAGATGATCGGCAATTCGCCGTGGCGGCCGTTCTTCAGCTCCAGCTTGTGCTGCGATTGCAGCGAGCTCATCCAGGCGCCTGACCGTTTCGAGCTGCGGGCGAAATAATCGCCGAGGAACAGCGCGACGAGCTTGTCCTCGCGGTCCCTGATTTCGAACACCCTGACGTCAGGGTGATAGGCGGCCACGCCCTTCTTCTCGACGGCCCGGATGCCGAACAGCCGGCCGGCCACGTCGAAGCAGGCTTCGATGATCTTCTCGAGCTGCAGATAAGGCTTGAGCTCGGCCTCGGAGAAATCGAACTTCCGTGCGCGAATCTTTTCGGCATAGTGGCGCCAGTCCCAGGGCATCACCTCGTGGTTCCGGCCTTCCTCGGCAATCAGTGCCGCGATATCGATCTCCTCCTCGCCGGCGCGTTTCACCGCCCGCGCCCAGACAGCCCGCAGCAGGCCGTTCACCGCATCCGCCGTCTTCGCCATCGTGTTGTCGAGCTTCAGCTCGGCGAAATTGCCGTAGCCAAGCAGTGTCGCCACCTGATGGCGCAGCGCCAGCGTTTCCTTGATGACGGCGCGGTTATCCGTTTCCCCTTCATTTTCGCCGCGCGCCACCCACGCCTTGAAAGCCTGCTCGCGCAGATCGCGGCGCTCCGAAAAGGTGAGGAAGGGCTCGATGATCGAGCGTGACAGCGTCACTGCATATTTGCCCTCCTCGCCGCGTTCGCGCGCTGCGGCCGCCATCGCGTCGCGAAGGAATTCCGGCAGGCCCTCGAGCTCGGCGCTGTCCGAAAGGATCAGTGCCCAGGCCTTTTCGTCGGCCAGCACGTTCTGGCCGAATTGCGTCCCGAGACCGGCAAGCTTTTCATTGATCGCGGCGAGTTTTTCCTGCTCGGCCTTGTCGAGCTTGGCGCCCGACTTGACGAAGCCTTTCCAGTGGCGTTCCAGCACGCGTGTCTGTTCGAGCGTCAGGCCAAGGCTCTCGCGGCTCTCCCAGAGCGTGTCGATGCGGGCAAAAAGCGCGGCATTCATGCCGATCTTCGAATAGTGGCGCGACATCTTCGGCGAGATCTCCCGCTCCAGCGCCTGGATCACATCATTGGTATGGGCGCCCGCCTTGTTCCAGAACAGTGACGAAACGCGCGACAGCGCGTCGCCGGCAATCTCCAGCGCCACGACCGTATTGTCGAATGTCGGCGCATCGCCGTTTCCGGCGATTTCGTCGATCTCCCTTTCATGCGCGGCAAGTGCGGCTTCGAAGGCGGCGGCGAAATCGCCGTCATCCAGGGCCTCGAAACGCGGCAGGCCGTGAAGACCGTCCCAGGTTACCAGTGCCGGATTGAAATCATGTGGAGAAGACATCGGAGAATTCCTTTTTGGCATGCAAGTGAATCGGCAATATAGGAGAGCGGCCATAGAATTGGTATGTTGCGGGGAAGGACCTTTTGCCTCGCCTGGCAAATCCGGCGGGCGCCTGTCAATCCGGTGGACAACAATTGATACGTGAAAATTAACCAATCGTTAACGATTGACGCGAATCACGCGCAAGCGCTAGTTTCCAGGTGATCTTCTTGTAAGGGGACATGCGCCATGGAAATTTTTTCTGTGCGGTCTTCTCAGAGTTTGCTTTTTAAAAACAATCCTAATAACGCAAAAAGTTCGAAGACCTCTGATATTCAAATCGAGACCAGAGCTCCCGCCCCGGCCTCGTTCCAGATCGAAGACGATGTTGGCGAAGGCCCGGATTTCACCGCGGTCAGCCCTGGGGAACTACGCAATTACGCACGCCAGGGTTTCGACAGTGGCCTGATCGATCAAAACACCTACGCCGCGATCTCCGAACCGCTGCCGATGCACGCGATCGATCCGCTCGGCAACATCATCGATCTCTCCAGCGTCACCGACGGCACCAGCTTCAATTTCCTCGATTATTACAAGAACCAGCTGCAGATCGCTATGTCGATCGGCGATGCTGGCGAGGTCCAGACGCTGAACTCTATCGTCAGCTTCCTGAATGCCTGACCTCACGCATGTTGCCCAAAAGTGCACAGCGGTTTTGGGCAACATGCATAAATCCAAGAACAAGCGCGTCGCATGTCTCGGGCACGACGCGCTTTAATCAGGCCTTGCGCCAGCCGAGCAGGCCGGGCGTTGCGTGCCAGAGCGCCTGGGCGGCAAATCCCATGAAAAGCACGCCCGAGCAGCGCACGATCAGCCGCTCATGGGCGCGATAGAAGCGCCGCACCGTACCGGCGCCGATGATGCCGATCAGGATGATGTCCGCAGTCACGAAACCGACGAACGACACGACGAGCAGCACCGGCAGCGCCTCGAAATCGAGCGCGCCGGCCGAGCCTGCTACGAGTGCGGTGAAGGTGGCAAGCGCCACCGGATAACCCTTCGGATTGGTGACGCCGAAGATCAGACCGCGGCGAAACGGCCGCTCGACCACAACAAGCGCCTGCCCCTCCGCTTTTGGCTTGGCATTGACGGCGCTCCAGCCGATCCAGGCGAGGTAGAAACCGCAGGCAAGACCGAGCAGGTCGAAAACCAAGGTTCCGATCGTCTTTGCGCCGACGATCGCGATCAGCGCCAGCGACGACCAGATGAGATCCCCGACCAGATGCCCCATCATGAAGAGGGCGCCGGCCTTGCGGCCCTGCCCGGCGCCGATGCCGAGCAACTGCAGGAAGGCGGGTCCCGGAATGAGCACGTAAAAGAGCGCCGCCAGAAAAGCGCCGAAGAGCAGGGACTGCGTCATGGAAATGCTCCGGAGGATGATGAGGGCAGACTAAGCGATCACGGCCATCCGTCAAGGGTGGTGCAGTGCCACGAAGAGTGGGATCAGGCAGCAAACGCTACCGGAGGCGGCTTTCGGCCCGAGGCGGACATCTGTCCGTTGTTGAAGGATGCGGCTTGCGCTCCAGGTCGGCTGTTAAGGTGATCTTTGCCGTCCCTTGATAGCAGACGTTGCCGGAGACCACCTTGAACAGTAACTGGAGCGGCTACCGCTGCCGTCCGACGACGGCCTATCGCTGCCGGGTCAGTCCTGATGAAAGTCGACGTCTTGTTCTCTGCTCCTGCTACGATTGGCTTTGGCGGTGCCCATGCGTTTTCGACGATCGGTGCTAACGCGGCCGGTGCGATCTTCTTCACGGATTTTACCGCTGCTTGAGCTAGTTATGAGCGACAAGCGCCAGCTCGGCTCGCGTCCACCTAGTGGTCATATTGCCGGCGCGCCTCCTCGATCACATGCCGATTTGAATCTGCCCAGGTCACCAAGGCCATGACGGGGGCGAGAAGCGACCTGCCGACTGCAGTCAGCTCGTAATCCACGCGCGGTGGGATCGTCGGAAAGTGGGTGCGACTGATCAAACCGTCGCGTTCCAATTGACGAAGCGTAATCGTGAGCATCCGCTGCGAGATGCCGTCGATCTGCCGTCGCAATGCATTGAAGCGGACCGGCCCATCCTTCAGGGCCACGAAGATGTAAAGACTCCATTTATCGGCAATGCGATCGAGGATCTCCCGAACCGGACGGCAGTCTGCGTCTTCGCTTGGGGTAGGAAACTCTATGTCATTGAGTGTCATGAATGTGCCTTCTTGCGAACAGTCAAATAGTTACCTTAATAGTGTTGGTCACAATTTGATACTACTCTATTCTCCCAGGAGCCACCAATGACCAACATCCTCCTCGTTACCTCTAGCCCACGCGGTCCTCAGAGCCTTTCGACCCGGTTTGCCCGTGACATTGCTGAAAGCCTCAATGCCCGTTCTGCCGGCACAATTGTCAAACGCGATCTTGGGGCGGCACCTCTGCCGCATATCACAGCAGCCTATATCGACGGCCGCATTGCGCCGCCCGCGACACGTACACCCGAACAGATCGAAGCCGTCAATCTCGCTCAAAGCCTCGTTGATGAGGTTCAGGCTGCCGAGGTGATTGTCATTGGCTCGGGCATGATCAACTTCGGCCCGCCGACGCAGCTCAAGGCTTGGTTTGACTATATCACCTGGCCTGGCGTCACCTTTCGCTACGACGCAACCGGTCTGATGGGATTGTTGCCAGCCAAGAAAGTCTATCTCGTGACGGCAACCGGCGGCGTCTTTTCGGAAGGCAAGAATGTCCCGTTCGACTTCCAGACCACCTATCTCGCGCATCTTCTCGGTTTTATCGGACTGACGGATATCGAAGTGGTCCGCGTGGAAGGAACACTCGTAAGCCCGGACGCAGCCAAGGCTGCGATCGCCTCCACCGAAGCACAGATCCGGGCTGCACTAGAGCGTGCCGCCTGACCCACAAACCATCAGTCCGCTACCCGAGAAATCGGCGAATGGCCTGATGCCAGCGGGTATGGCGATGGTAGGTCCGCACCGAGTCAGCTCGCGACAACGCACGCAGAGTGTTGCCGCAATCCGGCCATCCAAAGTGCTCTAAGAATTTGGTGGCGTACCTCACTCCACGAAAAAGCCCGCGCGGCAATGCCGGCGGGCTCATATCCGGTTCGAAGGCGAACCGTGATTATTTCACGAGGTTGCGCTTGGCGAGCGTGCGCAGGCGCAGCGCATTGAGCTTGATGAAGCCGGCCGCATCCTTCTGGTCGTAGGCGCCCTGATCGTCCTCGAATGTGACGAGCTTGTCGGAATAGAGCGACTTTTCGCTTTCGCGGCCGATGACCATGACATTGCCCTTGTAGAGCTTCAGCGTCACTTCGCCTTCGACATGCTCCTGGCTCTTGTCGATCAGCGCCTGCAGCATCTCGCGCTCCGGCGAGAACCAGAAGCCGTAATAGATCAGCTCGGCATAGCGCGGCATGATGTCGTCCTTGAGATGGGCGGCACCGCGGTCGAGCGTGATCGATTCGATGGCGCGATGCGCCGTAAGCAGGATGGTGCCGCCTGGCGTCTCGTAGACGCCGCGCGACTTCATGCCGACAAAGCGGTTCTCGACGAGGTCGAGACGGCCGATGCCGTTGTCGCGGCCATAATTGTTGAGCGCAGCCAGGAGCGTCGCTGGGCTCATGCGCACGCCGTTGATCGAAACCGCATCACCCTTTTCGAAGCCGACCTTGATGGTCGTTGCCTTGTCGGGTGCGGCCTCAGGCGAAATGGTGCGCATATGCACATATTCAGGCGCCTCCTGGGAGGGGTCCTCGAGAACCTTACCCTCGGAAGAGGAATGCAGAAGGTTGGCGTCGACCGAGAACGGCGCCTCGCCCATCTTGTCCTTGGCAACAGGGATCTGATGCTGTTCGGCAAAGGCCAGCAGATCGGTGCGGCTCTTGAACGCCCAGTCGCGCCACGGGGCGATGATCTTGATGTCGGGGTTCAGGGCATAGGCGGACAGTTCGAAACGGACCTGGTCGTTGCCCTTGCCGGTCGCGCCGTGGGCGATCGCATCCGCACCCGTCTTGCGGGCGATGTCGATCAGATGCTTGGAAATCAACGGACGGGCGATCGAGGTGCCGAGCAGGTAGACGCCCTCGTAGACGGCATTGGCACGGAACATCGGGAAGACGAAATCGCGCACGAATTCTTCGCGCACATCCTCGATGTAGATCTCCTTGATGCCGAGCATCTCGGCCTTCTTGCGCGCCGGCTCCAGCTCTTCGCCCTGGCCGAGATCGGCGGTGAAGGTGACGACTTCGGCGCCGAGCTCCGTCTGCAGCCACTTCAGGATGATCGAGGTGTCGAGGCCGCCGGAATAGGCGAGAACGACTTTCTTCACGTCTTTGTATGATGCCATGATGATGAGGTCCGTTGCATAAAAGGCCGGCGAAAACCCGGTATCGCGGCACTTTTAGCGAGATTGGCGCGTGACGCAAGGCCACGTGCGACGGTGATGGTGCCGATACCGTTTGACAGCGCCAAAGCGGAGCCCATATTCGCCAGCGTCCGCAAATGCTCGAGGAGAGGCTGCCCGTGACGAATATTCAAGACATTTTCAAGAAATCCAATGTAGCCGTCATCACCGGCGGCGCCTCCGGCATCGGCCTTGCCGCGGCGAAATATTTCGCCGGACGCGGCATGAGCGTCGCCATCGCCGACCTCGGTAGCGATCGGCTGGCCGACGCCGCCAATGAGCTCAAGGCCATTGCCGGCGAGGAAAATGTGATGGCGGTCGAGACCGACGTCGCCAGCAGAGACTCGCTGGAAGCGCTCGAGCGCGCCGTGCTCCAGCGCTTCGGCCGTGTGCACGTGCTGATGAACAATGCCGGCATCGGCCCGGAAACTTCGATCTTCAGCCCGCAGGCGAACTGGGACAATATCTTCGCCGTCAACCTGATGGGCGTGATCAACGGCACGCGCACCTTCGGCCCGAAGATGCTGTCGCACGGCGAGCCGGGACTGATCATCAACACCGGCTCCAAGCAGGGCATCACCACTCCGCCCGGCAACCCCGCTTACAATATCTCCAAAGCTGGCGTGAAAGTCTTCACCGAAGCGTTGCAGCACGAGCTTCGCAACGTCGAAGGCGGAAAGATCTCCGCCCATCTTCTGATCCCCGGCTTCGTGTTCACCGGCCTCACCAAGGGCGACCGCGCGGAAAAACCGGCCGCGGCCTGGACAGCCGAGCAGACCGTCGATTTCATGGTCGAAAGCCTCGAACGCGGCGATTTCTATATTTTGTGCCCTGACAATGACGTGGCGCGTCCGATCGACGAGCGCCGCATGCTTTGGGCAGCCGGCGATATCGTCGAGAACCGCCCGCCGCTGTCGCGCTGGCACAAGGATTATGCCGACAAGTTCAAGGCCTTCCTCGAACAGAAGTAATCGGTACCATCAGAAGGTTTGATTGGTAATTTTCTGAAAGCCGAGTAGGAGATCGTCGGATCTTTCCGGCTTTCGGAGCGTGTCATGGATTTCCTGCCCAGCCTGCCGACCCTTCTCGCCTTTGCCGCCGCGACGCTGCTGCTTGCGGCGACCCCAGGCCCCGATATGACGCTGTCGATCAGCCGCGCGCTGGCCCAGGGCAAGAAGGCGGCGCTCTTCGTTGTCGTCGGCACCAGCCTCGGCATCGTCGTCCACACTATGCTGGTCGCTTTTGGCATTTCGGCGCTGATCACCGCCTCGCCGACCGCCTTCCTGATCCTGAAGACCGGCGGTGCCGCCTATCTGCTCTGGCTGGCGGTGCAGGCGATCCGGTTCGGTTCCAAGCTCACCGTCGCCAAGGTCGAGGAGCAGAAGGGCACCGCCCTTTCGAACATCTCGTCGGGCTTCTGGGTCAATCTTCTGAACCCCAAGGTCATCATCTTCTTCATGACCTTCCTGCCGCAATTCGTCAGCGCCGGCGATCCAGCCGTCACCCAAAAGCTGCTTTTCCTCGGCTTCTGCTTCATCCTGATCGGCATGCCGGTCAATGCCAGCGTCGTCTTTGCCGCCGACTGGCTGGCCTCCTGGCTGCAGAACAACAAAAAAGTGCTGCGCGGCATGGACTACACCTTCGCCGGCGTCTTCTCGATCTTTGCCGCGAAGATCCTGCTCACCCAATCGAGATAGCCGCGGTTGCGCAGCAATCCCGCGGTTGCGCAGCAATCCCGCGGTTGCGCAGCAATCCGCCGCGGTCGGCATATCGATCCGCCCCGCGGTCGGCATATCGATCCGCCCGCGGTCGGTTGATCGATCCGCCCGCGGTCGTGAACCAATCCGCCGCCAACGACACCAATATTCGCGAGACGCCACGCCGGAGCAGGCAGTGACCGCGAATTTCGTCGCCTTCCAAAATTATTCCATGCCTTTCGCGCGATTACTTGTGATCAACATATGATCGTAAGTCGACAATTGTGGCTAGGCCACGCCACCTTCGCTGCCCACATATCCTTTACGGCTCACGAAGAGCTGCCTTGAAAGGATAATTCCATGATTAGGTTCCGCAATATCATAACGGCAGGAGTTGTTGCGCTGACGTTTGCCGCCACCTCCCTGACAGCGACAACACCTGCCTTAGCGCATGGCGGCGAAGGCCATGGCGGTGGCGGCTTCTCGCGTGACGGCGGCCACTTCGGCGGTGGTGCGCATATGGGCGGCGGCAATTTCGCCGATCGCGGCTTCGGAGCGCATCATTTCGGCGGAGCCGGCCATTTTGGCGGACACCGCGACGGCCGTTTCGCCTTCCATGATAGAAATCGTCTGTTCTTCGGCGATGACGACTATGACCCGGAACAGTGCCAGCCGGAATGGCTCAACCAGTACGGCCATCGCGTGCTGGTGGAAGTCTGCTCTTGATGACGGTCCCACCGGCCTCTGAGGAGTCGTGAAACGATCAGCTGCCCGCTAACCGATCAGCCCGCTGTCGGCCTAGCCGATCAGCAGCGCATCGTCATCCAGCGTCTGGCCGCGCATCTTGCGGAACATTGCGATCAGATCCTCGACCTGCAATGTCCTGCGGCTGTCGCCGGCGACATCGAGCACGATCTCGCCGCCATGCAGCATCACGGTTCGGTGGCCATAATCGAGCGCCTGGCGCATTGAATGCGTCACCATCAGCGTCGTCAGCTTGCGCTCGGAAACGATCTTCTGGGTCAGGCCCATGATGAATTCCGCCATGCCGGGGTCAAGCGCCGCCGTATGTTCGTCGAGCAGCAGCACTTCCGAGCCCGCCAGCGTCGCCATGACGAGCGAGACGGCTTGGCGCTGTCCTCCGGAGAGCAGGTCCATGCGGTCCTTCATGCGGTTCTCCAGCCCGAGATTGAGCTCCGCGATCCTCTCACGAAAATGGTCGCGCCGTTTTGCGCCAAGCGCCGAAACAAATCCGCGCCGTTCGCCACGCCGTGCCGCAAGCGCCAGGTTCTCCTCGATCGACAAGGCACCGCAACTTCCGGTCAGCGGGTCCTGGAAAACACGGGCAACGAGCCCGGCGCGCGCCGCCGTCGTCTTGCGCGTCACGTCGGCATTGCCGATCAGCACCTGCCCCTCGCTGGCCAGCACATCGCCGGCGAGCACGCCGAGCAGCGTCGATTTGCCGGCACCGTTCGAGCCGATGACGGTAACGAAGGAGCCTTCCTCGATCGTCAGGCTGACACCCGAGAGAGCCTGCTTCTGCAGCGGCGTGCCGCGCCCGAAGACGACCTTGATGTTCTGGAGGTTGATCACGACGCGGCACCTCCGCGCAAACGGGGAAGGATGAGCGCCACGGTCACCAGCACGGCCGTGACGAAATTGAGGTCGGATGCCTGCAGGCCGATGACGTCGCTCGAAAGCGCCAGCTGGATCGCGATGCGATAAAGGATTGAGCCGAGCACGCAGCCGACGAGCGCAATCAGCAGACCGCGGCGCCCAAGCAGCGTCTCGCCGATGATGACGGCCGCCAGACCGACGACGATCGTGCCGACGCCTGAGGTGACGTCGGCAAAGCCGTTCGTCTGGGCAAATAGCGCGCCGCCGAGCGCCACCAGCGCGTTGGAGATCGCCATGCCGAGATAGATCTGCCGGCTGGTATCGACACCCTGCGCCCGCGCCATCCTTGCATTGGCGCCGGTCGCCCGCATTGCCAGCCCGGCATCACTCTCGAGGAAACGCCAGACCAGAATAAGGGCGATGATAACCAGAACACCGACGAAGAGCGGCCGCACGTAGAAATCGCGAAGGCCATGGCCGAAGAACGGGCTGATCATCGTGTCGGCATTGATGAGGGCGACATTGGGTTTGCCCATTACGCGCAGATTGACGGAAAACAGTGCAATCATCGTCAGGATCGAGGCAAGCAGATTGAGGATCTTGAAGCGCACGTTGAGCAGCGCCGTCACCATGCCGGCGGCGGCACCGGCCGCCATGGCGATCAGCGTCGCAAGCCAGGCATTGACGCCGGCAATGATCAGCACGGCCGTCACCGCCGCGCCAAGCGGAAAGGAGCCATCGACCGTCAGGTCGGGGAAATCCAGAACACGGAAGGCGAGATAGACCCCAAGGGCGACGAAGGAATAGACCAGTCCGAGTTCGACGGCCCCCCAGAATGCGATTTGGCTCAAGGCTTTCAGCCCCTTTTTTGTCCGTTCCGCCCGTCGCGAAACGGAGCCTTTTAATACAAACAGCCGCTCCCGTGCAAACGAGAGCGGCTGAATACGATGAAGGAGCTAGAAGTGCCGGCCAACTATTCGATGACTTTGTTGGCGCGGGAAAGCACGCTCTGCGGCAGGGTGACGCCCATTTTCTCGGCCGCCGCCTTGTTGACGACGAGATCGCTGCCGGCGGCAGTCTTGACCGCGATGTCGCCCGGGTTCTCGCCCTTCAGCACACGCACGACGATGTCGCCGGTCTGCTTGCCGACATCATAATAGTTGAAGCCGAGGGCGGCGATCGAACCGCGCGAAACCGAATCCGTATCGGCGGTAAAGAGCGGCAGCTTGCTCTCCTCGGCAACCGCGACAGCGCCTTCGAGCGCGGAGATGATGGTGTTGTCGGTTGGAATGTAGATCGCATCGGCGCGGCCGACGAGCGCACGCGCCGCACCCTGAACCTCGGCCGATTTGGTGGCGGCCGATTCGACCACCTTCAGGCCAGCCTTTTCGGCTTCAGCCTTCAACACGGCGAGCAGCGAAACGGAATTCGCCTCGCCGGAATTGTAGAGATAGCCGATGGTTTTCAAATCGGGCAGGATTTCCTTGATCAGCGCAAGGTGCTCGGCGACCGGCGACATATCGGAGAGGCCGGTGACGTTACCGCCTGGCTTGTCCATGTTCTTGACGAGTTGGGCGCCGAGCGGATCGGACACGGCCGTGAAGACGACAGGAATGTCGCGCGTCGAGGAAACGACGGCCTGGGCTGATGGCGTCGAGATCGGCACGATGACATTGGGCTCGTCGCCGGCAAACTGGCGGGCGATCTGGGCTGCCGTCGCTGGATTGCCCTGCGCCGATTCGAACACGAATTTCAGGTTTTCGCCTTCCTTGTAGCCGGCAGCCGTTAGCGCATCGAGAACGCCCTTGCGTGCCGCATCCAGCGCCGGATGTTCGACGATCGCCGTCACGGCGACGGTGACGTTATCGGCCTTTGCGGGCAGGGAAAGGGCCAAACTGGCGGCAAGAGCGAGTAAAATCGGGCGCATGGGGATCCTCCTGAATGATTTTGGGGGCACTTTTAGGAAAAGCGCCCCCTGAAATCAATCGCGGAGAATTGTAGCGAGGATCAAACTTGCTGATCAGTCGTCGGCGCCGTGATTGGCGATCATCATCGCCTCGAAGGCTAGACGTTCGGTCTTGCGCATGCGTTCCGATTCCGACTTCAGCTGGCCGCAGGCGGCAAGGATGTCGCGGCCGCGCGGCGTACGGATCGGCGAGGCATAACCTGCCGAATTGATGAAATCGGCGAACTTCTCGATCTGCTCCCAGTCGGAACACTGATAATTGGTGCCGGGCCAGGGATTGAACGGAATGAGGTTGATCTTCGCCGGCACGCCCTTCAGGAGCTTGATCAGCCCCTTGGCATCTTCGAGGCTGTCGTTGACATCCTTCAGCATCACATATTCGAAGGTGATGCGCCGCGCGTTCGAAAGGCCCGGATAAGTCCGGCAGGCTTCGATCAGTTCCTTCAGCGGGTACTTCTTGTTGATGGGCACCAGAATGTCGCGCAGATCGTCGCGCACCGCATGCAGCGAAATCGCCAGCATGACGCCGATTTCCTCGCCGGTCCGGAAGATCTCCGGCACGACGCCGGAGGTGGAAAGCGTCACACGGCGCCTGGACAGCGACAGACCGTCACCATCTGTTGCGATCAGCAATGCCTGCTTGACGGCATCGAAGTTATAGAGCGGCTCACCCATGCCCATCATGACGATGTTGCTGACCTTACGGCCCTCGGCAGGCATGATCGTACCCTGCGGCGCTTCACGGTCCGGGAAGTCCCCAAGCCGGTCGCGGGCAAGCAGCAGCTGCGAAAGAATTTCCTCCGCAGTCAGGTTGCGCACCAGACGCTGTGTCCCGGTATGACAGAAGGAACAGGTGAGCGTGCAGCCGACCTGGCTGGAAATACAGAGCGTCCCGCGGCCCTCTTCCGGAATGTAGACGGCCTCGATCTCGACGGGACGCCCGGCGCCGCGGGCGGGAAAGCGCAGCAGCCATTTGCGCGTGCCGTCGTTGGAAACCTGCTCCTCGACGATCTCGGGACGTTCGATGGTGAAATGCTGCTTCAGCATCTCCCGCATGTCCTTGGCGACATTCGTCATATGGTCGAAGTCGGAGACGCCGCGCACATAGATCCAGTTCCAGAGCTGCGAGACGCGCATCTTGATCTGCTTCTCGGCCACACCCTTTTCCCGCAGTGCCGCCCCCATTTCCTCGCGCGACAGGCCGATCAACGACGGCTTCTCGAGGCTGGCGGACGTGTGCGCCTGCGGCTTGGTGACAACGATCGCATCCATGACGGACATAGGCATTCATCCCGAATTCAAACATGTGGCTGCTCCTCGCAACCCCGCGGACTTCAGCGGTAAGCCGGAAGACCTGCGGGCGCATGACAGCACATCGGCAGAAGTTGAATGGCGGAACGGCGACTGAAATCGCGATCTGTCCGCTGTTGGCGCCGGCTTTAGCATCATTTTGCCCGCGCGTCACCATAGATGGAAACGGCATGGGCCGGCGCAAGGCCGGCCCATGAAAATCTTCGGCCAAAAGGACCGCTTATTTGCAGGTTTCGATCTGCTTCAGCGCAGCCGAGATACCCGAGAGAGAATAGCTGTAGGAGGTGCCGGTGCCCTTGCGCGAAACGGCATTGACCGTCATCGAATGACCGGTCTTCATCGCGGCGACGAGGGCCGGCTCCTGCGCCGCGTTCTCGACCCAGCCGGCCTTGTCCTTGGTGAACATCACGAAAGTCTTGTTGTCGATGACGACGTTGATCTTCGAACTTTCCTTGACCGTGTAGCCCATCATCGCCTGCGGCTCGTAGGAGATGTTTTGGCCCGGTCTCTGAGAGACGATGAAGAAATTGTCGCCGTGGTCGACGCTTGCCGGCTGCTTTGCCGTCGGAACGGACAGCACATAGCAGACGGTGCTGTTGCCCGACTTGTAGGAGTAGGCGCCCCATGCCTGGAACTGCTGGATGCGGTTCGGCGCGGCCTGCTGCGCTGTCGCAACTCCGGCCATAACAAGGGTGAGTGCGAGAGCGGATACGATACTTTTTACAAACATGGATTCCTGCCGGTTCTTGCGATTCAAGGCCCGAAGCGATCATAGCGGGCGCCGCATAATCACGATCTGCTTTATTTTGACTTAATTCAGGTTACCAAATGGTCAACAATAGCTGCGATTTGTATCTGCCTGTGTCATTTCAGCTCGGGTGTCAATTTTCGTCCCTTTGACGGTATCGCCCGCGACACCGTGCCCCAATGGCACTGGCCGTCCGTTCGGCTGAATTTAAGACACAAAGATTCAGGCAAGAGTTTGACCTTTCCCAAATCCGTTGTACCTCAGTAAGACTCGGAAATCCGGGACGAAATTATTGCCGCAGGGGGCTGGTGAGGGGATATGGATGCCGAGGAAAGACAGCGTTTCGCTGCCCTCGCGAAGGCCGTCGCGGACGATCGCGACCAGCAGGCCTTTTCCATCCTGTTCGACTATTTCGCACCCCGCCTAAAGGCCTGGCTGATACGCCAGAGGATGACATCAGGCGAGGCTGAGGAACTGGTCCAGGAGATCATGATCGTGCTCTGGCACAAGGCAGACCTCTACGATGCCACGCGATCTTCCCTCTCGACCTGGCTTTTCCGCATTGCCCGCAACCGCCGCATCGACATGCAGCGCCGCGCCAACACCCGCATCTTCGATGAGACTGATCCGGCCCTGCAGCCGCCGGCCGATATCGGCGCGGAAGAAATCATCGCCAATGACGATCGCGACGCCAAGATACGCGCCGCCGTCGGCCAATTGCCGGAGGAACAGCGCGACATGCTACGCGCCGCCTTCTTCCTCGGTCAATCGCATTCGGAGATCGCCGAAGCGACCGGTCTCCCGCTCGGCACGATAAAATCGCGTATCCGGCTTGCCTTCGGCAAGCTTCGCAAGGTGCTGGAACGCGAAATCGCCTGATGCAATGTGCCCAAAGGACGCAGCGCTTTGGGGATGATGACACGCATGAAACAAGCTGTCGCACACCGGTTGGACGCGACACACGTTAAATCGTCTTCATCGCTTCTTCCGGCCGATCAGCGAGAACGCGGTCGGCTGCTTCGTAGTGGCCTGGCCGGATGTGGCCGCGCACCATGGCGAAGGCCGCCGAAAGCACGGCGATGTCGTCGGAAAAGCCGATGACGGCGAAAATATCCGGGATCATGTCGACCGGCATGACGAAATAGGCGAGTGCTGCAAGGAGCACGCCCCGCACCTTCGTCGGCGTCTGCGGATCGAGCGCGCAATAGAAACCGGCGACGACATCGCGCGAGAACGGGATCTGCCGCACCGCCCGCCGGAAAGTCGGCCAGAATTTCTGCCTGACTGTTTTCTCGCGCCGGCTCCGGGTGTCCTCGTCGCCCGGCAACAGGATTTCCCCGAATTTGACCTCGTCCATCCCTGCATCCCTTTTGTCCATGCGAACATATGGTGACGGCGCCCAGTCTTTCAATCGGCCCCTTTCAATCGGCCCCGTTTTCAATCAACACGACGCGCCGCAGCCTTCTCCATGGCTTTGGCGAGCTTGAAATCCAACTCCGTCAGCCCGCCCGCATCATGCGTGTTCAGCGTCACATCCACCCTGGAATAGACGTTGAACCATTCGGGATGATGGTTGAGCTTCTCGGCCGCAAGCGCTGCCTCGGTCATGAAGCCGAAAGCCTCGACGAAATTTGCGAACTTGAACGTCTTCGATATCGAAGAGCCCGCATCATTGAGCGCCCAGCCCGAAAGCTCGGTCAGCTCAGCCTCAACCGCCGTCCGTTCCAGTCTTTCCATTTTCATGCCATGCTCCTCTTCTCTGTCGACAGGTTACCGATGAAACGCATCAGCATCCTCTTCGTTTGCATGGGCAATATATGCCGTTCTCCGCTCGCGCAGGGAATTTTTGGCCATCTCATCGCCGAGGCAGGCTTGACCGGCGATTTTACGATCGCTTCCGCCGGCACCGGCGGCTGGCATGAAGGCGAGCCGCCCGACCGGCGTTCGATCGCCACCGCGAAAAGCCACGGCATCGACATATCGGGACAGCGCGCCCGGCGCATTCAGCCGAGAGATTTCAGGGATTTCGATCTGATTCTCGCCATGGACCGCCACAATCTGGCGGTGCTCGAAAAGAGCGCGCCGCATGGGGCGAATATCCACCTTTTCGGTGATATCGCGCTGGGAACGGGAGAGGATATCCCCGATCCCTATTATGGCGGCCCTGAAGGTTTCGAGCTGGTCTACACCAGGCTCTTGACCGGCTGCTGCAGGCTGCTCGAAACGCTGGGCGCCGAGCGCACCTCGTGCAGCGGGAATACTTCCTCGGTGAGGTAAGGCCCGCCGCCAACTGATTCGCGCGACGAAAGCAGCACGAAGCGCGGTGCGGTGAAGGTTGCGGTGTGGAAGTTGCCGCGTCCCGCCAGATATTGCACGACATCGTCGAGCCGCGAGGATTTGAGCCGCGCCAGCGTTACATGCGGCATGAATTTGCGGGGATCCGGCGGCAGGCCGATGCGCTGGCAGATGCGCTCTATCTCGCCCTGCAGGGCATACATCTCAGGCGATTGCGAGACGCCGGCCCAGACCGAATGCGGTTTCTTCGAGCCAAACGAACCGATGCCTTCAAGCCGGAACTGGAATTCCGGCCGGTCGATCCGGTCGAGGCGTTCAACGATTTCATCGGCCGTCCGGCCATCGACATCACCGATGAAGCGCAGAGTGATGTGGTAATTTTCCACATCGATCCACCGTGCTCCGGGGAGGCCACCGCGCAGCAATGAAAGACTCATCGCCGCATTGCGCGGAATTTCGAGGGCGGTAAACAGTCTCGGCATCACGAGCACTCCCCGAATCTTTTGCAGGTGCTCACACGGAATCATGCAATCAACAACCGCGCAAGCCCCTAATTCTTCACAGAAGAAATCGCTTCGACGAAATTTGTGACAGCAGGCTCCATCTTTTCGACCATGACGTCGACCCCTCTCGCATTCGGATGCATACCGTCGTCGAGCTTCAACCCCGCCTCCAGCGCAACGCCGTCGAGGAAGAAGGCATAGAGTGGAAGCCCATGTTTTTCCGAGAGTTTCTGGTAGATCGGGTTGAATCGTCCGGCATAATCCGCCCCCATGTTCGGCGGCGCCATCATGCCGGCGAGCAGTACGGCAATGCCGCGTTCCTTCAGCCGGATAATCATCTGGTCGAGATTCTTCTCGCTCTCCTCCGGCGGGATACCGCGCAACGCATCATTGGCGCCAAGCTCCAGAATGACCCCATCGGTGCCGTCGGGTACCGACCAGTCGATGCGCGCAAGACCCCCTGTCGTCGTGTCTCCGGAAACCCCGGCATTGGCGATAGTGACGTCGAGGCCCTTCGCCTTCAGGGCCGCCTGCAGCTTTTCGGGAAAGCCGTCGCCGGGCGGCAGCTGATAGCCCGCCATCAAACTGTCCCCAAAACCGACGAGATTGATCGTCCGGGCATCGGCTGCAGTGGCAAAGATCAGCGAGACGGCGATGACGGTGAATTGAAGGGCGGCAACTTTAAATCTCATCGTGTCTTCCCTAGATTGGCGAAGTGCTGTCATGCGGCCATTCGATTACGAACTTTATATAGGGCGATTCCTGTTGGCAAAAACCATTATCGAGTTGAAGAGCGCCGATCTGACCCTTGGCAGCGCAGCCGCGTCCGTCCATGTGCTGAAGGGCATCGATCTCGATATCGCTGCCGGCGAATCCGTCGGCATCGTCGGCCCTTCCGGTTCCGGCAAATCCACCTTGCTGATGGTGCTTGCCGGGCTGGAGAAACTCGACAGCGGTGAAATCAACATCAATGACACGCCACTCCATAGTCTCAGCGAGGACCAGGTTGCCGATTTCCGCGGCCGCAACATCGGCATCGTCTTCCAGTCCTTCCACCTGATCGCCAACATGACGGCGCTGGAAAACGTCGCCGTGCCGCTCGAACTCGCCAATGTCGGCAACGCCTTCGAGATCGCTCATCGCGAGCTGAAATCGGTCGGCCTCGGCGAACGGCTGAACCACTATCCCGGTCAGCTTTCCGGCGGTGAACAGCAGCGCGTGGCAATCGCCAGGGCGCTCGCCCCATCGCCGGCCCTGCTGATCGCCGATGAGCCGACCGGCAATCTCGACACCGAGACCGGCCGCCAGATCGCCGATCTTCTGTTCTCCAAGCAGGCTGAACGCGGCACGACCCTGCTTCTCGTCACCCATGACGTCTCGCTCGCAAACCGGTGCTCGCGCCAGATTCGCGTCCGCTCCGGCCGAATCGAAGGCGACAGCGCCGCCCGCCGCAGCGAAGCGGCGATCGCATGAGGATCATCACGCCACGCGTTTCGTTGGCTTTTCGACTGGCGCTGCGCGAGCTGCGCGGCGGCGTCCGCGGCTTCTACATCTTCCTTGCCTGCATCGCGCTCGGCACCAGCGCGATTGCCGCCGTCAATTCCGTTTCGCAGTCGATCACCGACACGATCGCCTCGCAGGGACAGGAACTGCTGGCCGGCGATGTCCGCTTCGAACTCAACAACCGCGAAGCCACGCCTCAGGAAATCGGTTTCCTCGAAGGCCTCGGCACCGTTTCGCTGTCGACAGGCCTGCGCTCGATGGCGCGCAAACCTGACGGTTCCGATCAGGCGCTGGTAGAGGTCAAGGCCGTCGACGACGCCTACCCGCTCTACGGCAAGTTCGTGACCGAGCCGGACTATCCGCTTGCAGCACTGCTTTCGGGCCAAGGCGGCACCTATGGTGCGGTCGCAGCCCCCCTCCTTCTCGATCGGCTTGGGCTTGCGATCGGAGACGAATTGCTGCTCGGCAACGTCAAGCTCAGCATCACCGGTACGGTGAAAACCGAGCCGGATGCACTGTCGGAAGGTTTCGGCTTTGCGCCTCGTCTGCTCGTCAGCCGCCAGGCGCTCCAAGCCTCCGGGCTGATCCAGACTGGGAGCCTGGTCGAGCATGCCTACA
Source organism: Rhizobium sp. 25PS6 (assembly GCF_032464655.1). Classification (NCBI taxonomy): domain Bacteria; kingdom Pseudomonadati; phylum Pseudomonadota; class Alphaproteobacteria; order Hyphomicrobiales; family Rhizobiaceae; genus Rhizobium; species Rhizobium sp. 25PS6. The sequence continues at coordinate 125,554 of NZ_JAWDIV010000002.1, forward strand.
AGATCCGGCTGGACGACAAGGGCGCGATGTCGGGCATCCAGGCGCGCGCCTCCAAGGAGTTCCCCTCCGCCGGCTGGGCGATCCGCACAAGCGACCGCGCCGCGCCCTCGCTCACCGAAAACATCACCCGCTTCTCGCAGTTCCTGACGCTGGTCGGCCTCACGGCGCTGATCGTCGGTGGCGTCGGTGTCGCCAATGCCGTGCGCGCCTTCCTCGATTCCAAACGCACCACCATCGCCACCTTCAAATGTCTCGGCGCGCCGGCGCAGGTCGTCGTTCTGATCTATCTCTTCCAGATCGCCATCATCGCTCTCGGCGGCATCCTGATCGGCCTCGTCATCGGCGCCCTGTCGCCGGTGCTTGCCGCGCAGTTCCTGGCGCAATTCCTGCCGGTCTCGACGGCGCCGGCCCTCTATCCCGGCGCGCTGCTGCTCGCCACGCTCTTCGGCATTCTGACGACGCTCGCCTTCGCCATCCTGCCGCTCGGCCATGCCCGCGAAGTGCCGGCGACGGCACTCTTCCGCGAGCAGGGCTTCGAAGCCCGCCGCCTGCCCTCCTGGCCCTACATCCTGCTTGCCGCCCTGTTCATGGCCGGCCTTGCCGGGCTTGCCATTCTCACCGCCTATGACCGCTTTATCGCCGTCGTCTTCGTCGGGGCGATCGTCTTCGCCTTCGTCGTCCTGCGCCTGGTCGCCGCGCTGATCGCCTGGCTCGCGCGCCGCAGCCCACGCGTCAATTCGCCGGCGCTGCGGCTTGCGATCGGCAACATCCATCGTCCCGGCGCACTGACGCCCTCAGTCGTGCTCTCGCTCGGCCTTGGCCTGGCATTGCTGGTGACGCTGACCCTGATCGACGGGAACCTGCGCCAGCAGCTGACCGGCCGCATGAACGAGGGTGCGCCGAACTTCTTCTTCGTCGATATCCAGAGCGTCGAGGTCGGCGCCTTCCGCGATCTCGTCCAAGGCCAGGCACCGAAGGGCAAACTCGTCGAAGTGCCGATGCTGCGCGGCCGGATCATCGCCTTCAACGGCGAGGACGTCACCAAGATGAACGTGCCGGCGGCCGGCCGCTGGGTGCTGAACGGCGATCGCGGCATCACCTATGCCGAAACCCTGCCGGAGAACGCCGCCCTCACCGAAGGCAAATGGTGGGACAAGGATTACAGCGGCGAGCCGCTCGTCTCCTTCTCCTCGGAAGAGGCGCATGAACTCGGCCTCAAGCTCGGCGATAAGGTGACCGTCAACGTGCTCGGCCGCAACATCACGGCGAAGATCGCCAATCTGCGCCGCGTCGAGTGGGAATCACTGTCGATCAATTTCGTCATGGTTTTCTCGCCGAATACCTTCCGCGGCGCCCCGCATGCGTGGCTGGCGACGCTGACCGATCCCTCCTCGACACCGGCCGAAGATGCGGCGATCCTGAAATCGGTCACCAACACCTATCCGACGATCACCAGTGTGCGCGTCAAGGACGCGATCGATATCGTCAACCAGCTGGTCGCACAGCTGGCGACCGCAATCCGCGCTGCGGCCTCGGTCGCCCTGATCGCCTCGATCCTCGTCCTTGCCGGCGCGCTTGCCGCCGGAAACCGGGCGCGCACCCACGACGCGGTGGTGCTGAAGACGCTCGGTGCCACGCGCGCCATGCTGATCCGCGCCTTCAGCTACGAATATCTGATCCTCGGCCTCGCGACTGCGATCTTCGCGCTGATCGCCGGCAGCGCCGCCGCTTGGTTCATCGTCGCCCGCATCATGCGTCTGCCCTCGGCCTTTCTGCCCGACGTGGCGGGACTGACGCTGGTGACCGCGCTCGTCCTGACCGTCGGCATCGGCCTCATCGGCACCTGGCGCATCCTCGGACAGAAGGCAGCCCCCGTCTTGCGCGAGCTTTGACCGGGCAACGGCACCCAAACCCTTCACCTTACGGCGATTTAACCGACCGAGTCTATGCAAGCCTCTTGTTTGCAAAGGGCGAAAGCCTCATATTATCCGCAGGCATGCTGGAGCTCCGCAGCGGCGCCCGGGTCGAAAACCCCGACACCGTATTTCCATCGGAGCTTGTAAGAGGAAACTATGGCTGATCTTCGTAACTATCAAAGCCGCGCTCAGACCGGCGAGATGATTGATCAAGGCCTGCGCGCTTATATGCTCAAGGTCTACAATCTGATGGCGCTGGGTCTGGCGATCACCGGCGTGGCCGCATATCTGTCGTTCCAATTCGCCTTCGCCAATGGTGAGCTGACCGCTTTCGGTCAGGCGATCTATGTGAGCCCACTGAAGTGGGTGGTCATTCTGGCGCCGCTGGCTCTGGTGTTCTTCCTGAGCTTCCGGATCCATAGCATGACGGTGGCCGCCGCGCAGACGACCTTTGCGGTCTACGCCGCGCTCGTCGGCCTGTCGCTCTCGTCGATCTTCCTGATCTACACGGGCCAGAGCGTCGTTCAGACCTTCTTCGTCACCGCCGCCTCCTTCGGCGCGCTGTCGCTTTACGGCTACACGACGAAGCGTGACCTGTCGGCGATGGGCTCGTTCCTGATGATGGGTCTTTTCGGCCTGATCATCGCTTCGCTGGTCAACATCTTCCTGGCGTCGTCCGCCGTACAGTTCGCGATCTCGGTACTCGGCGTGCTGATCTTCGCAGGCCTCACCGCCTACGATACGCAGCGGATCAAGGAATTGTACCTGGAAGCCGATGACGTCGCCGTCGCCGGCCGCAAGGCGATCATGGGTGCGCTGACGCTCTATCTCGACTTCATCAACCTCTTCATGTTCCTGCTGCAGTTCATGGGCAACCGTAAATAAGCAGGACCGAGTGAGATCGAAAAGGCGGCTTCGGCCGCCTTTTTTGTTGCGCAGGCTTTCACGGGATGGTTTTAGAAAGCCCTTGCCGCCCTTATGGATATGCTGCTGAAATGTCCTTCCTCCTGCGCGATGCTTCGAATGCCGATATCCCCGCCATTGCCGATATCTATCGCGAATCGGTCCTGAACGGCGTCGCGAGCTATGAGATCGTCCCGCCCTCCGAGGCCGAGATGGCAGTGCGTTTTTCGGCGATCGTCGGCCAGCAATATCCCTATATTGCAGCCATCGGCACGGACGGGACGCTTCTCGGCTACGCCTACGCCTCGGCGTTTCGCGCGCGTCCCGCCTATCGCTGGCTGGTCGAGGACTCGATTTATCTGGCGCCTGAGGCCCGCGGCCGGGGCATCGGCAAGGCGCTGCTCGCCGAACTGATCATCCGCTGCACCACCCTCGGCTTTCGGCAGATGGCTGCCGTCATCGGCGGCGCCAGCCCCGCATCGATCGCGCTCCATCGCGCGGCCGGCTTCGCGGAGGTCGGCCTGATGAAGGGCACCGGCTATAAACACGGCCGCTGGCTGGATACGATGTTCATGCAGCGCGCGCTCGGCGAAGGCATGAGCACCGATCCGGACCAGTCCGTCTATCCCGGCACGCTGTTTAACGGCTGATATGGCTTAATGCATGTCGCCCAAAAGTGTGCAACGGTTTTGGGATAACGACATGCATAAAACAAAGACTTAAAGCGCGACGCGCTTTAATTGTCGACGAGCTTCAGGGCCTTGTCGAAGACCTTCAGCACTTGGTTCAGCTCGTGACCGCGCTTCAGGATCGTGCCGTTGACGCTGATTACGGAATAGGCGCCCTGCTTGGCGGCAAGCTTCGGGTTTTTCTCGATGCGGAAGAGCGGCATTTCGCCGGAACGCTTGAAAACGGAAAAGACGGCCCTGTCCTTCAGGTGATCGATGGCGTAGTCGCGCCATTCACCATCACCGACCATCCGGCCGTAGATCCAGAGGATCGCGTCCAGTTCGCGCCGGTGGAAGGTCACCGGAAGCGGGTCCTTGCTTTGTTTGTATTCCCTGAGATCGACGACGACTGAGGAACTATTGTCGACGGAGCGGCTCTCGCCGTGTCGCAAATCCGGCTGATCTGTCATCAGTCTCCCGAGGCCTCCGCTTGTGACAGGAGGGTGACAGTTTGCCCGAGCCGCCGCAAATTGCAAGAGTGCCAGCCGTCACATTCAGCCGCACGACAACACCGCACGTCTCTCGCGCAAGGACGCTGTAGCACTTTGAGTCAGTGCATCATGCCTTCCGAAAGTTGCGTTCGATTTCGGAAAGCATGATGCGCTGGACAGGTCAACGCTTTCTCTGCAGCGCCGCATTTCAGTCAAAACAGCGCCTCATTTGCAGGAGATTTATGAATTCCGGTTTGGCGCCAGCGCGCCAAAGGGCCCGGCGGAGCGTATCGACCTTAACCCCAGCCCCGAATACGCTCGGCCGGGCCGCCCGGAACTTCGTCCGTAACCGGACGAAGTGTCAGATATTTTTACCAGCCATCACTACGGTCGCGCCAAGGATCGCAGCCGGATCGCCGTCTGCGGTCGCCGATTGCAGCAGGATGGCGCAGCCCTCGAGCTGCGGCCGCTGCAGGACGCTGGCAGGCAGCGTCAGGCTGGTTGCCTTGCCGTCCCACATGCCGACGGTTTCGACATTGGTGACGCTGTGCAGATAAGAAATCTTCTTGCCGCTGTTCTCGCCTTTTTCGACGTCGATCGTCTTTTCCTTATCGAAATAGACCATCACGACATTGGCTTTGCCCTGTCCCGCGCCGATCTTGATCTCCAGCTCGTCGCCGCGCATCGCGGCGCTGATTGGAACGGTCAGCCCATTGCCCTCGCTGCTATAGGTATCGATCTTGCTGTTGATGCCATTCAGATCGGCGCCGGCCAAATGGTCGCGTCCGTTGACGATGGCTTGCGGCGTGTAGACGTTGCTGCGGCCCATCGTCTTGGCATAACCATACTGCCGCTCGGTATTTTCCTTGGAGCTCAACGTATCGGCCCAGCCGAGATAGTTCCAGTAATCGACATGATAGGCGAGCGCGATGACATCGCCCTGGTTCACCAGCTTGCGAAAAGCGGCATCAGCGGGAGGACAGGAGGAGCAGCCCTGCGACGTGAAGAGTTCGACGACACCTTTCGGCGTGCCGTCTTCGGCCTGCAGCGGGCCCGAGAGAACAACGCCCGCGATTAGCGGAATCAAAAAACGGGGGGACATTCACCTGCACCTCTTTTTCAGCGCCGACGGCATGTTTGAACCAGCGGCCCTGACATATGAACGTACGAATAATCCTTCCGGGTCCAAACGAAAAGTCACGAACGGGTGAGACGAAGCTCGACAGGAACTTGCGCAAAACAAATCATCGTGAGCCCGTCCAAATACTATCGTCGCACCAAAGAAAAGCCGCCGGAGATTGCTCTCCGGCGGCTATTATCAAACAAGTCTCTTAAAAATCAGGCAGCGAGATCGCGCAGAACCGTCTGCAGGATGCCGCCATTGTTGAGGTAGATCACCTCGTCGAGCGTATCAACGCGCGACAGCAGCGGAACCTCCTTCACGGCGCCGTCGCCATAGGTGATCCTGGCGATCTTCTTCTCGCGCGGCTTGATCTTTTCCAGGCCTTCGATGGTGACGAGTTCATCGCCCTTGAGGCCGAGGCTCTGCCAGGTCGTGCCCTCTTCGAAGACGAAGGGGATGATGCCCATGCCGACCAGGTTCGAACGATGGATGCGCTCGAAGGACTGAGCGATCACTGCCTTGACGCCGAGCAGGTTGGTGCCCTTGGCAGCCCAGTCGCGCGAGGAGCCGTTGCCGTATTCGACACCGGCGAAGATGACGAGCGGCACGCCTTCCTGCTTGTACTGCATCGCCGCGTCGTAGATCGAGGTCTCTTCCTTCGACGGGTAATGGATGGTGTAGCCACCTTCCTTGCCATTTGGGCCGAGCATGTGGTTCCGGATGCGGATATTGGCGAAGGTGCCGCGCATCATCACTTCATGGTTGCCGCGGCGCGTGCCGTACTGGTTGAAGTCGGCAACGGCGACGTCATGGCCGATGAGGTAGGCGCCGGCCGGCGAAGCCGCTTTGATCGAACCGGCCGGCGAGATGTGGTCGGTGGTGATCTTGTCGCCGAACAGGCCAAGGACGCGGGCGCCCTTGATGTCGGAGACGCCGGTCCCCTTTTTGCCCATGCCGACGAAGTAGGGCGGGTTCTGCACATAGGTCGAATCATCGTCCCAGGCATAGGTCTGACCCGGCGGGACCTGGACGGCCTGCCAGTTGACGTCACCCTTGAAGACGTCGGCATATTTGCTTTCGTAGAGTTCGCGGGTCACATATTTCAGGATGAATTCCTGGACTTCCTTCGAAGTCGGCCAGATGTCCTTGAGATAAACAGGATTGCCGCTCTGGTCCTCGCCGATCGGCTCCTTGGTCAGATCCATCTGCACCGTACCGGCAAGCGCATAAGCGACGACGAGCGGCGGAGATGCGAGGTAGTTCGCCTGCACGTCGGGCGAGATGCGGCCTTCGAAGTTACGGTTGCCGGAGAGAACGCCGGAAACGATAAGGCCCTTGTCGTTGATCGTCTTCGAGATCGGTGCCGGCAGCGGGCCGGAATTGCCGATGCAGGTGGTGCAGCCGAAGCCGACGAGGTTGAAGCCGAGTTTGTCGAGATCGGCCTGCAGGCCCGATTTGGCGAGATATTCGCCGACGACCTGCGATCCCGGTGCCAGCGAGGTCTTCACCCACGGCTTCGTCTTCAGGCCCTTGGCAACGGCGTTGCGGGCAAGAAGGCCGGCGGCGATCAGCACTGACGGGTTGGAGGTGTTGGTGCACGACGTGATGGCAGCGATCGCCACGTCGCCGTGGCCGAGATCGAAGTCGGTGCCTTCAACCGCATAACGATTGTTCAACTGGCCGGGCTTCTTGTAGTCGGCATCCATGGAGCCGGCAAAACCGGTCGCGATGTTCTCGAGCGAAATGCGGCCTTCCGGACGCTTCGGGCCGGCCATCGACGGCACGACGTCGCTAAGATCGAGTTCCAGCGTATCGGTGAAGACGAGCTCGGAGCCGTCGCCCTCACGCCACATGCCTTGCGCCTTCGAATAGGCTTCGACGAGGGCGATCCGGTCATGCGTGCGGCCGGACATGGTGAGATAGTTGATGGTTTCGCCGTCGACCGGGAAGAAGCCGCAGGTGGCGCCATATTCCGGACCCATGTTGCCGATCGTCGCGCGGTCGGCGAGCGGCATGTTATCCATACCGGGGCCGAAGAATTCGACGAACTTCGAAACGACGCCCTTCTTGCGCAGCATCTGCACGACGGTGAGAACGAGGTCGGTCGCCGTGACGCCTTCCTTGAGCTTGCCGGTCAGCTTGAAGCCGATGACTTCGGGCAGCAGCATCGAGACCGGCTGGCCGAGCATCGCAGCTTCCGCTTCGATACCGCCCACACCCCAGCCGAGAACGCCGAGACCGTTGATCATCGTCGTGTGGCTGTCGGTGCCGACGCAGGTATCGGGATAGGCGATCGTCTCGCCGTCCTCTTCCTTGGTCCAGACGGTCTGGCCGAGATATTCGAGATTGACCTGATGACAGATGCCGGTGCCGGGAGGCACGACGCGGAAATTCTTGAAGGCCTGCTGGCCCCACTTCAGGAAGCGGTAGCGCTCGCCGTTGCGCTGGTATTCCAGCTCGACATTCTTGGCGAAAGCCTGCGGCGTGCCGAATTCGTCGACGATGACGGAGTGGTCGATGACGAGATCGACGGGAACGAGCGGGTTGATCTTCTCGGGATCGCCGCCGAGCGACACCATCGCGTCGCGCATCGCGGCAAGATCGACGACGGCGGGAACGCCTGTGAAGTCCTGCATCAGCACGCGCGCCGGGCGATAGGCGATTTCGTTTTCGACCGCACCCTTGTTGTTCAGCCATTCGGCAACGGCCAGGATGTGCTCCTTGGTAACCGACTGGCCGTCCTCGAAGCGCAACAGGTTTTCGAGCAGCACCTTCATCGAATAGGGAAGCTTCGACACGCCGGCCAGACCGTTTGCCTCAGCCTTGGGCAGGCTGTAATAGACATAGTCCTTCCCGTTCACGGAAAGCGTGGAACGACAATTGAAACTGTCAAGAGATTTAGACACGAGATACCCCGTTTCTGATAGCCAACACAGTCGTGCGAACGCCTATGCACTTAATGCACATCAGGATGCGGGTACGGCCATTTCCGCTGTCCGCACGTGGAACAGACGCTCCAAGTTCGGCGCAAGGATGAAATTCACGCCGACCGCTGGCGTGGTTGCAGGTCTTATAGATAATTTCCTAAAAACTTGCCATACCCGAGCACAGTCAAAATCGGACATTTTTTGACCCCGCCGCAAGCCGAAACCAAGAAAGAGCCGACGCATGCATCTCACCGCCGACAATCTGGCTGCAAGGCGCGGTGAGGATCTCATTTTCGTTAACATTTCCTTTCACTTGGCAGCCGGCGAGGCGCTTGTGCTGACGGGAAAAAATGGATCGGGAAAGTCCACTTTGCTTCGTGTCGTCGCCGGCCTCCTCAGGCCGGAAAAAGGCACTGTCATATTTCACGGCGAAGAGAGCCCGGGAGGCAGGCATCCCGGTGAGGTCAGCCACTACCTCGGCCATCGAAATGCGATGAAGAATGAACTTACGGTTGCAGAAAACCTCGATTTCTGGCGCACCTTTCTCGGCAATACAGACTCAGCCGCCGCCCTCTCCGTCGAAGACGCCACTGACGCCGTCGGTCTTTCCGGCATCACTCACCTTCCCTTCGGTTATCTCTCCGCCGGCCAGCAACGCCGGATAGCCTTCGCCAAACTGCTCGTCGCCCACCGCCCCGTCTGGATACTCGACGAACCGACCGCCGCCCTCGATGCCAGCGCCGACCGGCTGTTTGCCGATTTGATCACGGCGCATCTGACAAAGGGCGGCATCGTGCTGGCGGCAACGCATCAGCCGCTGGGGCTGGAGAATACGCAGGAATTGAAGATGGCGGGCTTTGCCGGCGTGGATCATGGGGTATGGGGTTGAGCTTGTCAGCGCATGACGTCAAGACCCCTCCCCAACCCCTCCCCACAAGGGGGAGGGGCTACGGTGCCGCGCTGTCTCGAACAAACCTCATCGTAGCAGTCGGCAGAACCGTAACAGCCGGCGAAACCTTTGCTTTCGGCCACCGGCGCGGACCACAGCTTAGCCCCTCCCCCTTGTGGGGAGGGGTTGGGGAGGGGTCTTCCTCACATCCCCGCAACGAGTGCCCCGCATGACCGCCCTCTTCCTCCGCGACCTGAAACTTTCCATCCGCGCCGGCGGCGGCGCGCTGATCGGCGTACTGTTCTTCCTGACCATCGTCGCCGTCATCCCCTTCGGCGTCGGCCCCGATCTCAAGCTGCTGTCGCGCATCGGCCCCGCCATCGTCTGGATCGGTGCCCTGCTCGCCGCCCTTCTCGGCCTCGACCGCCTGTTCCAGGCCGAGCGCGACGACGGATCGCTCGACTTGATGCTGATGCAGGAAACGCCGCTCGTCCTCACCGTGCTGGTCAAATGCTTCGCCCATTGGACGGCCACCAGCCTGCCGCTGGTCATCGCCTCGCCGCTGCTCGGCCTCTTCATGAACATGGACGAAACGGCGATTGCTGCCACCATGCTGACGCTGCTGGTCGGCTCGCCCGCCATCACCTTCATCGGCGCCGTCGGTGCTGCCGTTGCCGTGGCGCTGCCCCGCGGCGGCCTGCTGGTCTCGATCCTCGTGCTGCCGCTGACCATTCCGGTGCTGATCTTCGGCGTCAGCGCCACCTATGCCGCAGTCGAAGATCCCGCCCCCTTCCTGCCGCCCTTCCTGATCCTCATTGCGCTGACACTCTTCTTCGCCGTCATCGGCCCGGCAGCTGCGGCGCTTGCGCTACGAAATACAGCGGATTGATGGGCCATTCGATTGCGGGAAAAGCCGGATCAAGGTAAGGAAGCGGACATGAGCGAAACCAGCCTTGCCATCAGCAAATTCAGTGATCTCGCCAACCCGACGCGGTTTCTGGCGCTGGCGGCGCGCGCCATTCCGTGGCTGGCCGGCATCACCGCCCTCTGTTTCGCGGTCGGCCTCTATCTGAGCTTCGCCACCGAAGGCGATTATCAGCAGGGCGAGACCGTGCGCATCATGTATGTGCATGTGCCCTCGGCCTGGCTTTCGATGATGTGCTATACGATCATGAGCCTCTCGGCGATCGGTACGCTGGTCTGGCGCCATCCGCTGGCCGATGTTTCCGCCAAGGCCGCAGCGCCGCTCGGCGCCGCCTTTACCCTGCTTGCACTCGTCACCGGTTCGCTCTGGGGCAAGCCGATGTGGGGCACCTGGTGGGTCTGGGATGCGCGGCTCACCTCCGTCTTCGTTCTCTTCCTGATGTATCTCGGGCTGATTGCGCTCGGCCGCGCCATCGACGATCCGTCGAAGGCCGCACGCGTCAGCGCCGTGCTCATCCTCGTCGGCTTCGTCAACATCCCGATCATCAAATTCTCGGTCGAGTGGTGGAACACGCTGCACCAATCGGCAAGCGTGCTGCGCCTCGACGGCCCGGCGATCGATCCGGAATTCCTGCGGCCGCTCTTCGTCATGGCGATCGCCTTCACCCTGCTCTTCTTCACGCTGCACATCATGGCGATGAGGAACGAGATCTGGCGGCGCCGCGTTGCCGCCCAGCGCCGTCTTGCCGCCCGCATGGCGAGCCGGGAGGATTAATCGTGACGCATGCCTTCTACGTCTACGCTTCCTATGGTTTCGCAGCCCTGGTGACGATCGCCGTCACGGTCTGGACCTGGGCCGACGGCCGCGCCCGCCGCACGGAACTTGCAGCCCTTGAGGCTGCCGGCATTCGCCGCCGTTCGGCGCGCCCTAAGGACAGTGTGGGGGATGGCGAATGAACGACACGCCGGAAAACACCGTCGCCAAGCCGCGCGGGCTGAGCCGTTACGCATTGGCGCTGCTGCCGCTCGTCGTCTTCGGCGGCATTGCGGCCACGGCCGCAAAGATGCTCTACGACCAGGATTTCCATGGCAAGAACATCGCCGAAATTCCCTCCGCCCTGATCGGCACCAAAGCGCCGGCGCTGAACCTGCCGCCGCTCGACGGCTCCAACCTGCCGGCGCTGACCGATGCCGCAATCAAGGGCAAGCTGACCCTCGTCAACGTCTTCGCCTCATGGTGCCTCCCCTGCCGGGACGAACATCCGATATTGAAAGAACTGGCAAAAGACGGTCGGCTGAATATCGTCGCCATCAATTACAAGGACCAGAACGACAACGCCCTGCGTTTCCTCGGCGAACTCGGCAACCCCTTTCGGGCGATTGGCATCGATCCGAACGGCAAGGCGGCGATCGACTGGGGTGTCTACGGCATTCCGGAAAGCTATCTGGTCGCGCCTGACGGCACGATCCTCTACAAGCGCGTCGGACCCTTCGACGATATCAGCCTCAAGGAAGGGCTTTTTCCTGCGATGGAAAAGGCGCTCGGGAAGCCGGCTTCGTAACGATCGCGCCCACAAAGACCCCTCCCCACAAGGGGGAGGGGCTAAGTTGTGGCACCCGCCTCACAAACAAATAGCCAACCGCACAGTCGATGTTCAATAGGGCTCACGACGAGAGCCGCCTGTTAAGCCCCTCCCCCTTGTGGGGAGGGGTTGGGGAGGGGTCTTGTTAGAACAAAGAAGCCCTACACCCCACCCTGCCAGACCTTGATCGCCTCCACCGGCCAGATCAGCATCACAACGTTGAGCGTCAGGTTGTCGCGGATTATGTAGCCGGTGAAAATCTCGAAGAAGATGGCGATCGCCACCGTGAGCGCCACCGGTGCGCGCCGCGCGAAGAAGAAGCCGACGCACATGAAGACGGTGTCCATCGCCGAATTCAGGATGCTGTCGCCGTAATAATCGAGCGCGATCGTCGCCGTGCGGTAACGGTCGATGATGAGAGGGGAGTTTTCGAGCAGTTCCCAGCCGGATTCAATCACCAGCGCCAGCAGCAGCCTTGCCGCCAGCGGCTTGCCGCGCAGGATGAGATGCGCGAGGCCGTAAAACAGGAAGCCGTGGATGATGTGTGACGGCGTGTACCAATCCGACAGGTGCTGCGAGTTGCCGCTGGTATTGACCCCGCCCTCCCACAGCTTCACATAACCGCAGGCGCAGATCGGCACGCGGCCCATCATATATTCGGCGGCGATCTGAATGACCAGGATCGCAAGGCAGGCGACAAACCAGAAGTTCTGGTGTCTTACGCGAGATTCTACGTCGACAGCGCTCACTTCTCGCCTTCCGTTTCCAGGTTGACGCTATGTTTCAGCACTAGCGGCATCTGCGCCAGCGTGAAGATAATGGTGATCGGCATCGTGCCCCAGACCTTGAAGGCGACCCAGGTACCGTCGGAAAAATTGCGCCAGACGACTTCGTTCAGCACGGCAAGGAAGAGAAAGAAGATGCCCCAGCGGATGGTGAGCTTGCGCCAGCCCTCGGCATCGAGCTGGAAGGCGGCGTTGAAGACATAGCCGAGCAGCGACTTGCCGAAGGCCAGCCCGCCGAGCAGCGCCACGCCGAAGAGCGCGTTGACGATGGTCGGCTTCATCTTGATGAAGGTCTCGTTCTGCAGCCAGATCGACAGCGAGCCGAAGATGACGACGACGATGCCCGATACAAAAGGCATGATCGGCAGATGGCCGAGCACGATCTTCGAAACGATCAGCGAGATGATCGTCGCCGCCATGAAAAGGCCGGTCGCGACGAACAGCGGCCCGCCCAGCTCGGAAAGACCAGGAAATTTCTCCACCAGCCACTGGCCGCGCAGATTGGCGAAGAAGAAGATCATCAGCGGCCCGAGTTCCAGCGCCAGTTTCAGCAGCGGGTGATGCCGGTCGGCAGCAGACGGGGTGATATCGCTCTCGGTGCTCATGCGTTCTTAAACCTGTTTCCTGGAAACTGTTTCCGGCCGTGCCCCGCAGGCTTTCGGCGGCATATCTGTGGCATCATTGTCCAAGTCCGGCAATGGCATGGGCAAAATCCTCGGCCTCGAACGGCTCCAGGTCCTCGACGCCCTCGCCGACACCGATGAAATAGACCGGCAGCTTGTGCTTGGCGGAGATGGCGACGAGAATGCCGCCACGCGCCGTGCCGTCGAGCTTGGTCATGATCAGCCCATTGACGCCGGCGACGTTGCGGAAGATCTCGACCTGGCTCAGCGCATTCTGCCCCGTCGTGGCATCGAGCGTCTGCAGCACGGTATGCGGCGCGTCGGGATCGAGTTTTCCGAGCACGCGCACGATCTTCTCAAGCTCGGCCATCAGCTCTGCCTTGTTCTGCAGGCGGCCGGCGGTATCGACGATCAGCACGTCGCATTTGTTCGCCTTTGCCTGTTCGAAGGCATCATAGGCAAGGCCGGCGGCATCGGCGCCGAGCTTGGTGCCGATGAATTCGGAATTTGTCCGATCGGCCCAGATTTTCAGCTGCTCGATTGCCGCTGCCCGGAACGTATCGCCGGCAGCCAGCATCACCTTCAACCCGGCGCCGGAAAGCTTTGCCGCAAGCTTGCCGATCGTCGTCGTCTTGCCGGTGCCGTTGACGCCGACGACGAGGATGACATGCGGCTTGTGCGAGAGGTCGAGCTGCAGCGGCTTGGCGACCGGCTTCAGCACCTGGGCGATTTCCGACGCCATGATCCGGCTGACATCCTCGCCGGTGACATCCTTGCCATAGCGCTCGGAAGAAAGCGTGTCGGTGACGCGCATGGCGGTCTCGACGCCGAGATCGGCCTGGATCAGCAGGTCTTCGAGATCCTGCAGCGTCTCGTCATCGAGCTTGCGCTTGGTGAAGAGCGCAGTGATCTGGCCGGTCAGTTGCGAAGAGGTGCGTGCAAGGCCGTTGCGCAGACGCTGGAACCAGCTGAGTTTCGGCTGCAAAACAAACGGCGCCGGCTCGACGACCTTCGGGCCGGTGGCAAAGCCCCTGGGGAGGACGGGAGAGCCGGTCTCCGGTTCTGCTGCGGTCGTTTCGGAGGGCTCGCCGGGTGCGATACCCCCCTCTGCCCTGCCGGGCATCTCCCCCACAGGTGGGGAGATTGGCTGGGAGGGCGAATCCAACCCCGCATCATCCTCAGTCGGAATCTCTTCCGGAAGCTTTTCAACGATCTCTTCGAGGTCAGTCGGCTGTTCTAGCGCTCCGGTCTCCAGAGGACCTCCCGCCTCGTCGGGGAGATGTTCCAGAGGGACAGAAGCGGGTCTTTCCGTAACGGGTTCGGCGACCGTCTGGCTTTCAGCCTCCACCTCCGCTGCCGCCTCGGCTTCCAGCAATGAGAGCGGCACAACACTCATGTCGCTCAACTGGTCGGCGGCGGGCAGGATTGCGGATTCGACATCATCGTCAGCAACCGGTGCTTCGACTCCGCCGTCGTCAATATCGGCAGCCGGCCCGCCGGCCGTATCCATTTCCTCGGCCAGCACCGGATCGTCGGCAACCGGCAGATCTTCGTCGCGCGAACGCGGCTCCAGCTCCCTTTCCACGGCCGCAGGCACAGGTTCTTCAGCCGGCTTGCCGAAGGTGAAGACCTTTTTGATGAAACTGAGCGCCATGGGGATTCCGTGAAAGTCAGGCCGCTGCTGCAGCCGTCAATTGCATGTCGAGATGTTTGCCATTGTGGCCGGTGATCGTGACCGGCACAAGTTCGCCGGGACGAAGGCCGGGGGCCGCGACCAGCGTGAAGTTCTCCGTATGCGCCAGGCCGTTGTTTTCAACAAGCAGCCATTGCCGGGTTCCGATCATCCCATCGAGATGGGATTGATGCAGCATATGTCCAGCGGCGCGCAGCCTTGCGGCGCGATCCTTGACCAGCGACCGGTCGAGCTGCGGCATGCGGGCGGCCGGCGTGCCGGGACGCGGACTGTAGGGGAAGACATGCAGATGAGCGATGCCAGCCTCTTCGGCCAGCCTCACGGCATTCTCGAACATCTCTTCGGTTTCGGTGGGAAAGCCGGCAATCATATCGGCGCCGAAGCTCATCTCGGGGCGGAGGCGGCGCGCATCCTCGATGAAACGCAGCGCATCGGCGCGTAAATGCCGGCGCTTCATGCGCTTCAGGATCATGTCGTCGCCATGCTGCAGCGACAGATGCAGATGCGGCATGAAGCGTGGCTCGTCGGCGATGAGATCCATCAGGTGGGCATCGGCCTCGATGCTGTCGATCGAGGAAAGCCTGAGCCGACGGATATCGGGGATCTGCTTCAGCAGCGTCTTCGCCAAAAGCCCGAGCGTCGGGGCGCCCGGCAGATCGCCGCCATAGCTGGTGGCATCGACGCCGGTTAGTACGATCTCGCGATAACCGCCGTCGACGAGATTGCGGGCCTGATCGACGACGGCTCCCATCGGTACGGAGCGGGAATTGCCGCGGCCATAGGGAATGATGCAGAAAGTGCAGCGATGGTCGCAGCCATTCTGCACCTGGATGAAGGCACGCACGTGGCCGTCGATATGCCTGACCATCTGCGGCGCCGTCGCCTTGACGCTCATGATGTCGTTGACCCGGAGCTTCTCTTCGGCCGAAACGCCGAAATCCGGCAGGCTGCGATAGGAGGCGCTCGTCAGCTTCTCCTCGTTGCCGAGCACGGCATCGACCTCCGCCATCGCGGCGAAAGTCTGCTTTTCCGTCTGCGCGGCGCAGCCGGTGACGATGATGCGGGCATGCGGATTGTCGCGCCGTGCCCGGCGGATCGCCTGGCGGGCCTGGCGCACGGCCTCGCCGGTCACGGCACAGGTGTTGACCAGGATGGCGTTGTTGAGCCCGGCCTTCTCAGCCTGCGCCTTCATCACTTCGGATTCATATGTGTTGAGGCGGCAGCCGAAGGTAATGACCTCGATGCCGCTCACTGCGCCTCCGCCTCTCGGGTACCATCGCGCGACCAGAGACCGGTCGAAGGATCGAGCCTGCCCGACCATTCCCATTCGGCCGGGCCGGTCATGATGACATGATCGTCGCGCTCGCGCCATTCGATGGAAAGCGTGGCCGGCAGCTTGGCGCTTGCCACATTGATCGTCACCTTGCGGCCGGTGCGGCCGGTGCGCGCAGCACTGACGGCAGCAGAACAGGCAGCCGAGCCACAGGCAAGCGTCAGTCCCGCGCCGCGCTCCCAAGTGCGCGTCGTCACCGATGTCGGCGACGTCACTTGCGCCAGCGTGATATTGGCACGCTCGGGAAACATCGGATGGTTTTCGAGCAGCGGTCCGAATCGGGCGAGATCATAGGACATCACGTCCCTGTCCACCCAGAAGATCGCATGCGGATTGCCCATCGACATCACTGAGGGCGAATGCAGCACCGGCTTGTCGATCGGGCCGATCTGCAACTCGATGCGGCTGGTGTCGTGGAATTCTTCCGCCAGCGGGATCCCGTCCCAATCGAACACCGGCCGGCCCATATCGACCGAGATCGTCCCGTCCTCGTGCTCGACGGCGTTGAGGATGCCGGCGACCGTCTGGAAGGTAAAGACCTTCCTGCCGGTCTCGGCGGCAAGCGCCTGCACCACGCAGCGCGTGCCGTTGCCGCAGGCCTGCGCCTTCGAGCCATCGGAATTCAGGATATCGATGAAGGCATCGGTGCCGTCGGCCTTCGGATCATGGATCGCCATGATCTGATCGAACTCAGTCTGCGGATCGGCATTGAGCGCGACCGCCGCCGCCGGCGTCACCTTGTCCGGCCGGCCGCGCATGTCGACGACCAGGATCTTGTTGCCAAGCCCGTTCATCCTCGCGAATTCGACCGTTGCGCTCATGGCGATCATTCCGTCTGTCTTTCCGGTGTATATGGCGGAAATGCGAAGGAATTACCAGTGGGTGAGGCCCGCGGCCACACCATCACGCAGCCTTCCGGAATCTATACGGCTTTCCTTCAAAGCCTTGGAGAAGATTGAAACCTAGGAAAAGTTCGATAGGTTCCCGATTGAAACTGTCTTCAATGAAATTCGATCTCGATCATGTTTAAGTCATTGTTCAACCGGGTTCTAAACCGGGCTGGGTCCAAGATCTCGGATGCTTACTCGGTTTTCACACGCGATTTCGACGTTGTCGTCGATGCGCCGCGTCTGAAAGAGGTATTGGCCCCTCTGAGCCCCGATGATGCAACCGCACTTGATGATGCCTGGAAGACATTTGAAACGTCGCTCAATTCATGGCGCACAACTGCTAACCTACAGGCACTGGAAACAACGGGACTTATAAGAAACACGATATCGGATCATGAGCGACAAGATACTGTCGTTTCCATTCTCGTAGATCATTCGGGCTCTATGCGCGGACAATCGATACTCTTGGCCGCGGCTACAGCGGAGATTGCTTGCGATTTCCTGTCTCGTCTCGGTTGCCGGGTAGAGATATTGGGCTTCACAACACTAGACTGGAAAGGAGGCAAATCACGCAGATTGTGGAGAAGGCAAGGAAGTCCTCGATATCCGGGCCGTTTGTGCGACTTGCTCCACATCGTCTATCGATCAGCAAACGAGAGAAGCGCACCCGCGCTCGGTTACGTCCTGAAAAATATGCTGCGAAGGGACCTTTTAAAGGAGAATATCGATGGTGAAGCGCTAGAGTGGGCAGCAAGCCGCCTTTATCGGAGGCCGGAGAAGCGCAAGATACTGATAATACTTTCGGACGGCGCTCCCGTTGATGATTCCACGCTGCATGAAAACGGACCGAATTTTCTGATCGATCATCTACGCGGAGTCATTGCGCGTCTGGAAGCAGATGATCGCATACTGCTAGCGGCTATCGGGATCAATTGGGATACCGACGGTCTTTACAAGCGTAACTTGCGCGTCACCGCACCTGAGGATCTAGCGGGTGTAATGATAGACATGCTCCGCAATGTTCTGATCGAAAGTGGATCGCGGATCACTTCCGAATAGATCGGCAATCGTGCCAACGCCGTTCGTGTGGCGCAATGAGGGCTTATAGGCGTGCCAAGCTGTTCATGGGATAGCATTCGCTCGTCGCCGCACTCGAGCGCTGAACAACATCTCCGTCAGTATTTTCAGCTTTCTGGTTGCGCCCCGTCGGGATCGAAAGACGCAGCATGGGCTTCGACAATAGCTGCGGTAATGACCTTTCTCAGCTCGTAGACCAGCGAGCGGGACCGCTTGCGATCCAGATCCTGTGCCGCCTTCGCAAGATTCAGGCCTTCGTTCAGGACAATATGATGGGCCCGCGCCAGCGCCCAGCTCTCAATATCAGCATTTAGCATTCGATATCTCCGCCGATTCATTCGGCATCAAGGATATTCACGAATCATTTTACAGGACGCACTTAAGTAGAAAGTAGAATCATAAGCAGAATAATTTGCAACTGGCATTGACAGCGAATTCGGCCGCCGGGGCAGCAATATATATCGGCAAAACCTGAAACGCTGGCGGATTGCGCAAGCCAATACATCACTTTGTTTGAGTATGTACTTTCGCTGCAACCATTGGATGAAACACTGCCGCCCTCTCGTCAAACGGCTTCCGAGAAGTCGGTCATGCGGTCATTTGTCCGCATCGCCTTGACTTTCGCGCGGCTTTCCTGTTTATCGCGCCCAATCCGCGACGAGCCACACGACTCCGAGCCGCCGACCGGGACCTTAAGATCCCGGAGGTCAACACCCGACAGCGCGACGCGCCCTCGGGTGCTTTTTGGCTTTGCGTCTTGTTTTCGTCAAGGAAAAGCACGACGTTTCCGGGCATATCCCAACCTGCCCGAAACGTATCAAGGAAGAGCCGATGTTTGAAAACCTCCAGGACCGTCTTGGATCCATTCTGAATGGACTGACAGGCCGTGGCGCGCTTTCGGAAGCCGATGTTTCCGCAGCGCTGCGCGAGGTTCGCCGTGCGTTGCTGGAGGCCGATGTCGCGCTCGACGTCGTGCGTTCCTTCACCGACCGCGTGCGTGAAAAGGCCGTCGGCGCCGAGATCCTGAAGGCGATCAAGCCCGGCCAGATGGTCGTCAAGATCGTGCATGACGAACTGATCGAGATGCTGGGCGGCGAAGGGGTCGGCATCGACCTGCATGCGCCGGCCCCCGTCGTCGTCATGATGGTCGGCCTGCAGGGCTCCGGCAAGACGACGACGTCGGCGAAGATCGCCCATCGCCTGTCGACCCGCGAGAAGAAGAAGGTGCTGATGGCGTCGCTCGACACGCGCCGTCCGGCAGCCCAGGAGCAGCTTCGCCAGCTCGGCGCGCAGGCCAATATCGACACGCTGCCTGTTATATCAGGCCAGTCGCCGACCGATATCGCCGCCCGCGCCGTGCAGGCGGCCAAGCTCGGCGGCCATGACGTCGTCATCCTCGATACCGCCGGCCGCACGCATATCGACGAGCCCTTGATGGTCGAGATGGCCGACATCAAGAAGCGGTCGAACCCGCATGAAATCCTGCTGGTCGCCGACAGCCTCACCGGCCAGGACGCTGTCAATCTCGCCCGCAGTTTCGACGAACGCGTCGGCATCACCGGTCTGGTGCTGACCCGCATGGACGGTGACGGCCGCGGCGGTGCCGCCCTTTCGATGCGCGCCGTCACCGGCAAGCCGATCAAGCTGATCGGCGTCGGCGAGAAGATGAGCGAGCTGGAGGAATTCCATCCCCGCCGCATCGCCGACCGCATCCTCGGCATGGGCGACATCGTCTCGCTCGTCGAGCGTGCGGCCGAAAACATCGACGCCGAGAAGGCGGCCGCCATGGCGGCCAAGATGGCCAAGGGCAAGTTCGATCTCGACGACCTCGCCGACCAGCTGCGTCAGATGCAGAAGATGGGCGGCATGGGCGGTATCATGGGGATGATGCCCGGCATGGCCGGCATGAAGGACAAGATGGCCGCAGCCGGCCTCGACGACAAGCTTTTCGGCCGACAGATCGCCATCATCCAGTCGATGACCAAGGCCGAGCGCACCAATCCCGACCTGCTCAAGCATTCGCGCAAGAAGCGCATCGCCGCCGGTTCCGGCACCGATGCCGCCGCCATCAACAAGCTTCTGAAGATGCACCGCCAGATGGCGGACATGATGAAGATGATGGGCGGCAAGGGCAAAGGCGGCATGATGAAGCAGATGATGGGCGGCCTAGCCGGCAAGATGGGGCTCGGCGGCGGCATGGGCGGTATGGGTGGCGGGATGCCCGATCTCTCGAATATCGATCCCCGGCAGCTCGAGGCCTTGCAGAAGCAGGCGGAAGCGGCGGGGCTTGGAAAACCGGGTGGGGGCATGCCCGGTCTCGGCGGTCTGCCGGGTGGTTTGTCGGGCCTCGGCGGCGCCAAGCTGCCGGGCCTCGGCGGTGGTTTCCCGGGATTGCCCGGATTGCCGAAGAAGAAGTGAAAGGATCGCTTGCCCCATGATTGATCCAGGCGTCAAAGCCCAGCTTGCGAGCTATCGTCAGTCGATCGACAATATCGATGCCGCTCTCGTGCACATGCTGGCCGAACGCTTTCGCTGCACCAAAGAGGTCGGCGTGCTGAAGGCCAAATATAATTTGCCGCCGGCCGACCCGGCGCGCGAGGAATACCAGATCGAACGCCTTCGCCAGCTGGCGAAAGCCGCCAATCTGGACCCGGATTTCGCCGAGAAGTTCCTGAACTTCGTCATCAAGGAAGTCATCCGGCATCATGAGCAGATCGCTGCGGATCACGCTGAACAGAGCGCTGCAGCCCGATAACCGTACCGCTCAAGAAAGCGGTCAAGAAAAGCCCAAGGAGTAAAGAACATGGCACTGAAAATTCGTCTCGCCCGCGGTGGTTCCAAGAAGCGCCCGTACTACCACGTCGTTCTCGCCGATGCGCGCAGCCCGCGTGACGGCCGCTTCCTCGAAAACCTCGGTTCCTGGAACCCGATGCTTGCCAAGGATGATGAGAAGCGCGTTCAGCTGAACGCCGAGCGCATCAAGCACTGGATCGAACACGGCGCCCAGCCGACCGACCGCGTTCTGCGCTTCCTCGACGAGGCAGGCGTTGCCAAGCGCGAAGCCAAGAACAACCCGGTCAAGGCAAAGCCCGGCAAGCGCGCCCAGGAACGCACCGCCGAAAAGGCTCAGAAGGTCGCCGACGCCGCCGCTGCTGCAGCAGACGCCGCGGAATAATCGCGACATTCCCTTCGAGCGGGCGGCATGGCGACATGCCGCCCGTTTTCGTTTCCAATCGCACGCACTTCGTTTATGAGAAACCTGTCTTTCGGCTTCACATGAAGGAACCCATGACAAAGCTTGAAAACCCCGTTCTGATGGCGACGATCGGTGGCGCGCAAGGCCTCCGGGGCGAGGTGCGCGCCAAGGCCTATACGGCCGATCCCGGCGCGCTTGGCGACTACGGCCATCTGCACAGCATGGACGGCCGCAGCTTCGAAGTCCTCGAAATCCGCGAGATGAAGAATGTCGTCGTCGTCCGTTTCCGCGGCGTCAACGACCGCAATGCCGCCGAGGCCCTGAACGGGCTTGAACTCTATATCGAGCGGGACAACCTGCCGGACGAGGAGCTGGAGGACGACGAGTTCTACTATGCCGATCTCGAAGGGCTCGAGGCGCGCGACGACAAGGGTGTCAGCTATGGCACGGTTACCGGCGTCTTCGATTTCGGCGCTGGCGACCTGCTCGAGCTCAAAGGTCCGGGCAAGCGCCCGGTGCTGATCCCCTTCTCCGAAGCCTCGGTGCTGGAGATCGACCTGGAGGCCGGCACGCTGCTGATCGATCCGCTGGCGGCGGGGCTGGTCGACGATCCCGAAGAGCTTTCGAAATTCACTCCCGACAAGCCGAAAAAGAAGAAGTAATGGCTTTCCGGGCGAGCGTGCTGACACTTTATCCGGAAATGTTTCCGGGGCATCTGGGCTTCTCGCTCGCCGGCAAGGCGATGGAGCGGGGGCAATGGTCGCTGGACACGGTGCAGATTCGCGACTTCGCCACCGACAGACACCGCACCGTCGACGACACCCCGGCAGGCGGCGGCGCCGGCATGGTGCTGAAACCAGACATTCTCGCCCGCGCGATCGACAGCGCCTCAGAAAACGATACCCGCCCGCGCCTGCTGATGAGCCCGCGCGGCAAGCCGCTGACGCAGGAGCGTGTGCGCGCGCTCGCGGCGGGCGACGGCGTCATCATCGTCTGCGGCCGCTTCGAGGGCGTCGACCAGCGGGTGATCGAGGCGCGCGGACTGGAAGAGGTCTCGATCGGCGACTACGTGCTGTCAGGCGGCGAGCCGGCGGCGCTGATCGTGCTCGATGCCATCATCCGCATCCTGCCCGGCGTCATGGGCAACGATCTTTCCGGCCTGCACGAAAGCTTTGAAGGCGGACTGCTGGAACATCCGCATTATACCCGGCCGCAGGAGTGGGAAGGCCGGGAAATCCCCGCGATCCTCACCTCGGGCAACCACGGCGCGATCGAGAAATGGCGGCATCAGGAAGCGGTGCGGCTGACGCAGGAGCGGCGGCCGGATCTGCTGGAAAAGGCCGGCGCATCGCCCGGAAAATCGGGATCGAATTTCGGAAAGCACGATGCGTAGATTCAAAATGCTACAGCGTCCTTTGCGCGTCTGAAAACACGCGGCTGCGCTATAAAGTGAGAAAAACGGCTGATTTCGCAGCCCTTTTCACAAAAATGCCGTCCAAGGGATGACAAGCCCTGGCCTTTCGTGTATTGGCGCACGCGGAAATGGGGTTTATCCCCGTCTGCCAGCAAACAAAGAATGGCGAATCCGCTCCCGCCCTTGACGGGCAAAGTCCTGAGGCCAGTTCCAAGGGATCAGTGTCGAGCGCTCTGGCTGTTTCAGAAGAACCAAAGGTTAAGACGATGAACATCATTCAGCAGCTTGAGGCCGAACAGGCCGCCAAGATCGAAGCCAAGCGCACGCTTCCCGAATTTTCCCCCGGCGACACCGTCCGCGTCAACGTCAAGGTCACGGAAGGCACCCGTACCCGCGTTCAGGCCTATGAAGGCGTCTGCATCGCCCGCTCCGGCGGCGGCCTGCAGGAAAACTTCACGGTCCGCAAGATCTCCTACGGCGAAGGCGTCGAGCGCGTATTCCCGGTCTACTCGCCGATGATCGAAAGCGTCGACGTCGTTCGCCGCGGTAAGGTCCGTCGCGCCAAGCTCTATTACCTGCGCGACCGTCGCGGCAAGTCTGCCCGTATCGTTGAAGACACCGGCGTCCGCGCCCGCAAGCTCAACGACGCCGAGCGCGCCGCCATTGCCGAGGAAAAGGCACGTATCGAAGCTGAAAAGGTTGCAGCAGCTCAGGCGCTCGCCGCCGAGAAGGCAGCAGCCGAAGCTGCGGAAGCCAAGGCCGCTGCCGAAAAGGCCGCCGCAGAAGCAGCCGCCGCTGCAGCGGAACCGGCCGCAGAATAAGATCTGCGCTACGCAAAATTCTTTGCTTGGAAAGGCGGCCTTCGGGTCGCCTTTTCTATTTTTTGCTTCGGTGCGCAGCCGGCGGCCTTGCCTCAGACCTATCTTCCGTGACAGTTTTTGCCGTTCAATTTGGGGGACCGTTCAATGTTGTTTCGTCGTACCGTTCTTGCGAGCTTCGCCGCCCTTGCTCTCGCACCCCTCGCCGCATTAGCCGCCGAGCTGCCCGATCTCGGCGGTAAGAGCGTCGTCGTCGTCACCGAGAATGCCTATCCGCCGCTGCAATTCGTCGATCCGAAATCCGGCAAGGCGATCGGCTGGGAATATGATGCGATGAACGAGATCGCCAAGCGGCTTAATTTCAAGGTCGAATACCAGAACATCAGCTGGGACGCGATGATCCAGGCGGTGTCCGACGGCCAGTACAACATCGGCATGACCGGCATCACCATCAAGGAAGACCGCAAGCAGAAGGTGGACTTCTCCGATCCCTATATGCGCTCGCAGCAGTTCATGCTGGTGCGCGGCGATGAGAAGCGCTTCACCGATGCCAAGTCCTTCGGCGAATTCAAGGATGGCCTGGTCGGCGCACAGCCCGGCACCACGCCCTTCTACACCGCCGTCTATGAAGTGCTTGATGGCAACGAGCAGAACCCGCGCATCAAGCTCTTCGAAACCTTCGGCGCCACCGTCCAGGCCCTGAAGGCCGGCGACGTCGACGTCGTGCTGACCGACGGCACCGCCGGCAAGGGCTATGTCGACGCCTCGAACGGCGCCTTGAAGCTGATCGGCGAGCCGCTCGGCACCGAAGATTTCGGCTTCATCTTCCCGAAAGGGTCCGACCTCGTCGCCCCTGTCAACGCCGCCATCGCCGCACTCAAGGCCGACGGCACGCTCGATGGGCTGAACAAGAAGTGGTTCCTCGACTACAAGATGGGCGAATGACGCCGAGCAGCCGCTGATGGCGTCGCGACCATCTCCCGACAGACACGTCAAGGACGACTATCCCTGGTGGCTGGTCGCCCTCCTCACGATCGGCATCGTCCTTGCCGCCGTCATCGTCGCCAACGATATCTATGCCCAGGTCTTCCGCACCGTCGTCAACGGTGTCGGCGTCACCGTCTTCGTCACGCTGGTCGCCTTCGTGCTCGCCACCGTGCTCGGCCTCGGCATCTGCCTGCTCGGCATGGCCGACAGTCAGGTGTTGCGTCAGATTGCGCGGTTCTACATCGAGATCATCCGCGGCATACCGATCCTCGTGCTGCTGTTCTACGTCGCCTTCGTCGGCGCGCCGGCTCTGGTCGTAGCCTATAATTTCCTGATTTCGCCGCTGGTGATTTCAGGCATGGCCGAGCCCATCCTGGTGCGCGACCTGTCGCTGATGTGGCGGGCGATCATCGCGCTGACGATCGGTTATTCCTCCTTCATCGCCGAAATCTTCCGGGCCGGTTTCCAGTCAGTCGATCTCGGTCAGATCGAGGCGGCCAAGGCGCTCGGCCTGTCGCGCTACCGGCGCTTCCGCTCCGTCGTCTTCCCGCAGGCGATCCGGGTGATCTTCCCGCCGCTCTCCAACGATTTCGTCTCGATGGTGAAGGACAGTTCGCTCGTCTCCGTGCTCGGCGTCGCCGACATCACCCAGATGGGTAAGGTCTATGCCGCCGGCTCTTTCCGCTTCTTCGAGACCTATTCGATCGTCACCTATATCTATCTGATCCTGACGATCGGCCTGTCGCTGGCGCTGCGGCGGACGGAGAAGTGGATGAAGTCGCGGTAAGCGATCAATAGCCGCCGCGCCGCTGAGAGGCCGGAGAGCGTCTGCTGATGATTCAAATTGAAGCCGCCGCGAAAAATCGCTATATGCAGGCCATGGAATCCAAGTTCAGATGCATTGGCGCGCATATTTTCGTGCTGCAGGATCATTATCGCCTGCCGGCGCGGTTTTTTGCGTGCGTGTCCGGCGCGCCCAACAGCCGACTTCGTTGATCGAATGACGGCCGGCGGAGCCTGATCCGCCATGTCTCGATTTTCCAAAGCTTCCAAAAAACGGACTTAACGCCATGAGCGCACCGCGTACCCTCTACGACAAGATCTGGGACGATCATCTGGTCGACGAACAGGCAGACGGCACCTGTCTTCTCTACATCGACCGCCACCTGGTCCACGAAGTGACCTCGCCGCAGGCGTTCGAAGGCCTGCGCATGACCGGCCGCAAGGTTCGCGCGCCGGAAAAGACGCTCGCCGTCGTCGACCATAACGTTCCGACCTCGCCTGATCGCCATCTCGGCATCAAGAACGAGGAAAGCCGAATCCAGGTGGAAGCGCTGGCGACCAATGCCGCCGAATTCGGCGTCGAATATTATTCGGCAAGCGACAAGCGCCAGGGCATCGTCCACATCGTCGGTCCGGAACAGGGCTTCACCCTGCCCGGCATGACCATCGTCTGCGGCGACAGCCACACCTCGACGCACGGCGCCTTCGGCGCGCTGGCGCACGGCATCGGCACCTCCGAGGTCGAGCATGTGCTGGCGACCCAGACGCTGATCCAGAAGAAGGCAAAGAACATGCTGGTGCGGGTCGACGGCGTGCTTCCGCCGCATGTCACCGCCAAGGACATCATCCTTGCCATCATCGGCGAGATCGGCACGGCCGGCGGCACCGGCCACGTCATCGAATTTGCCGGCGAAGCAATCCGCGCGCTGTCGATGGAAGGCCGCATGACCATCTGCAACATGACGATCGAGGGCGGCGCCCGCGCCGGCCTGATCGCCCCTGACGAAAAGACCTTCGAATATATCAAAGGCAAGCCACGCGCGCCGAAGGGCGAGGCGCTGGAACAGGCGATCGCCTACTGGAAGACCCTGCAGACCGACGAGGGCGCTCATTACGACCGCGTCGTCGTGCTCGACGCCGCCAGCCTGCCGCCGATCGTTTCCTGGGGCTCGTCGCCTGAGGATGTCATCTCCGTCCAGGGCATCGTTCCGAACCCGGATGACATTCCGGACGAAACCAAGCGCACCTCCAAGTGGCGCGCGCTCGACTATATGGGCCTGAAGCCGGGCACGAAGATGACCGACATCACGCTCGACCGCGTCTTCATCGGCTCCTGCACCAACGGCCGCATCGAGGATCTGCGCGAAGTCGCCAAGGTCGTCGAAGGCAAGACGGTTGCCCCAACCGTCGATGCGATGATCGTGCCGGGTTCCGGCCTCGTCAAGGAACAGGCGGAAGCCGAAGGCCTCGACAAGATCTTCAAGGCCGCCGGTTTCGACTGGCGCGAGCCGGGCTGCTCCATGTGTCTTGCGATGAACGACGACCGCCTAAAGCCGGGCGAACGCTGCGCTTCGACCTCGAACCGCAACTTCGAAGGCCGCCAGGGCTTCAAGGGCCGCACGCACCTCGTCTCGCCGGCGATGGCCGCCGCAGCCGCGATCGCCGGTCACTTCGTCGATATCCGCGAGTGGAACTGATCCGTCAAAACGGATGACGATCAAAAAGCCCACCGATGCCGCTGCGCATCGGTGGGCTTCACATTTTATGCCGCCCTGCCTCGGTCGCCTTATAAAACAGCTACCGCATGCGGTCTTTTGCGGGACGACCCTTGCCTGGCGATAATCGAGACGACGATCAGAAGGTTGCCGTCATCGGATCCGGCCCCATGCGGGCACCGGCGCTGTCGAGCCTGGCGATCGCGGCCATATCGTCGGCATCGAGCTTGAAGTCGAACACCTGGAAATTCTCCTCGATACGCGACGGCGTCACCGATTTTGGGATAACGACGAGGCCGGTGTCGATGTGCCAGCGAATGATGACCTGAGCCGGCGTCTTCTGATGTTTTTTGGCGATCTCGCCGATATCGGCGTTCGAGATGAACTTGCCCTGGCCGAGCGGGCTCCAGGATTCGGTGACGATACCAAGCTTCTTGTGAACCTCCTGCGCCGCCTTCTGCTGGAAATCGGGATGCAGCTCGATCTGGTTGATGACGGGAACGACGCCGGTTTCGCCGATGATGCGCTCGAGATGTTCAGGATTGAAATTCGACACGCCGATCGAGCGGGCACGGCCCTCTTCCCGGATGCGGGCGAAAGCCTTCCAGGTCTCCGTATAAAGGCCGCGATGCGGCGACGGCCAGTGAATGAGGTAGAGGTCGACATATGCGGAACCGAGCTTCTTCAGGCTGCCGTCGAAGGCCCGCAGCGCATTGTCGTAGCACTGGTCGTCGTTCCTGAGCTTGGTGGTGACGAAGATATCCTTGCGGTCGAGGCCGGAAGAGCGGATGCCTTCGCCGACGCCCTCTTCGTTGTCGTAACCGGAAGCCGTATCGATATGACGATAGCCGGCGGCGATTGCCGTGCGCACGGTGGGAGCGGCAATGTCCTGCGGCGTCTGCCAGACGCCGAGGCCGACTTGCGGAATGGAATGTCCGTCATGGAAAGTGATGATGGGTTGAGCGGTCACAATATATCTCCGGGAGTTTGAAGAATTGGACGAGGCATGAATTGCGCCCGCACCTACGGGGCGTCCCAGAACGCATTTCAGCCGGAGCGTTTGGTCACCGCAAGCATATAGGTGACCGCATCCGGAAGACAATCAGACGATGCGGACAATCGTTCCCTTCCGAAGGTAAGGCAGCAGTCGGCGCATGTCGCGCAGGCTCACCGCCACGCAGCCCGCCGTCGGCTCGTAGCCCGGCCTGATGAGATGGAAGAAGATCGCCGAGCCGCGATTGCGCGCACGCGAGGAGATGTTCCAGTCCATCACCAGGCAGATATCGTAGAGCCCGTCGCTGCGCCGCATTTCCTCGTGACTTGCACTGAACGGCGCCCTGACGAGGCGGTTGTAGCTGGCACTGTCAGACTGATCGCACCAGAGCATGTCGGGGCGGATGCGGCGGATGGAAAGTGGAGTGACGAGCCGGCCGTTCCGCTCGCCGCGCCGGAAGCCTGATATCAGCTTCATCGAAGCGATCGGCGTGGCGCCGTCGCCCTCTCGTTTCATCACGGTGCGGCCGGAGCGGCCGATCGCAGCAGGCACGGTGATGGCGCCGAGCCGGACGATCGCCCGGCTCTTGCGCCCCGGCGCAGGACGCACCACGATCGTCGGCCGCTTTATCCCCCGCCTCTGCCTTGCTTTTTCCATTTTTCTCGCATGTCGTGCCTTGTCTGGGGCTTCGATTGAAATCATATCGAAACCGACCCGGCAACAGCCCGCTGCCCGATCCTTGCCAAACCAGGAATTTGGCGTAGGACTAGGGGACTTAACACGAGGACGCAAACGGCATGACCGCACGCACCATTCTTCTGGTGGATGACGACGATGACCTTCGACAGACGCTGACGGAGCAATTGTCGCTGTATGAGGAATTCACGGTTCTGCAGGAAGCCAACGCCGGCAAAGGTGTCGCGACCGCCCGTGCGACGCCGATCGACCTGCTGATCATGGATGTCGGCCTGCCCGATATGGACGGCCGCGAGGCAGTGAAGCTGCTGCGCAAGGGCGGTTTCAAGGCGCCGATCATCATGCTGACCGGCCACGATACCGACTCGGATACGATCCTCGGCCTCGAAGCCGGCGCCAACGACTATGTCACCAAGCCTTTCCGCTTCGCCGTGCTGCTCGCCCGCATCCGCGTGCAGCTGCGCCAGCATGAGCAGAGCGAGGACGCGACCTTCACCGTCGGCCCCTACCTTTTCAAGCCGAGCCAGAAGCTTCTGACCACCGATAACGGCCAGAAGATCCGGCTGACGGAAAAGGAAGCGGCAATCATCCGCTATCTCTACCGCGCCGAACAGAAGGTCGTTACCCGCGACGTACTACTCGAAGAGGTCTGGGGCTATAATTCCGGGGTGACGACGCATACGCTGGAAACCCACGTCTATCGCCTGCGCCAGAAGATCGAGCGCGATCCCTCCAATGCCGAAATCCTCGTCACGGAAAACGGCGGCTACAAGATCATACCCTAGAGCAGTTCCGTTTTCCTCCGAATCGCGGGAATGCTCTATCTCTTTGTTTTCACTCAATTTCGGACGCAGAACCGCGACGCGGTTTTGCTGGAATTGCTCTAAGGCGAAAAGCCCGCATGGCGCTGACCGACGACATCCACATGCTCGCGCAGCTTCCTCTGTTCAAGGACATGAGCGAGGATCAGCTGCGGTTGATCGCCTTCGGCGCCGACCGGCGCATGATCGCTGCCGGCCAGATGCTGTTTCGCCAGGGCTCGCCCGCCGAGAGCGCCTATGTCATCCTCAGCGGCAGCCTGGAGCTGAGCGCGACGAGCAGTGACGGCATGCAGAGGACAGAGGGAATCGCTGGCCCCGGTACCCTGGTTTCCGAGCTGGCGCTGGTGACGCTGGTGGAGCGCAAGTTCACCGCGGTAGCGCGCGAGGATACCAGCATCATCCGCATCACCCGCGCCCTCTTCCACCGGCTGATCGAAGAATATCCGGACGCAGCCCGGCTGATCGAGAACCGCATTCGCGACAATCTCGCCGAGCTTGCGGCAAAGGCCGCAAGCCAGTTCTACCGCTTCAGCTGATCCCTGTTAGCGATAAGAATCCCTGCGCTTCCACGAAGCTGCACCGCTTAGAAATCGAAATGCGCCGTCACCGGCACGTGGTCGGAGGGACGATCCCAGCCGCGCGCCTCCTTCAGGATTTCTATCCGCTTGAGATGCGGCCCGAGATCCGACGACGACCAGATATGGTCGAGACGACGGCCGCGATCGGCGGCCTCCCAGTCCTTGGCGCGATAGCTCCACCAGGTGTAGAGCTTCTCGCTTTCAGGCACATGCTGGCGCATCAGATCGAGCCAGGCGCCGCGTTTCATCACCTCGAGCAGTCCGTCGGTCTCGACGGGCGTATGGCTGACGATCTTCAGAAGCTGCTTGTGCGACCAGACATCGTGCTCCAGCGGCGCGATATTGAGGTCACCGACGAGGATGGCTGAGGTGTCGGCCTCGCCATTGGCTTTCAGCAGCTTCATCTCCTCGATGAAATCGAGCTTGTGGCCGAATTTCGGATTGATCGTGCGATCCGGCTCGTCGCCGCCGGCCGGGACATAGAAATTATGCAGCCGAACGCGGCGATTGCCGTGCTCGAAGATCGCCGAGATGTGGCGCGCATCGCCGACACCGCAATAATCCTGCCGGTGATCCTCGGTTAGCGGAATGCGCGAGGCGATCGCCACGCCGTGATAGCCCTTCTGGCCATGGATGATGATGTGATTGTAGCCCATCGCCCTGAGTGGTGCCGCGGGAAACAGGTCGTTCGTCACCTTGGTTTCCTGCAGGCAGAGGATATCGGGCCTGTGCTTGAGAACGAGCTGCTCGACGATGGGCATGCGCAGCCGCACCGAATTGATGTTCCACGTGGTGATCGAAAAACCCATGCCCATACCCCTTCACGCTTTCATGAAAGGGCTTTAAAACAAAGGCGGACGCGAGGGAACCGGCCGCTTGTAAAAGGAGCGGCCGATCAACCGAAAAGGTTCAATCGCGCGACTGAGGCGTGCCTGGAATGGTCTCATAGGGCACACGGAAGACGCGATCCTCGAACTGCATGCCGGTTTTGACATTGAAGATCATCACCGAGGTGTCCTTGCCCTGATTGTCGGTGATCGTCCACTGCCGCAGATCGTAGGTCTTCGGGTCGAACATCATGGTAATGGTCGAGTTTCCGAACACCGTATTGTTGCCGAGCGCGATCGTCGTCAAGTCAGACTCTTCCTTCACGCCCTTCACCATGCCGGCCGACAGATCTATGCGCTGCGCCAGGAGCAGGCTGAGCGGGGTCTTGGAGAGCGGATAGAGATCCCAGGTTTTGAGCTTCATATTGCCGATGGCGACGTTCTTGCCGTCGGCGATCACCCGCATCGGCGACGGATCGTCATAGTTGAAGCGCAGCTTGCCGGGGCGCTGGATGAAGAACTTGCCGCCGGTCTGTTCGCCGCGCGGGCCGAACTGCACGAATTCGCCCTGCATCGTCGTAACGCCGGAAAAATGATCGGCGATCGCCTGCGCCGTGCCGGAGGCGGGAGCGGCCGCCTGCGCATAAGCGCCAAGGGGAATGGCGCTCGCTATCGCAGCGACGACAAAGGCGCCGAGAAGGTCGCGGCGCGTTACCGTCAGGCCGGAGAGGAAGGTATCGGAGTGACTCATCTAAATCTCCTTTATGCGATCTGCATGCTGCCGAAAGGCGGCGTCTTCAAGGCGTTGCGATCGGCCTGCGAGAGGTAACGGCTTCGATGCTATCAGGTTTCCGCAAAAGCGGCTGTATTGGAAATATATGCCTGTTATGTCAGCGGTCGAGGATGTCGCCTTCGGTCGGAACCAAAATTTCGCGTTTGCCGGCGTGGTTGGCTGGTCCGATGATACCCTCCTTCTCCATGCGCTCGACGAGCGAGGCGGCACGGTTGTAGCCGATACCCAGCCGGCGCTGCACGTAGGAGGTCGACGCCTTGCCGTCGCGCAGCACGATGGCGACCGCCTGATCGTAGGGATCTTCCGATTCGGAAAGATTGGACGTGCCGGCCGGACCGCCTCCACCACCGCCGTAATCGCCGTCTTCATCGTCATCGGCGGTAATCGCGTCGAGATATTGCGGCGAGCCCTGGGTCTTCAGGTAGGAGACGATCTCTTCCACCTCGACATCAGAAACGAACGGGCCGTGCACGCGCTGGATACGCCCGCCACCCGCCATGTAGAGCATGTCGCCCATGCCGAGCAGTTGCTCGGCGCCCTGTTCGCCGAGAATGGTGCGGCTGTCGATCTTCGAGGTCACCTGGAAGGAGATGCGGGTCGGGAAGTTCGCCTTGATCGTGCCGGTGATGACGTCGACCGACGGACGCTGTGTCGCCATGATCACGTGGATGCCGGCCGCACGCGCCATCTGCGCCAGACGCTGGACGGCGCCTTCGATATCCTTGCCGGCGACCATCATCAGGTCGGCCATTTCGTCGATGATCACGACGATATAGGGCATCGGCCGCAGATCGAATTCCTCGGTCTCGTACATCGCTTCGCCGGTATGGCGGTCGAATCCGGTCTGCACCGTGCGCGAGATCGCCTCGCCCTTCGACAGCGCCTGCTCGACGCGGGTGTTGAAGCCATCGATGTTGCGCACGCCGATCTTCGACATCTTCTTGTAGCGCTCTTCCATCTCGCGCACGGTCCATTTGAGCGCGACGACGGCCTTCTTCGGATCAGTGACGACAGGCGAAAGCAGGTGCGGGATGCCGTCATAGACGGAGAGTTCCAGCATCTTCGGGTCGATCATGATCAGCCGGCACTGTTCCGGCGTCATGCGGTAGAGCAGCGACAGGATCATCGTGTTGATGGCGACCGACTTGCCGGAACCGGTGGTGCCGGCGACGAGCAGATGCGGCATCTTGGCGAGATCGGCGATCACGGCTTCGCCGCCGATCGTTTTGCCGAGCGCCATGGCGAGCTTCGCCTTGCTGCCTTCGAAATCCCGGGAGGCGATGAGTTCACGCAGATAGACGGTCTCGCGCGTCTGGTTCGGCAATTCGATGCCGATCGCGTTGCGGCCGGGCACGACGGCCACGCGGGCGGCAATCGCGCTCATCGAGCGGGCGATATCGTCGGCAAGGCCGATGACGCGCGACGACTTGATACCGGGCGCCGGCTCCAGTTCGTAGAGCGTGACGACGGGACCGGGACGGACATGGATGATCTCGCCCTTGACGCCGAAATCCTCAAGCACGCCTTCGAGCATGCGGGCGTTCTGCTCCAGCGCATCGGCCGAAAGCGTGGAATCGCGCACCACGTTCTTCGGTTCGGCGAGCAGATGCATCGAGGGAAGCTGGAAACCCTCGGGACGGATGAACGAGCCCTGCGCCTCCCGCTCGATGCGGGCGCTGGGCTTCGGACGCGCAACGACGGGGACGACGCGCGGCTCCGGCTTGCCGGCCGCCTTTGCCGGTGCTCGAATCATCCAGTCGTCGTCATCGTCGTCGGGCAGGATATCGGCCGGGCGTGGCGGCATGTCGTTATCGAAGGGCAGGTCGTCGTCATTATCGTCGTCGTCATCGACGGACAGCGACGGTGCGGAGACGATACGCCGCGGCGAAGCCATCCTTGCCCCCATCGATGGTTCCATCGACGGCTCCATGCGCTCGCCTCGGACGGTCGGCGCCTTTGCGCGGACGGGTTCGTTCAGCGTGCCGAACTCGTCATCGTTGAAATCATAAGGTGATTCGTAATCGCCCTGGCGCCGCTTGCGCGGACCCATGCCGAACAGCCGCCGCAGTCGGCCCTGGCTCATGTACCAGGCATGCGTCACGGCGCCGCTGAGAGCGACCCAGCGGGACTCGTCTTCCTCCTCGTCCTCGTCTCCGACAACGCGGGCCTTGCTACTGCGTGTATCGACGTAGTCTTCCTCGATCTCCTCGTCGGCGTCGCTGCGGCCGACAAGGCCTGATGCAAACAGCATCAGCCAGGCGGTCGGCGCGGCAAAGATGCAGCCGATGACCATGGCGAAGGTGCCCGTCGGATAAGCGCCGACGAAGAGTGCGGGAAAACGCAGGATCATGTCGCCGATGACACCGCCGATACCGTTCGGGATCGGCCAGGTGAGCGGCGGCGGAAAGCAGCCGAGGACGGCGCAGGAAAGCACCGAACCGCCGAACCAGGCGCCGGCACGGGCAGGAATACGGCTGAATCGGCGGCCCGAGATCAGCGTCAGCGCCCAAGCGACGATCGGCAGCATCGAAACGACGCTGGCAAGCCCGAGGAACTGCATGACGATATCGGCAAAGGCAGCCCCGCTGTAGCCGAGAATATTCGTCGGCAGGTTGGCGGTCGCATAGGAGTAGCTCGGATCCGCAACATTCCATGTCGCCAGCGCCGCGACGCAGAACGCCAGCAGCAGAAAGATCGCAAAGCCGATGAGCGCCTGGATCTGCCGCAGCATGAATGCCGAGAAGGAGAACCGATCCGGACGGCCATCCATTGCCGGCGACGTGCTTCTTGCCATGTGTCTAACCCGTCCAATGCCTGAGGACACGCGAATCGCTGAAGCTTCGGTGCCAAAATGCGTCCGCTCTACCTAATCAGAGCCGGGTTAAAGCGATGTTAACCATGCATGCCTGGACGTGCATTCCGAACCGGGAAATGAAAAAAGCCCGAACCTTGAAAGGTCCGGGCCAAGTGCAGTCTATAGTTAGATAGGCCGCGACGGGCTGTGAAGCGGCGCCCTCATGCCAGGCGCCGCAAACCCTGTGATCAGGAAGCGTGGTAGGCGGCTTCGCCGTGGGTCGAAAGGTCGAGACCTTCGCGTTCGGCTTCAACGGTGACACGCAAGCCGATGACGACGTCGACGATCTTGTAGAGGATCGCCGAGCCGATACCGGACCACAGCAGCGTTGTCAGCACGCCCTTGGCCTGGTTCCAGACCTGGGTTGCCGTGCCAGCATAGGAGGCTGCGAAATCCGCGGTCGAGTAATCGACGATGCCTGCACCGCCGAGTGCCGGGTTGACGAGGATACCGGTGCCGAGAGCGCCGATGATGCCGCCGATGCAATGAACTCCGAAGACATCGAGGCTGTCGTCGTAGTTGAACTTGTTCTTCACGACGTCGACGAAGAAGTAGCAGACCGGCGAAACGATCAGGCCGAGAACGATCGAGCCCATCGGGCCGGCAAAGCCTGCCGCCGGGGTAATGGCGACGAGACCGGCAACCGCGCCGGAAGCGCCACCGAGCATGGAAGCCTTGCCGCGGCTGAGGGTTTCGACGATGCACCAGGACACAGCGGCAGCAGCCGCTGCGACGAAGGTGTTGATAAAGGCAAGCGAGGCGTAGGAATTGGCTTCGAGGTTGGAGCCGGCATTGAAGCCGAACCAGCCGACCCAGAGCAGCGAGGCGCCGACCATGGTCAGCGTCATCGAATGCGGAGCCATGATTTCCTTCTTATAGCCCGTGCGCTTGCCGAGCATGATGGCGCCGACGAGGCCCGCGATACCGGCATTGATGTGAACGACCGTGCCGCCGGCAAAGTCGATTGCGCCGTAGGAGAAGATCAGGCCGGCCGGCGAGGTGTAGGAGCTCGGACCGCCCCAGAACCAGACCATGTGTGCCATCGGGAAATAGATGAAGGTGACCCAGAGCACGACGAAGAGCATGACGGCCGAGAACTTGATGCGCTCGGCGAATGCGCCGACGATCAGGCCGGGCGTGATGCAGGCAAACGTCATCTGGAACACGATGAAGGTGTATTCCGGAATGGCGACTCCCTTCGAGAAGGTTTCTACGAGCGACGAGGTGTTGACGCCGGCGAGGAAGGCCTTGGAGAAGCCGCCGACGAAGCTGTTCAGCGAACCGCCGTCGGTGAAGGCGAGCGAATAGCCGTAGGTCACCCAGATCAGCGCCACGACGGCCGTGATCATGAAGACCTGCATCAGCACCGAGAGCATGTTCTTGGCGCGCACGAGACCGCCGTAGAAAAGCGCAAGGCCGGGGATGGTCATCAGCAGGACGAGCGCCGAGGAGACGAGCATCCAGGTATTATCACCCTTATCCATCGTGAGAGCAGGAGCAGCAGCGGCAGTGGCGGCTGGCGCAGCCTCCTGCGCGAAAGCGACGGCCGGCGCGAGAAGGGCGGCCGAAGCTGCGCAAATCCGCGCAAAGGTGGAAGAAAACTTCGAAATTGACATTGGAAAAAGCTCCTTGATCTGCCGTTCTTACAGCGCTTCTGAATCGGTTTCGCCCGTACGGATGCGCACGGCATGGTCGATCGAATAGACGAAGATCTTGCCGTCACCGATCTGACCGGTCTTGGCCGCTGCCGCGATGGCCTCGACTGCCCTGTCGACGAGTTCCGATGCAACCGCGATTTCGATCTTGAGCTTCGGCAGGAAGCTGACTGCATATTCGGTGCCGCGATAGATTTCGGTGTGCCCCTTCTGGCGCCCGTAGCCCTTCACCTCGGTTACGGTCAGCCCCTGAATACCGATCGCCGTAAGGGCTTCGCGGACCTCATCGAGCTTGAACGGCTTGATAATGGCCATCACAATTTTCATCTGGTTTCCCATCCTTCGTTATCCTCGGCGCGGAGCCGACTCTCCTTGCCGCTGACATTCCTGAACAGCGACCGGCCAATACACATTCAAGGGACGTGCCAGATTCGAAGCAAGACGTAAGTTATTGAAAAGTAAAGCTTATAATAAAGAGTGCCAATAAACAGGCAAATGATAGGCCAATAAGCGCACAAATAACGCGCAAATTTATAAAGTTGCACATTATTTATTCATTTGCCTTTTTCCGAATCAGGCCTTCCTGCGCGACCGATGCGATCAGGCTACCGGATCGTGTAAATAGGCTACCCCGGGTTAATCCTCTGGCGCCTGAAGCCGACGGACTGTCCTGCGTATAAAGCAGCCAGTCGTCGAGCTTGCAGGGCTTGTGGAACCACATCGAGTGATCGAGGCTCGCCACCTGCAGGCTCTGGTCGAAGATGGACGTTCCGTGCGCATAGAGCGACGTATCGAGCAGCGTCATGTCCGAAAGATAGGCAAGCACCGCCGCCTGATAGAGCCGGTCGTCGGGAACCGGGCCGGTGGCGCGCACCCAGACGTCCTGTTTGGGATCGAGCTTCCTGTCGGAAAAATAATGCGTCAGCGAGACAGGGCGGATCTCGATCGGCCGCTCACGCTGCCAGTATTTTCGGATCGCTTCCGGCGCGTGGGCGAGATACTGTTCCTTGATCTGCTGCTCGCCGAGCAACGCCTCCGGCATCTCGACCTCGGGCATCGCGATCTGGTGCTCGAAGCCCGGCTCCTCCACCTGGAAGGAGGCCGACAACGCGAAGATCGCCTTGCCGTGCTGAATGGCGACGACACGCCGCGTGTTGAAGCTCGATCCGTCGCGGATGCGCTCCGCCTGATAGATGATCGGCACCGAGGGATCGCCGGGACGCATGAAATAAGCATGCAGCGAATGGACGAAACGCTCGCCCTCGATGGTGCGCTGCGCCGCCATCAGCGCCTGGCCGATCACCTGGCCGCCGAAGACCCGCTGCCAGCCGACCTTGGGGCTGCGGCCGCGGAAGATATCGACCTCGATCGGCTCGAGGTCGAGCGTCGAAAGCAGCGTCTCCATCGCCGAAGGCCCTGATGTCTCGCCCGTCATTTCTATGTCTCCCAGCGGTAGGAAGTGAAGTTGCGATGATCTATATAGGTCACATCTGAGGCATAAGGTACGGGAGCGGCGCGATGCTGGACATGCTGGTTGTGGGCGGGGGTTATGTCGGCCTTTCCGCCGCTGTCGCGGTCAAGCAGGCAGCGCCGCATCTGAATGTCGCCGTCGTCGAGGCGGCCCCCGAACATGTCTGGAAAAACGATACGCGCGCTTCCGCCATCATCGCCGCGGCAGCGAAGATGCTCGAAGTCTTCGGCATCTGGAAGGAGATTGAGCCGGAGGCCCAGCCGATCACCAAGATGATCGTCACCGACTCCAAGACCTCCGATCCGGTGCGTCCGGTGTTTCTGACCTTCGACGGCGAAGTGGCCGACGGCCGGCCGTTCGCCCACATGATCCCGAATGTCGCGATGGTCGCCGCCCTGCGCGGCGCCTGCGAACGGCTCGGCATCGACATTCGCCACGGGCTTGGCGCGACGGAGCTGAAGACCCACGACACCCATGCCACCGTCACGCTCTCGGACGGCAGCGCGCTGGAAACCCGGCTGCTGGTTGCCTGCGACGGCGTGCGCTCGACGTTGCGCGATCTCGCCGGCATCAGGACCGTCACCTGGGACTACGGCCAGTCCGGCATCGTTGCGACGGTCGAGCATGAGCGGCCGCATGACGGCTGTGCCGAGGAACATTTTCTGCCGGCCGGCCCCTTCGCCATCCTGCCGCTTAAGAACAACCGCTCCTCGCTCGTCTGGACGGAGCGCACGCCGGATGCCAACCGGCTGGTCGCCGCCGACGACCTGATCTTCGAGGAAGAACTCGAGCGCCGCTTCGGCCACAAGCTTGGGAGCCTGAAAGTGATCGGCGACAAGCGTGCCTTCCCGCTCGGCCTGACGCTCGCTCGCGCCTTCGTCGCGCCGCGTTTCGCGCTGGCCGGCGACGCCGCCCACGGCATCCACCCGATTTCGGGTCAGGGGCTCAATCTCGGCTTCAAGGATGTGGCGGCACTTGCCGAAACCATCGTGGAGGCCGACCGCCTCGGCCTGGATGTCGGCTCGATCAACATTCTCGAGCGCTACCAGACCTGGCGGCGCTTCGACACTTTCCGCATGGGGGTGACGACCGACGTGCTGAACCGGCTCTTCTCCAACGACGCGACGCCGATCCGCATCGCCCGCGACGTCGGCCTCGGCATCGTCGACCGGCTGCCGCGTCTCAAATCCTTCTTCATCGGCCAGGCGGCCGGAACGACGGCAAAGGACAATCCGCGGCTGCTAGCGGGAGAGACGATTTAACCTTTTACGCCATTCCCGGCAAAAGCGCTTCGCACTAATCGTCGAGGCGGCGGGCTTCGGACACCAGCATGATCGGAATGCCGTCGCGGATCGGATAGGCAAGCCGCGCCTTTTCCGAGACGAGCTCATTGTGCTCGCGATCATAGGAAAGCCGGCCCTTGGAGAGCGGGCAGACCAGGAGATCGAGCAGCTTGGGATCGACGCGGCTGAGTTTTTCATCCATGGCTGAAGTCTACTGCAGAACCGTGTCGGAGTCACCGAAGACGCGCGCCAGCACGATTTCGGTAATGGCGATCAGCGTCTCGGCCCGCGTTTTCAGGTCGGGCGCTTCCAGCAGCGCCTGTTTTTCCGCCGGCCCGAAGGGCGACATCATCGCCAGCGAATTGACGAGCGTCAGATTGCTCGCCCGCTCGACGCTCTCCCAGTCCGCCTCCAGCTTGTTGGCATCGAGATAGGCCTTGAAGGCGGTCA
This sequence comes from Rhizobium sp. 25PS6, assembly GCF_032464655.1. Classification (NCBI taxonomy): domain Bacteria; kingdom Pseudomonadati; phylum Pseudomonadota; class Alphaproteobacteria; order Hyphomicrobiales; family Rhizobiaceae; genus Rhizobium; species Rhizobium sp. 25PS6. The sequence goes on from NZ_JAWDIV010000002.1 coordinate 164,714, forward strand.
GAAGCGCTGCGCGGTCGACGGCCTCCTCCTCGTTCTCGGCCGAGAGGTCGGCGATAAAAGGGGCGATACGGAAGGTGCGGAAGGGATCGCTGGTCGCTTTCTCCTCCAGTAGCCGGAAGCGGCAGACGCCGGTCAGCGATACGATATAGCGCCCGTCGCCGGTCTCGGCGAAGGAGGTGATGCGGCCGAGGCAACCGACAGCAGCAAGGTTGGGCTCGCCGCCCTTGTCCTCATGTTCGCCGAGCGCCGGCTGCACCATGCCGATCAGCCGGTTTCCGGTCAGCGCGGCATCCAGCATCGCCAGATAGCGCGGCTCGAAAATGTTGAGGGGAAGCTGCCCGGCCGGCAGGAGGAGGGCGCCGGTCAGGGGGAAGACAGCAATCACATCAGGCAGATCGCCCGGCTTCAGGTATCTGGCATTCCCGACTTGCATGAAACCGTCCCGCATTCTTGTAACGGGCATGCCCGTCTTGACGAGAATGTGGTGCCCTCGTCCGAAAACGCAAGGGCAGATGCTCGAAACTTGCAGCGCCGCGCGTCTTTTTAGACGCGCGGCGCTGTAACACTTTGAATCGCTGCATAATTTAATCGCTAAATCGATTCCGATTTAACGAATTATGCAGTGGCGAAAAGATCACGCACGGATTCAATGCGATAGACCGTCCGTGACGTGTCCTGTCGGACGCGCGCCCTACGAGAACAGCATCGCCGAAAGCTTGCGGCGCGCTGCGACCGTCGCCGGATCCTTGAAGCCCCAGACCTCGAAGAACTGCAGCAGCTGGCGGCGGGCGCCGTCATCGTCGAAGGCACGGTCCTTGCGCATGACCAGCAGCAGATGGTCGGCCGCCTCGTCGCGCCGGCCTTCGACATTGCGGATCTTCGCAAGCTTGATCCGCGCCTCGTGGTCATCGGGATTGGCGGCCAGTTCACGCTCGAGCGCAACGGGGTCGCCGAGCTTGCGGGCTTCCTCGATCTGCTCGAGCTTCATCAGCACGGCCTGGATGCCGGCATCTTTTGCCAGCTCTTCCGGCAATTCTGTCAGTACTTCGCGCGCCCGCTGATGCTGGTTGGCGGCGATCATGCATTCGGCCATGCCGGCAAGCGCCTTGGCATTCTCGGGATCGGCCTGCATCACGGCGCCATAGAGCTGAGCGGCCTCGTTGATATTGCCGGCGGCAAGCAGTTCCGCCGCTTCCGCAAGCACCGCTTCGATTTCGGCCGCCTCATCGGCGCCGGCCGGACCGGCGATCCGGTCGATGAACTGCTGGATCTGGCTTTCCGGCACCGCGCCCATGAAACCGTCGGCAGGACGGCCGTTGACGAAGGCGATGACGGCGGGGATCGACTGGATGCCGAGCTGACCGGCGATCGACGGATGGTCGTCGATGTTCATCTTGACCAGCCGGACACGGCCCTTGGCTTCGTTGACCACCTTTTCCAATACCGGCGTCAGCTGCTTGCACGGACCGCACCAGGGCGCCCAGAAATCGACCAGCACCGGCTGGCTACGCGATGCCTCGATGACATCCTTGGAAAAATTCGCGGTCGTCGTCTCCGTGATGTAGCTGCCGGCCGCAGCCGCGGGTTCCGGCGTAGCACCGAAGCTTGTCGTCGCAGTCATCTGATTTCCGAAGGAACCGTTATAGGGGTTGTCGCTGCCGCTCATAGGTATCTCCCGCCGCGCCGATCCTGCCGGCGTCTTTGCTAAAGCATCTCGCGCAAAACTGTGGTGCGGTTTTGCGATAAAGACATGCACAAAACCAAAGACTAAAGCGCGGCAAGCGAATCTAAAAGATCGCGACGCGCTTTAGCGCTAAAATCGTATGTCAGGACGTCACTTTCAAGACAAGCGGCTTATGTCCCGTCGCTTCCATGAAACGGATGAGATCGCTGCCCGCAATCGATGTCGTCGCATCGTTGGATAGCGGATGGCAGTTGACGATCTCGTGCGCCATCAGCTCGGCATCGAGCACGAAGGTGACATTCTCGGCAGTATCGTTGATCGCGCCGAAGGCGGTCACCGAACCCGGAGCGACGCCGAGATACTCCATCAGCTTCTCCGGTCTGCCGAAGGAGACCCGGCCGGAGCCGCCGATGGCATTATGCACCTGCTTGAGGTCGACGGCAGCATTTTCCTCCACGGTCAGCAGAAAATACCTGTCCTTCTTGTCTTTGACGAACAGGTTCTTGGTGTGGCCGCCGGGAATTTCATCGCGCAGGGCGACCGATTCCGCCACGGTGAAGACCGGCGCATGGTCGACCGTCTTATGGGCGATGCCGAGCCCATCGAGAAAGGCAAACAATTCTTCTCTTGTCTTCGGGGCATTTTCGGACATCGGGCAATCCATTGGGCAGGAAGGGAAAAAAGCGAGGCGTCCTGATTAAGTCGGTCCACATCGTTTGGCAATCTTTGTGACCGACGCTTTGCCCCGCATTTGCGGCCTTTCCGCCGGGCGTCTGCGAGCATCAGAATTTTTCTTCGCCTCTCCGTCATTTCCCTGTTGCATTTGAAAACCCGTTAGGCCATATAGCGCCGGTCGCCGCGAGGCGGCGCCCACGGTCCAACAACTACCCCGGACCGATGCGGATTGAGCGGGTGTAGCTCAGGGGTAGAGCACAACCTTGCCAAGGTTGGGGTCGAGGGTTCGAATCCCTTCGCCCGCTCCAGTTTTCCTAAGCTTTTCAGAGACTTGTTCGAATCACCAGGCGAAAGCCTGGCTATTTCCGTTTGTTGGGGCAGCACCGGGGCAGCACGACAGCGCGCCCGTCGCTATCAGTTTCAGCTTTCTGAGTGTGGTCATTGCCGGCTGTCAGACGGCAGAAAACCGCCAGGTGGCCATTGATGAGGGCCTGAATGCGAGGCTCGGCACTACAACGGAGTCTCAATGGCTGAATTCCAGTCGCGCACCGGCATGTTTGCGATGTTGATGGGGAAGCTTGATTTAGCTATGCACCGACTCGTGCTATCCACCAGAAATCGATGGTAAGGCGGGCCGGCATTGTCGTGTCTACTGAAGAGCAAGTTCAGCTGTGGTTCGGGTTCTTCGTGTTCGGTGCCTTTTGCGCCCACAGCTGGTATTGGTATATCCGGTCATTCATTTTCTATTATAAAAACGGCTTCGATTTTAGCGAAGATTTCGGTCCCAAAATGTCCGAATTCGACGACGATGATCGCTTTACGGCGAAGCCGAAAGAGAAGTTCCTGATCATTTGGCCTCTTTTCGTGTTCATGACCTCCTTGTTTTCACTCCTCCTCTTTTTGACGCTAATGGGAGTTCTCAAACCTTGCATCGGTTGCGGACGGTAGAAGTTCGCGGGTTATTCCAACTCATACACCACCGCGTTATCCTGCTCATCGCGCAACCCCTTATAGGAGCCATGCCGCAGCTTCCCATCAGAGAGGATCAAGGCCGGGGGGGGCCGAGGATAAGCACCTATGAGCATTGAAGGCCATTCGAGCGCGCCAGGCGCTAACGTGATCGTTGAGCACTATTGCGAGCATCAGGATGCAAGGAATGGGAAGGATGGGGCCACAGCCCATCCCCGGCCGTGCCAACGCGCTGGTGGTGCTTCGAGCATTTCCCGCATAAGTCATATGAGCAGGAACAGGCGCTCAGAAAAAAGCGCGACGCGGCCGAGCGAGATGTACGATAAAGTCTGTCGTTTCCTGTGTGAGCGATGATGTCGGCTCTGCCACAGTATCTCTCCTTCAGTGGAATTAACCGTTGTTAACTGCATAGATTAAAAGCGTCGTCCATGCCGAACCGAGCATAAATATTGCTGCCCAGATCCACATAAGTTGCTTTACTACGTCATGCTTTCCTCTCAAGACATGCAAGAATATCGCCAAGATCAACATCAGATAGATATGCGGAGACAGAAACATCATAAAAGCAAGTGGACCTCTAAATTGAAGCACATCAGAAAAATCCCTATATATACTTTCGCTATATTCCGCCCACCTGATGAAAAAATAGCAAAATAGAAACAGTATGATGGATAATATTATTATTGCTTTTCTGACCACATGAATTTTATTCACAAATATATCTCACAAATTCGCTATTTTATGTTGATATATTAAGTCATTTACCGAAGCAAAAATATCTTCGGAGCACCGATAAGAAGAAAGATACGCACCAAGGGCGCAATTGGTGACCAGCACCTCGCGATCATGGAAGGGATAGTCGATCTCAGGCAGACCCTTGTAGAAGCGGTTTGAGGGCCGATAGATATCTGCCGGATGCCGCATGTTCAGCGCCTCGTGCGGGCGTTCTTCGTTGAATTCGCTGATGAAGTCATCGAAGCGTGTCTGCTGTTGAAGGGTCGTTTGCCGGGCCGACGGGTGGCCTTCTTCTTCAACGTCAGATGCATGCGCTCGTGGCGGCCGTTCTGCTGCGGATGGCTTGATGCGTTCGATACCTGCCGAGCCTCAGCCATCAGACCGACAGCTTCGACAGGTTGTAGAGCCCGTTGGGGCTGGCAAAGGGCAGGCCTTTTAAGCCAGGGTCATGCCGCCATCGACATGAAGCTCGATCCCGTTGACAAAGCTTCCTGCATCGGAGGCGAGGAAGAGTGCGGCGCGCGCCAACTCTTCCGGTCGGCCGAGACGGCCGGCGGGGATCAGGGAAGCCATGTAATCTTCGAAGGCCGGCCGCTCGGCCTCCGATACGCCCAGCTTGGCGAGGATTTCCGTCTCGACCGGTCCCGGGCTCAGGATGTTGACGCGGATCCGCCGCGACTTAAATTCGATCGCCCAGTTTTTCGCAAAGGCGGCGGTTGCTGCCTTTGAACCGGCATAGACGGTATGGTCCGCAAGGACCTTCGTGGCCGCGAGCGAGCTCGTAACGATGATGTTTCCGCCGTCGCGGATCAGAGGGGCGATCGTCTGCACGCCGAAGAACACGCCGCGCGTATTGATTGCGAAATGCCGGTCATAGTCTGCCGGAGTCACCTCGGCGGAGGTGGTGAGATTGATGATCCCAGCATTGGCCATGTAGATGTCGAGCCCGCCGAAGCGGCTCTTCACGGTGTCCGCCAGCCTGCGATGATCTTCCAGGTCGGCGGCATCACCCACGAAGCCGATGGCCGACGGACCGATTTCTTGCACGGCGCGGTCGACAGCATCCTGCCGGCGCCCGGAAATGATGACCTGCGCTCCTTCTTCCGCGAACAGCCGAGCGGTCGCCTTGCCGATGCCGCTATTGCCGCCGGTGATGACGGCGACCTTGTCTTTGAGGTGTTGCATTGTTTATCTCCTTTCAACGAGAAATTAGATAAACGCTGCCACCCTTCGTCATTAGATCATGGGCGGGCACATGATCTGTGCCGCGGAGGTGCAAATGCCGAATCTGCTCAACGAGATGCCCGGATTGATGGCTTTTGTGCGGACGGTAGAGGCCGGCTCGTTCAGCGCCGCGGCCCGCGATCTGGCGACGACACCTTCAGCGGTGTCGAAGAGCGTGGCGCGGCTGGAAAAGAAGATTGGCGCCCGGCTGTTCCTGCGCTCCACGCGCGCCCTGACGCTTACCCAGGACGGGCAACTTTTCTTCGACCGCGTTGCGCCACTGTTGCGGGACCTGGATGCAAGTGAAGAGGCGATCAGGTCCGACGTTGCGCCCTCGGGTCGCTTGCGCATCAGCATGCCTAGCGAAATGGCGCCTCTACTGCTACCGCGCCTCTTCGGAAGCTTTGCAGCCGACTATCCGAACCTGCATCTCGAAGTCGGACTTACGGATCGGTTCGTCGATCTGATCAGGGAGGACTACGACGTTGCGCTGCGCGTTGGAAATCCCGCGCCGAGGGACCTCATGGTTCGTCACCTGGCCGACCTGCCGATGACGATTGTCGGGTCTCCGACCTTTCTGAAGACCTGGGGCAATCCTGCAACTGCCGAAGCGCTGGCGGCTCTGCCCTTTGCCCGCTATGCGCTAGGTGGCGTCACGCAGCCTCTGCGCCTGCCGGACGGGACGAGCTTCATTCCCTTCGGGCGCGTCGATTGCGACTCAGCGGCCGCACTCATTCAGGCTGCGCTGAGTGGGCTGGGAGCGGCCTATCTTCTGCGATGTCTGGTCGCGAAAGACCTGGCAGGCGGCACGCTTGTTACACTCGCGGCGGGGTTTGCGTTCCCGAGCGCTCCCTTTAATGCACTGCACGCCTTTGGCCGCACCGTGCCGTTGCGCGTAAAACTGGTCTGCGATTTCATCGCCCGCGAGGCAAAAACCCTCGAAGCCATCTGAGCACTTGATGTTGGGGTTGGTCAAAATCCAGGTCCGCCGGTCTCGCGCATCGTCGGGGGTAAGGTCTCCCATGCCCCGATCAGCTCACCGACGGAGCGGACCTCCATCTTGCGCATGACATTGGCACGGCGCAGCGCGTCACCACCTCGCGTAGGATCTCGGGCTCGCGATGCGTCAGCGTCCCTAAACGTTCAAGATTGCGCTTGACGATGACCGCCTCCGTGCGCCGGGGCCATCCAAAGCGATACCGGCTATCACCGCATCGAGCAGCGCCTGGTCTGACACCGGCTTGGTGAGGAGATCCACAGCGCCGCCTTCATCGTTTTGGCAGCGTTCCGCCACTTGGGAAAAGGCGGCGAGCTTCAATCAACGGCCGGCGAACCTGTCGAGCGCTTGGCTGACTTCATCGGTCAGCCAGGCCCCCACCATAATCTATATAGCACTTCGGAACCCCGAAATTGGTTGGGGTGTAGAAATCATTGGATGTTTCCCCACGGCGACACCGCCCAAAACGCGACGAATTTCGGAATCCCGAAGCGGGGGAATTTCGGGATCCCGAAGTGGGATTTTTTCTTTATGGCGATGCTGACGCGTAAATCGGCAGCAATCGGCGCGGCATCCGACGGAAGAAACCGAGTCGGTCGGAGGCTCAGCGATTACAGCGCCTTCCACCTCGACGCCGGTTTAGAAGATCAAGATTGTAATTTATTTTGGTTGATTGGTTCGTTTGTGAACCTATTGTCGAGGCAAAAGGACGCGTCTTCGGATCCCGAATGTTCAGTTTATCGCAGCACAAACTCCGTCGACCGACACAGATCCGCACCCGGCGCGTCGATACCGGCGCTGCAGCCGGGTTGCCAGCATCGCCCATGACTTCCTGATTGCTCCCAACACCAACTGAGGTTTCCCATGCGCATCGCCGTCGGTGGCATTCATACCGAGTGCAGCACATACAATCCCGTCCTGAACGAGGAGAAGGATTTTCGAGTCTTGCGCGGCGAGGCGCTGCTGGCCGCGCCCTATTTCGCCTTCCTCAGGGATTACGATGCCGAGTTCCTGCCGACGATCCATGCCCGGGCCATTGCCGGCGGCCCGGTTTCGCGCGCCACCTACGAAGCCTTCAAGGGCGAATTCCTCGAGCGGCTGAAGCCGATGCTGCCGCTCGACGGTCTCTATCTCGCCATGCACGGCGCCATGTATGTCAAGGGCATGGAGGATGCAGAAGGGGACTGGATCAGTTCGGCCCGTGCGCTCGTCGGCAAGGATTGCAAGGTCTCGGCGAGCTACGACCTGCACGGCAACGTCACGCAGCGCATCATCGATGCGCTCGACATCTATTCCACCTATCGCACTGCGCCGCATATCGATGTCGAGGAGACGATGCGCCGCTCCGTCTCCATGCTGGTAAAGAGTCTGAAAACCGGCGAGAGGCCGACCCTTCTCTGGGCGCCGATCCCCGTCGTGCTGCCCGGCGAGCGCACCAGCACCGTCGATGAGCCGGCTAAGAGCCTCTATGACCTGCTGCCCGGGATCGATGCGCTTGATGGCGTTTGGGATGCATCGCTGATGGTCGGCTATGTCTGGGCCGACGAACCGCGCGCCACCGCCGCCGCCATCATGACCGGCACCGACCGCGCCGTGCTGGAGCGCGAGGCCAAACGTCTCGCGAGGGCTTATTGGGATGCGCGCGAAGACTTTGTTTTCGGCTGCGAGACCGGCTCGCTCGAGGAATGCGTCGAAAGGGCAATCGCAAGCCCGACCGCCCCTGTTGTGCTTGCCGAATCCGGCGACAATCCGACCGGTGGCGGTGTCGGGGACCGGGCCGATGTGCTGGCCGAACTGATCGCCAGGGCGGCCACCGGCGTCGTCTTTGCCGGCATCGCCGACAAGGCGGCGACCGAGGCCTGTTACGCCGCAGGCATCGGCGCCGAGTTGGAGATCAGCGTCGGCGCCTCGCTCGATACCAAAGGCAGCAAACCGGTTGTCGCCCGTTTCACGGTCAAGTTCCTGCATGAAACTTCTGATCCGACCGACCGCCAGGCGGTCATATCGACCGGCGGCATCGATCTGGTGCTTTCCGCCAAGCGCCGGCCTTATCACAATATCGCCGATTTCACCCGGCTCGGCCTCGACCCGCACCGGGCGAAGATCATCGTCGTCAAATCGGGCTATCTCTCGCCGGAACTGGCGCCGATTGCCAATCCGAACTTGATGGCGCTATCAACAGGTGTCGTCGACCAGTTCGTCGAGCGCCTGCCGCGGCTGCGCAAGCAGCGTCCGACCTATCCTTTCGACAAGGATTTCGCCTTCGAGCCGCAGGTCTTTCTCTCCGCGCGCTCGACGCCGGCCTGAGCTTCACCTGAACCAATTGCGTTTTTCTGGATGATAGTGTCGATCGCGGCGCCGCCCTGGCAGCCTTCGACTGTTTTCCCGTATCGCCGCAGCAACGGGAATTGAGCAAAAAGCGGGCAGATTTAAGTTTGCACAAAAAAGCGCTTGACGGTCGTCGCGTTTTGGTTTGCACTGAACCAATAGAAAATTGGTACGGACCATTTAAGCCAATGCCGATGGATGAGACGCGGGGCAATTCGAACTATGCGCTGGAGAGGCTGAGGGCTCTCCTGCGGTCCGACAGTCTCGACGCCGACGGCAAGCTGCCGACCGAACGCACCCTTTCGGAAATGCTTGGCGTCGGCCGCCGTGCCGTGCGTCGCGCCCTCGAAGTGCTGGAGGCCGAGGGTCGCATCTGGCGCCGCCAAGGCTCCGGCACCTATGCCGGCCCGCGCCCCGACGGCTGGAGCGATCATGTCGGCTCGATCGTTGCCGGCACCGATCTCATGGAAGTCATGGAAGTGCGCCTGCGCATCGAGCCGCAGCTCGCCCAGCTTGCCGCCATGCGCGCCAAGGCCGCCGATATCGAGCGCATGTACGAACTGGTGAAGAAGATCTACGAAAGCACCGATGCCGACGGGCGCGAACTCTGGGACGGGGCGCTGCACCGCCAGATTGCCCAATGCGCCGGCAACGGTTTCTTCCTCACCATCTTCGACGTCATCAACCGGGTGCGCCAGGACGAGGCCTGGCAGACGATCCGCGAGCGCGCCCGCAGTGCCAGCCGGACGCGGCCCGTCACCTTTAACCAGCACACGGTAATCGTCGATGCGATCGCCGCCCGCGATCCGGCCAGGGCGGGCGAAGCGATGCGCCAGCATTTGCTGACGCTGCAGGAAAGCCTCGTCCGCATCACCTCGCTCGACCACAGCGAAATGGAGGTCGACAAGACCCTCGCCTGAGCCGGGAAGTGAACCGGGAGAAAAAATAAGGGCGGGCCATAACCGCCGGAATGGAAGCAAAAACCAAACAAAAATAGACAGAGGAGAATGGAATGAAGATCGCCAAATTGCTGACCACCGCCGTTGCCGGCGCACTGTTTGCCCTTCCTGCCTTCGCCGTCGATCTGAAGATCGGCCTGCAGGACGATGCCGACGTGCTCGATCCCGCGCAGTCGCGCACCTTCGTCGGCCGCATCGTCTATACCGCGATGTGCGACAAGCTGGTCGACGTCTCACCGGATCTGAAGATCGTGCCGCAGCTTGCCACCGAATGGAGCTGGTCGGCCGATGGCAAAGAGCTCACCATGAAGCTTCGCCAAGGCGTCAAGTTCCATGACGAGACCCCCTTCAACGCCGAAGCCGTCGTCGCCACCATCGAGCGCAACATCACCCTGCCGGAATCACGTCGCAAGAGCGAGCTGACCTCGGTCGCAAAGGTCGAGGCGGCAAGCGAATACGAGGTCAAGTTCACCCTCAAGGCGCCTGATGTCACCCTTCTTGCCCAGCTTTCCGACCGCGCCGGCATGATCGTCTCGCCGAAGGCCGCCAAGGAACTCGGCGCCAAGTTCGGCGATCACCCGGTCTGCGCCGGTCCGTTCAAGTTTGTCGAGCGCGTCCAGCAAGACCGCATCGTGCTCGAAAAGTTCCAGGACTACTGGAACAGGGACAAGATCTTCATCGACAAGCTCACCTATCTGCCAATCCCGGATACGACGGTGCGCCTCGCCAATCTGCGGTCCGGCGATCTCGACATGATCGAGCGCCTGGCCGCGACCGACGCGGAAGCCGTGAAGTCCGATTCGAGCCTCGTCTATGCCGATGCCGTCGGCACCGGCTACATGGCGCTCTACACCAATATCGGCAATGGTGCGCGGGCCGACAATCCTTTCGGCAAGGACAAGCGCCTGCGCCAGGCCTTCTCGCTGGCGATCGACCGCGATGCCGTCAACCAGATCGTCTATGAGGGCACGGCCGTTTCCGGCAACCAGCCCTTCCCGCCAAGCAGTCCGTGGTTCGACAAGGATATTCCCGTCCCCGCCCGCGATCTCGACAAGGCCAAGGCGCTGATCAAGGAAGCTGGCTTCGACCGCGTGCCGATCGAACTGCAGATCCCGAACAATCCTGTTGCCATGCAGATGATGCAGATCATCCAGTCGATGGTCGGCGAAGCCGGTTTCGACGTCAGCCTGAAATCGACGGAATTCGCCACGCTGCTGAGCGAGCAGACGGCCGGCAACTATCAGCTCAGCCGTTCCGACTGGTCCGGCCGCGTCGATCCCGATGGCAACATCCATCAGTTCATCACCTGCAAGGGCGGCATCAACGACACGAAATACTGCAACGCCGAGGTGGACAAGCTGCTGAACGAAGCCCGTGCATCGACCGACGAGGCCGTGCGCAAGCAGAAGTATGATGCCGCCGCCGTCATCCTGAACGGCGATCTGCCGATCATCTATCTCGGCCATCAGTCCTGGATCTGGGCGCTGCACAAGAACATCACCGGCTTCGTTCCGTCGCCGGATGGCATGATCCGCCTCGTCGGCGTCAAGAAAGCCGGCTGATCCCTAGAGCATGATGCCGAGAAGTGCGAGCGGTTTTCGGACGACATCATGCTCTACTTTTTGATCCAGCAAATCATGCGGCGGAAACCCTCCGCCGCATGACCCCAGTAGTGTCAGGATCGCCCATGTACACCTACATCGCCAAACGGCTCTTGGTCGCCATACCGACGCTTTTGATCATCTCGGTCTTCGTCTTCTCGCTGCAGAAGCTGCTGCCCGGCGACCCGATCCTTGCCATGGCCGGCGAGGAACGCGACCCGCAGGTTCTCGAATTCCTGCGCGAGAAATATCGGCTGAACGATCCCGTGCCCTATCAATATGTCCGCTGGCTGGGTGCGGCACTGCAGGGCGACCTCGGCATCTCGCTACGCACCAACCAGCCGGTTCTGCAGCTCATCGGCGAAAAGCTGCCGGTCACCATCCAGCTTGCCATCATGTCGATGGTCTTCGCCTTTGTAATCGGCGTGCCGATGGGCATCCTGGCGGCCGTCAAGAAGAACACGATGATCGACTATCTCGCCAACATCATCGCGCTGACCGGTCTGTCGATCCCGAATTTCTGGCTCGGCATCATGCTGATCCTGCTGGTTTCGGTCAATCTCGGCTGGTTGCCGGCATCAGGCTACGAACCCTTCTTCAGCAATCCGCTGCGTTCGCTGGAAACCATGCTGATGCCATCCTTCGTGCTCGGCAATGCGCTGGCGGCGACGCTGATGCGGCATACCCGTTCGGCAATGCTCAGCGTGCTGAGCGCCGATTACATCCGCACCGCGCGCGCCAAGGGACTGCCGGAAAGCACTGTCGTGCTCGAACACAGCTTCCGCAACGCGATGCTACCGATCGTGACGTTGACCGCGCTGCTCTTCGGCGAACTGCTTGCCGGCGCCGTGCTGACCGAGCAGATCTTCACCATTCCGGGTTTCGGAAAGCTCATCGTCGACGCCGTCTTCAACCGTGACTACGCCGTCGTCCAGGGTGTGGTGATCTGCACGGCGATCGGCTTCATCCTGATGAACCTCTTGGCCGACATTCTCTATGTCCTGCTCAATCCACGCATGAGGGCCGCCCTATGACCGCGATCGGTGAGATCGGCATTCCCTCCGCGATCGACCGCACGCCGAGCCGTGCCTGGCGCAAGCTGAAGGCCAACAAGGGCGCCCTCGTCGGCCTTGCGATCATCGCCTTCTTCGCCATCCTCGCCATGGCCGCCCCCCTTCTTCCGATTCCCGATCCGAACGCCACAAGCTGGTCGGCGATCCGCAAGGCGCCCTCCGCTGCCCATTGGCTCGGCACCGACGACATCGGCCGCGACATTCTTTCCCGGATGATCTGGGGTGCGCAGGCGTCGCTGATGGCCGGCGTCTTCTCGGTCGCCATTGCCGTTGTCATCGGCGTGCCCTTCGGCCTCGTCTCCGGTTATTTCGGCGGCTGGATCGACATGGTGATCTCCCGCATCACCGAAGCCTTTCTGGCCATGCCTTTCCTCATCACCGCCATCGCGCTTGCAGCCTTTCTCGGCCCGAGCCTGACCAATGCGATGATCGCGATCGGCCTTTCAGCCATGCCCGTCTTCGTGCGGCTGACGCGCGGCCAGGTGCTCTCGGTCAAGACCGAGGAATATGTCGAGGGCGCCCGCTCGATCGGCCTCCGGTCCTCGAGCATCATCACCCGCTACATCCTGCCGAATGTTTTTGCCCCGATCCTCGTCCAGGCGACGCTGACCGTCGCAACGGCGATCATCGCCGAAGCGAGCCTCTCCTTCCTCGGCCTCGGACAGCAACCGCCGGCGCCGAGCTGGGGCTCGATGCTGAACGTCGCCAAGAATTTCCTCTCCCAGGCGCCATGGATGGCGATGTGGCCGGGTGCCGCGATCTTCCTCGTCGTCATCGGTTTCAATCTCTTAGGCGACGGCCTGCGCGATGCGCTCGATCCGCGCGAAGCATGATTTCTAGAAAGGACATTTGACATGACCGCTTTCACGACCCGTCCAGAAATCCTCGGCACCTTCGGCGTCGTCACCTCCACGCACTGGATCGCTTCGGCCGTCGGCATGAGCATTCTCGAAAAGGGCGGCAACGCTTTCGACGCGGCAGTGGCGACGGGTTTCGTGCTGCAGATCGTCGAGCCGCATCTTTGCGGTCCGGGCGGCGACCTGCCGGCGGTGATCTATTCGAAGAAGAAGGACAAGGTCGAGGTCATCTGCGCGCAGGGCCCCGCCCCCGCCGGTGCGACGATCGAACACTATACGGCGGAAGGCCTGAGTCTGATCCCTGGCGACGGGCTGCTTGCGACCGTCATCCCCGGCTCCTTCGATGGCTGGATGCTGATGCTGCGCGACTATGGCTCGATGAGCGTGCGCGATGTGCTGGAACCGGCGATCTATTACGCCGAGCACGGCCATCCGATGCTGCCGCGCGTCTCCGCCACCATCAAGGGGCTCGCCGCCTTCTTCGAGAAGGAATGGCCGACCTCCCATGAGACCTGGCTGCCAGGCGGCCGTGCCCCCGAAGCGCATGCGAATTTCAGGAACCCAGTGCTTGCCGAAACCTGGAAGCGCATCCTCGCCGAGGCGGAAGTGAAAAGCGGCCGGGAAGCGCAGGTCGAGGCGGCCCGCGACGCCTTCTATCGCGGCTTCGTCGCCGAGAAGATCGACGACTATCTGAAGACCGCAGAGGTGATGGATGCAAGCGGCAACCGCCACAAGGGCGTTTTGACCGCCAACGACATGGCGAACTGGTCGGCGATGATCGAGGAGCCGCTGACCTATGATTATCATGGCTGGACGATCGCCAAGATCGGCCCCTGGGGCCAGGGTCCGGTCTTCCTGCAGACCCTGTCGATCCTCAAAGGCTTCGATCTCGCCGCGATGGATCCCGCCGGCGCCGATTTCGTCCATACCGTCGTCGAAGCGATGAAGCTCGCCTTCGCCGACCGCGAAGTCTATTACGGCGATCCTGACTTTTCGGAGGTTCCCATCGCGCATCTGCTGTCGGAGACCTATGCCGCCGAGCGCCGCAAGCTGGTCGGCGCGAACGCCTCCTTCGATCTTCGCCCCGGCATCGTGCCAGGCTTCGAAGCGCAGCATGATCTGACGATGAAGATGCTCGGCGCGGATTCGAAGACCGGTGCCGTCTACGAGCCGACCATGGCGCATCTTTCCGAAAAGCGCGGCGACACCGTGCATATCGACGTCATCGACCGCGACGGCAACATGGTCTCCGTCACGCCATCAGGCGGCTGGCTGCAATCCTCCCCGACCGTGCCCGGCCTCGGCTTCTGCCTCAATTCCCGCGCCCAGATGTTCTGGCTGAAATCAGGCCTGCCGACGTCGCTTGCGCCCGGCAAGCGGCCGCGCACGACGCTGACGCCGTCGCTCGGCCTCTATGAGGGTCGCCCGACGCTCGCCTTCGGCACGCCTGGCGGCGATCAGCAGGAGCAGTGGCAGCTTTCCTTCTTCCTGCGGTATGCGCACCACAAGCTGAACCTGCAGGCGGCGATCGACCAGCCGCTGTTCCACACTTCGCATTTTCCGGGCTCCTTCTATCCGCGCACCCGCGAGCCCGGCAGCCTGATGGCGGAAGCGAATTTCGGCCCTGAAGTCCTCGATGCCCTGCGCCGCAAGGGCCACACGCTGACGGTCGCCGATGTCTGGACGATCGGCCGGCTGACCGCCGCGAGACGCGATGCCGATGGACTGCTGCGCGCCGCAGCCACCCCGCGCCTGATGCAGGCCTATGCGATCGGGAGATAGCCATGACCTGGTCGATCGTCGCCCGTGATCCCTCGACAGGTCATCTCGGCATCGCCGTCGCGAGCCGCTTCTTCGCCGTCGGCGCCCTCGTGCCGCATATTCGCGGCGGCATCGGCGCCGTCGCTACCCAGGCCTTCGTCAGCCCGCTTTACGGCGTCGATGGCCTGTCGCTGCTGGCTGCAGGCAAGGCGCCGGAGGAGATCATCACCGAGTTGACTGAGCGTGACGCCGGCCGCAATCAGCGGCAGTTGCATCTCATCGATGCGAAGGGTCGCAACGCCGCCTTCACCGGTCCCGCATGCATCGACTGGGCGGGGCATCTGATCGACGAAAACGTCTCGGTCGCCGGCAACATGCTCGCAGGTCCTGACGTCATCACTGAGACGCTTGCCACCTACAACAAGGCGATGGACAAGCCGCTGGCCGAACGCCTGCTGCTGGCGATGCAGGCAGGTGAAGATGCCGGCGGCGACAAGCGCGGCAGGCAGTCCGCCGCCCTCGTCATCCATCGCGACCAGGATTATCCCTGGCTGAGCCTCCGCGCCGACGACCATCCCGATCCGCTCGCCGAACTTGTTCGTCTGCATGCGGTGGCGGGTGAACGTTATCTGCATGTCGCCGAGACGATGGCGACGCGGCAAAATCCGAACGGCATGGCCGACAGGCGCGAGATCGATGAAAAGATCGCGGCGCTGGAAGCGGCCCGCATCGCTGAAGGCAGGCCTTCCGCCTCCTTTGCCACGCCTTTGAAGATGTGAACCAGATAAAAACCAAGGGAACGATATGAGTGATGTTTCTTCAGCCTCCGCCTCTCCTGTTCTCTCGGTCCGGAACCTGACGACCGCCTTCCTCGTCGATGGAGACTGGAAACCGGTCGTGCGCGACGTCTCCTTCGACGTCATGCCAGGCGAGACGGTGGCGATCGTCGGCGAAAGCGGCTCGGGCAAGAGTGTCACCTCCCTTTCGATTATGCGACTTCTCGCCAAGGGATCGAGCCGCATCGATGGCGCCATCACCTTGAACGGCAAGGATGTTCTCGCTCTTTCAGAAAAGGAGATGCGCCGGGTGCGCGGCAACGACGCCGCCATGATCTTCCAGGAGCCGATGACATCCCTCAACCCGATCTTCACCATCGGCCGCCAGATCTCCGAAGCGCTCACCTGCCACGGCGATATCGGCAAGGCCGAGGCGCGGGCCGAGACCGTGCGCCTGCTGGAAAAGGTCCGCATCCCGAACGCTGCGTCGCGCTTCGACGAATATCCGCACCAGTTCTCAGGCGGCATGCGCCAGCGCGTGATGATCGCCATGGCGCTCGCCAGCCGGCCGAAATTGCTGATCGCCGACGAGCCGACAACGGCGCTCGACGTGACGATCCAGGGCCAGATCCTCGACCTGATCAAGATGCTGCAGGAAGAAGAGGGCATGTCCGTGCTCTTTATCACACACGACATGGGCGTCGTCGCCGAAATCGCCGACCGCACCATCGTCATGTATCGCGGCGAGGCGGTGGAAACCGGCACGACCGACGACATCTTCCATCGCGGCAGGCATCCCTATACCCGCGCTCTGCTCTCGGCCGTGCCGCGCCTGGGCTCGATGGCCGACCGGAAATGGCCACTGCGTTTCCCGGTCGTCGATACCACGACCGGCGAACGCCGCGAGCCGATCGAAGTGGCTGATACCGTCGACCGCCGCCGGACGCCGATCCTCGAAGTCAAGAACCTCGTTACCCGTTTCGATATCCGCGGCGGCCTGCTCGGCCGCAAGACTGGCGCGATCCATGCGGTCGAGGACGTCTCCTTCGATCTCTTCCAGGGCGAGACGCTGTCGCTCGTCGGCGAATCCGGCTGTGGCAAATCGACCACCGGCCGCTCGATCACCCGCCTCGTCCAGCCGAACGGCGGCAGCGTCAGCCTCGACGGCTATGACGTGCTGAGCCTTGACGCGGCCAGTCTCAGACGGATGCGCCGCAGCATCCAGATGATTTTTCAGGATCCCTTCGCCAGCCTCAACCCGCGCATGACCCTCGGCGCCGCCGTTGCCGAACCGATTACGGAGCACGGCCTCGGTACTGGCGCCCAGGCCCGCGACAAGGCGGCCGATCTTCTCGAACGCGTCGGGCTGAAACCGGACATGATGAAACGGTATCCGCACGAATTCTCCGGCGGTCAGCGCCAGCGCATCTGCATTGCCCGCGCGCTCGCACTCGATCCGAAGGTGATCGTCGCCGACGAAAGCGTTTCGGCACTCGACGTGTCGATCAAGGCGCAGGTCTGCAATCTGCTGATGGACCTGCAGCAAAGTCTCAACCTCGCTTTCCTGTTCATTTCCCACGACATGGCGGTGGTCGAGCGCGTCAGTCATCGGGTCGCGGTGATGTATCTCGGCGAAATCGTCGAGATCGGCCCGCGCGCGCAACTGTTCAGCAACCCGCAGCACGCTTACACGAAGAAGCTGATGGCAACCGTGCCTGTTCCCGATCCCTCACGGCGCGGCATCAAGCGCAACCTCGGAACCGACGAGCTCAAGAGCCCTGTCCGCCCGGTTGGGTACGTCGCGCCGCCGCGCCGATATCGGGAAGTGTCGGCAGGTCATCTGGTGCGGCTCGATGAAGCCGCCTGAACGTGAAAACCCACTCTCCAAAGCATCAGGAAAACAAGTATTGCGGGAAAACAACCCGTGCCCGTGGCGCGCAGGCCATCTTTTTTGCTGCACCGCTTATATGACTTCTGCTAGATATTATTTTACCGATAATTATTAACGACCGATTCCACCCTTTTGTGTTCTCTTATCCTTGCGAATCAAAAAGGTTTGATTTGCCCGGGGACGGCCACCATGTTGAAGCATGGGGCGATGCAACAGTTGGGTAGGAGCCTATGCTGCAACGGATTGAAGACATTGATGCAGCGCTCGTCGACAGGCTGCAGCATTCGGCGTTCAACTACTTCCTGAAATATACCAATCCCGAAAACGGCCTTGTGGCGGATACCTCGATCGGCGGGGTTCCGTGCAGCATCGCAGCCGTCGGCTTTGCGCTTTCCTCCTATCCTGTTGGTGTCGAGCGTTTATGGATCAGCCGCGAGGAGGCAGCCGAACGCACGGTCAATACGCTGCGGTTCTTCGCCGAGGCGCGTCAGGGGGACGAACGCCACGCGACCGGCCATCGCGGCTTCTTCTACCATTTCCTGCACATGGATACCGGCCATCGCGCCTGGAACAGCGAGCTTTCGACCATCGACACGGCGCTGCTCGTCGCCGGCATCCTGACGGCTGCGCAATATTTCAATCGTGAAGACGACGAGACGGAAACCGAAATCCGTGAACTCGCCACCTTCATCTACGAGCGCGTCGACTGGCGCTGGGCGCTGAACAAGGGCGACACGATTGCCATGGGTTGGAAGCCCTCTTCCGGCTTCCTGCGCTGGCGCTATCACGGCTTCGACGAGGCGATAATCCTGTATACGTTGGCGCTTGCCTCACCGACACATCCCATTCCGCAGTCGTGCTACGACGCCTTTACGTCAAGCTATTCCTGGATGCTGCACGGCGAGCAGTCCTATCTCTATGCCGGACCACTCTTCATCCACCTCTTCTCGCATGCCTGGATCGATTTCCGCACCATTCAGGACAAGCCGATGGCGGAGCGGAACTGGGACTATTTCCGCAACACGCAGGTGACGATCAACGTCCAGCGTGACTATGCCGAGCGCAATCCCGGCCAGTTCGTCGGCTATAACAGAAATATCTGGGGTTTCTCCGCCTGTGACGGCCCGCCGCCGACACGGCGCATGCGCGGCGGCCGCCAGCCGAAGGTTCTGGGTTACGCTGCCCGCGGCGCCCCGCTCGGCCCCGATGACGGCACGATCGCACCCTGGGCAGCCCTTGCGTGCCTGCCTTACGATCGGCAGGCGGCTCTCGACGGCACCAAGGCGCTTCTGACGACCTATCCGAACCTGCTCTTGGAAGGCGGCTTTCCCGGCGGCTTCAACCCGACGGTCAAGACCAAGCGGCCGGAAGGCTGGGTGGACGACCGCACCGTCGGCATCGACCAGGGGCTTGTCGTCATGACCATCGAGAACGACCGTTCGGATTTCATCTGGAAGCTGATGCGGCAATCGCCGGTCATCCGCCTCGGCCTCGAACGCGCCGGCTTTACCGGCGGCTGGCTCGAAGGCATCGAGCCGGAAGAAGTGGTGCGCAAGTTCGGCTAAGTCTTATCAGTTCTCGAAGACATGCGCCTTGCCGGCGATGTCGAGGCGAACGAGATCGCCTCGCGCCGGAAGAGCGACGCTCGAGGTCTTGATCAGGATCGGCGGCAGCGCCACGCCGTCAAGCGAAACCGCAACGGTGCAGACCGCGCCGCCGAATTCCACCTCGACGACACGTCCGCCGTGGTTGCTATCGCTTTCATCGGCAACGACGCGGATCTGCTCGGGCCGCAGCATGATCTCCGCCTTGCCCTGACGGCTGCCTTCGACGGCGACGCGGCCGAGGGCGCAGTCTGCGAGGCCGTTGCGGATGATGGCGGGAAGCAGCACGGCATCGCCGAGAAACAGTGCCGTCTCGCGATCGCGCGGATGCAGATACAATGATTGCGGCGACCCGGCCTGGATCAGCCGTCCCTCCCTCAGAACCGCGACCTGATCGGCAAAGGTCAGCGCCTCTTCCTGGTCATGGGTGACGAGGATGGTGGTGATGCCGGCCGCCTGCAGCACGCGCGCAACGGCCTTGCGCATATTTTCCCGCAAACCGGTATCGAGGGCCGAGAAAGGTTCGTCGAGCAGCATCAGCCGCGGCTTGCGGCCGAGCGCACGGGCGAGCGCCACACGCTGTTGCTGGCCGCCGGAGAGCTGATGCGGGCGCCGCGCCAGCATGCCGCGGTCGAGCTCGACCATGTCGAGCAGCTCGAGCACGCGCTTCTCGCGATCAGCAGCCCCTCGTTCGAAGCCGAAGCCGATATTCTCGGCAACGCTTAAATGCGGAAACAGCGCGCCGTCCTGCGAAACGATTCCGATGCCGCGTTTATGCGCCGGTACTGTCGCCGGACCGTCGGCAAGCAGGTCGCCATCCAGCGTCACTCTGCCGACATCGGGTTGCTCGAAGCCGGCAATGATGCGCAGCAGCGTCGTCTTGCCCGAACCGGACGGGCCGACAACGGCGGTGCGGCTGCCCGCCTGGACGTCGAGCGAAATATCCTTCAACGCCTGGACGGGGCCATAGCGCTTGCTGATGTTCTCGATCGTAAGCAGCGTCATTGGCCGGCAGTCCGTTTCGATTGGGTATAGAGCATCAGGGTGAGCGGCAGCGACAGCACGACCATCATGAAGGCGTAGGGGGCGGCCGAGACATAGTCGATCTCGCTGGTCAGCGACCAGAATTTCGTCGCCAGCGTATCGACGCCGTTGGGCGATAGCATCAGTGTCGCCGTGAGTTCGTTGGTGATGCCGAGTGCGGCCAGCGCGACACTGGCGGCGGCTCCCGGTGCTGCAAGCCGCATGGTGATCTGCCGCACCGCCTGGCCCGGGGTGCGGCCGAGGCCCATCGCGGCGCGCTCCAGCTCTACCGGGGCCTGAGCGATGCTGGCACGCAGCCCGACCATGGCGCGCGGTAGGAAAAGCATCACATAGGCGACGAGCAGCGTTGCGAAGGTTTGGTAAAGCGGCAGCACGAGACGCACGGAAATCGTCACCAGTGCCAGCGCCACGACGACGCCCGGCAGCGAGCCGACATAATAGTGGCAGGCTTCAAGCACGCGCTGGAGGCGGCCGGGCGCACGCACGGAAAGCCAGGCCATCGGTGCTGCGGCAATCGTCGCCAACACGCCGCCGATAACGGCAAGCACGATGGTCTGCAGGAAGGCGGTGCCGACTTCGATGCGCCAGATATCGGTGCCACCGAGATAGAGCCAGCGGCCGAGCGTCACCAGCGGCACGCCGAGCGTCAGCGCTGCCAGGATGATCGGCAGCAACATGGCCGGCACCACGAACCAGCCCAGCCGGCGGCGGTCGGCCGGACGCGGCGAGCCGGAGCCGACGCGGGCATAGCGTTCATTGCCGCGCACCAGTACCTCGAGGCCGAGCAGAAAAAGACAGCAGGCGACGAGCACGCCGCCGAGCATGTTGGAGGCAGGGCTGTTGTAGGAGGACTGGAACTGATCGACGATCGCAGTCGCGAACGTATCGAACCGGATCATGACGAACAGGCCGTATTCCGAAAGCAGATGCAGCGCGATCAGCAGTGAGCCGCCGCAGATGGCAAGCCTCAGCTGCGGCAGCACGGCGCGGAAGAAGACCCGCCAGGGATTAAGACCCAGCGAGGCCGCGGCATCCTCGATGGCCGGATCGAGACGGCGCAGCGCGGCTACGACCGGCAGGTAGAGGAACGGATAATAGGCGATGACCGAGACGAAGACACCGCTTTGCAGACCACGCATGCCGGGAACGAGGCTGACCCAGGCATAGCTGTGCACGAAGGCAGGCACGGCGAGCGGGGCGATCGCAAGCCAGGCCCAGAGCCGCGCGAAAGGAATGTCCGTCCGTTCCGTCAGCCAGGCAAGCGTCACGGCAAGCGCGATCGACAGCGGGATGGTGATCGATTCCAGCAGAACCGTATTAACGAGGAGTTCGCCGACGCGCGGCCGGAAGACCAGGGCCTTTACCGTTTCCCAGCCGACATCGTAGGTGACCCAGCCGATGAAGCCGAGCGGCACGAGACTGAAGATCGCAACGAGGGTCGCAAGCAGGATCACGGAAGCGTGCGGCATGCGTCCGCGCAGCAAAACCATTCGCGCGGCCCTCGGCGCGGCCGGCGCCTCGTTGCCGAATGCGAGCAATCTGTTGTCCTGCAGCAAGGCCGATGCCTTTACACGCTGAAAAAGGAAGGCAACCGCCCTTGAAAGGCGGTTGCCGGATATCGTCATGCCCTAAGGTTTTCTTGAGCCGAAAGCAATAGTTTTGGCCGAAGGAAGCCTGCGGCAGAAAGGTTAGATCAAACCGGCGGCCGTCATCAGCTCCACGACCTTCTTGCTGTCGAGGGTCGAAGCTTCGACTTTCGGGGCGTTGAGATCGGCAAGCGGAGTGAGCTTGTCGTTGGAGGGCGCATCCTTGCCGATGGCATATTCATAAGAATCGCGGTCCTTGAGGACTGCCTGGCCAGCCTTGCTGGTGAGGAACTTCAGGAAAGCCTGCGCTTCCTTCATGTGCTGCGTGGACTTCAGGATGCCGCCGCCCGAAACGCTGACGAAAGCGCCAGGATCCTGGTTCCTGAAGTAGTGCAGGCCGACATTCTTGCTGTTCTCGCCGGTCTTGGCCTGATCGCCGAACCAATAATAGTGATAGATGATCGCGCCTTCGACTTCGCCTGAATTGACCGCTTTCATGGCAACGCTGTTGCCCTTATAGGGCGTGGCGTTTTCCTTGAGAGCCTTCAGCCAGTCGGCCGTCGACTGTTCGCCCTTGAGCTGCAGCAAGGCGGCGACGATGGCCTGGAAGTCGGCACCGGCAGGTGCTGCACCCCAGCGGCCCTTCCAGACCGGATCTGCGAGGTCGAGCATCGACTTCGGCAGCTTGTCTTCAGTCAGCTTCGTCTTGTCATAGGCAAAAACGGTGGTGCGGGCCGCGATGCCCGTCCACATGCCGTCAGCCGGGCGATACTGGTCCGGAACCTGATCCAGCGTTTCCTTTTCGATGGGGGCGAAGAGGCCCGCGCCATCGACCAGCGTCATTGCTGGCGAATTCTCGGTCAGGAAGATATCCGCGGGAGAGGCGTCGCCTTCCTGGATGATCTGGTTGGCGAATTGCATGTCGCTGCCCTGACGCATGGTGACCTTGATGCCGGTCTCCTTGGTGAAAGCAGCGATCCATTCGCGGCCTAGGCTTTCGTGCTGGGCATTGTAAACGACGAGACCTTCGTCCTGCGCATGGGCGCTGCCTGCGAGCGCGGTGGCGGAGAGAAGCGAAGCGGCAAGCGCTAGGGAAAAGCGGTTAAGAGCGATGTTCATGATGGCCTCCATGGCGATGTCACCCGAGCTCTCCAAGGGCGATGAGAGGCGTATATTTTTCCTGACTGCCGATTTCAAGTTTGGCTTGGCCGGAAAAGCCACACAATATCTTGACTACATGTTTCATATTACATGGGAATAAATCGCGATTGATCAAAAAAGGCGACGCTCCGCGAGCGCCGCCCTCTTTTGCAGCCTCTTGCAGCCGGCTTATTCGACGTCGAACTTGACGCCCTGCGCAAGCGGCAGCGTCCTGCCGTAATTAATCGTGTTGGTGGAGCGGCGCATATAGGCCTTCCAGGCATCCGAGCCGGATTCGCGCCCGCCGCCGGTCTCCTTCTCGCCGCCGAAGGCGCCGCCTATCTCGGCGCCCGATGGTCCGAGGTTGACGTTGGCGATGCCGCAATCCGAACCGCGGGCGGAGACGAAGGTTTCGGCCTCGCGCATGTCGTTGGTGAAGATCGATGACGACAGCCCTTGCGGCACGGCATTGTGCAGCGCCAGAACGTCGTCGAAGTCACTGTATTTCATCACATAAAGGATCGGCGCGAAGGTCTCGTGCTCGACGGGGCCGGTCTGATCCGGCATTTCGACAAGCGCCGGACGAACGTAGAAGGCGTCAACCGAGCCATTGTCGACGCGCTCGCCGCCGGTCACAATGCCGCCAGCCGATTTCGCCTCGCCAAGCGCTGCCTGCATCTTCTTAAAAGCCTGGCCGTCGATCAGCGGTCCCACAAGCGTACCGCTTTCCAACGGATTGCCGATGGTGACGGAGCCATAGGCCTTCTGCAGGCGCGGCACCAGCTGGTCGTAGACGCTGTCATGCACGAAGAGACGGCGCAGCGTCGTGCAGCGCTGGCCGGCCGTACCCATGGCGGAGAAGGCGACGCCGCGCAGCGTCAGGTCGAGATCGGCGCTCGGGCAGACGATCGCCGCATTGTTGCCGCCGAGTTCGAGAATGGCGCGGGCGAAACGCTGCGACAGGCGCGGACCGACGGCGCGGCCCATGGCCGTCGAGCCCGTGGCGGAGACGAGTGGGATCTTCGGATGATCGACCAGCACTTCGCCGACCTCGCGGCCACCGATGATCAGCGTCGACAGATTGGCCGGTGCGCTACCGCCCTCGGCGACGAAACGCTTCAGCGCCTTTTCGAACAGCGCCTGCACGGCAAGCGCCGTCAACGGCGTCTTTTCCGAGGGCTTCCAGACGGTGGAATTGCCGCAGACCATCGCGAGCGCCGCATTCCACGACCAGACGGCAACCGGAAAGTTGAAGGCAGAGATGATGCCGATCACGCCGAGCGGATGCCAGCTTTCCATCATCCGGTGCTCGGAGCGCTCGGTGGCGATCGTCAGGCCGTAGAGCTGACGGGAAAGGCCGACGGCGAAATCGCAGATGTCGATCATCTCCTGCACTTCGCCCAGGCCTTCCGAGGTGATCTTGCCGACCTCGATCGAAACGAGACGGCCGAGCGCCGCCTTGGAGGCGCGCAGCTCCTCGCCCAGCAAGCGGACCAGTTCGCCGCGCTTCGGCGCCGGCACGGCACGCCATTCGAGGAAGGCCTGGTGCGCCTCTTCGATCGCCGTCTTCGTCTCGGAAACGGAATGTTCCCTGAGTTTGCCGATTTCCTTGCCGGTGACCGGCGAGGTGACGGAAAGCGTGCCGCCGTGATAGCGGCCGGCATCGACGCCGAGGTCGGCAAGCAGCTTGGCGGTTTCGGAGGCGAGATCGAGGACGGCGATGGTCATTGTCGTGTTTCCAATCTTATTATTCTCAGAAGCGGGCATCGGCGAAATGGGCGACCTGAGCGCCGGCTTCGTACCATATTTCCTTGAGTGCACGGAAGCTTGGCTCGGCGGGCGAAGTCAGCGGCAACGGCAGATCGGCTTCCGGAAGCCGGCCGAGGATATGCTCCGCCAGCGTACGGCCGAAGACCGTACCGGGGGCAATGCCGCGGCCGTTGTAGCCCGAAAAGCCGACGACACCAGGTGCGAATTTGTGGAAGCGCGGCAACGCATTATCGGTCATGCCGATCCGGCCATACCATTCGCACTCGAATTCGACGTTGCCGATAACAGGGAAGAGCCGCTTCAATGCGCGCTTGGCCCAGCCCTTGTGTACGGCCAGTCCGGTATTGCGCAGCGCCCCGACACTGCCGAAAACGAGACGGCCGGCCTGGTCCATACGGAAGGAGGAGAGGATTTCTTTGGTATCCCATGCGCCTTCCCGCCCCGGCAGGATCGACTGACGCAGATTGTGGCCGAGCGGCACAGTGGCGAAATTGAAATAGGGCAGATGCACCTGTTCGCTGCGCACCTGCTCCCACGGGCCGGTGCTGTAGGCATCAGTCGCAACGATGATCCACTCCGCGCTGACTTCACCCTTGGCTGTCTTCACCATCCAGCGGCTGCCATTACGCTCCGTCGCGATGACCGGGCTGGATGTATGAATGGCGACGCCCGCCTTGACGGCGGCATGGGCAAGGCCGCGCGCATAGGCAAGCGGCTGCAGCGTGCCGGCGCGTTTGTCGAGCAGCGAGCCTGTATAGCCATCGCTGCCGATACGTTTTGCCGTTTCGGCCGCATCGAGCAGCCTCACGGCTGCGCCGCGCGCGGCCCATTGCGCCGCGCGTGCCTCGATCTCCTTCAGCCCATCAGCGCCGACCGCGCAATGCAGCGTGCCGTTCCGTTCGAGTTCGCAGGCAATCTGATGTTTGTCGATCAGCTCCATGACGAGCTTCGGCGCATTGCCGAGCAGATCGAGAAGACGTTCGCCATGCACCGGACCGAGCACGCCGGGCAGATCGTTCGGCATCACCCACATGCCGGCATTGATCAGCCCGACATTGCGCCCGGCACCGCCGAAGCCGATCTCCTTCGCCTCCAACAGCACCACCTTCGACCCGGCTTCGGCAAGATGCAGGGCGGAAGAGAGGCCGGTGTAGCCACCGCCGACGATGACGACATCGGCCGACATCGCGCCGTCGAGAGGCGACGTCGTCGGCGGTTCGGGCGCTGTATTTTCCCAGAGGCCGTGGGAGCGCGGATCATTCAGCATGGCTCAGTCCGATCAGAGCGAAATCGCGGGATACTCTAATGCATAAAAGAAAGTGTTGAACCTGCCATTTCACGCAACCGTCTTCAACGGCAAACCCACAAGGCCGAGCGCCTCCAGCGCCGAATCCAGCGATGCCGCCTGGCGTTCGGCGTAGAGCGCCAGCTCGTCCTGGACGGTGGCGCCAAGTGCTGCCTCGAAGGCGTCGCGGTTCGAGCGGGTCGCGTAGTTCTGCTGCTGGTCGGTGCCGAGGTTCGACTGGAAGATGCCGGCCGCGCTGACGGGCAGGAAGTCTTCGTAGACGATCGGGGTGAAGGTGAGGTAACCCGAGGCGATCAGTGCCTCCGGATCACCGGGCAGCGTGCTGCCGGCCGCGGCGGCAATGCCCGCAGGCGTCGCGGAATAGCGGAAGAAGGCCAGATTCTCTCTGCGCAGCTCATCCCAGCTGTCCGGCAGTGCCTTGAAACGTGCGGCGAGTTCGTCGTCGTAGGCACCGGCTTTGGCGCCGCCGGCGCCGACCTGCACCTCGCCGCGAACGGAGGCGAGCAGCTGGTCATAGAGCGTCCGGCCCTTCGCCGTCAGCGCCACGCCGCGCTGTTCGATCTCCCCGAAGCGGGCGGTATGCGTCCCTTGCATCGCGCCGTCATCACCGGAAAAGGCGATCATTTCCTCCAGCGCCTTGAAACTCGTCTGCCGCAGCAGGATATCGCAATGACGACGCGGCGGCCCTTCGATGACCGCCTTTGGCGTAATGCCGCGTTCCGGCATGCGGGCCTGGACCGCATCGATATCGAGCGTGCGCGGCGTCAGATGGTTGATGTGCGGCCCCTTGAAGCTGACGACGTCGGCGATCAGCCGATGGGCATCGTGCAGACGCTTGTAAGTGTCGGCGCTGACTGTCGCTTCGCCATGCCAGCGGAAGGTTTCCAGCGCCTCGGCGACGAATTCCGTCGCTTCCGCCTCGCTCAGGCCGCCGTTCTGTTCGTGGCGCTCGATCAGCGCGACGGCGCGCGGCGTGTAGATCCGCCGTTTCGCCAGAATGGCTTCGGCCTCGCCGCGCAGCCCTTCGTCCTCGATCAGTTCCAGTCGCAGCAACGAGGTGAAGACGCGGAACGGATTGACGTTGAGCGCTGCCTCGTCGATCGGCCGGAAGCTGGTGGAATGAACCGGCACGCCGGCAACCGAAAGGTCGTAATAGCCGACCGGCTGCATGCCCATGACCGCAAACAGCCGGCGGATGGTGAAAAGCTCGTCGGCCGTACCGAGCCTTATGGCGCCGTGGCGCTCGACATCGATGCGCTCCAGCTCGCCGGCCCGGGCCAGGCGATCGCGCAGGTCGGGATCTTTTTCGAGGCAGCCGGCATTCACATCCGTCACCAGTTCGATCAGCGTGCCGTATTGCGGCACCTCCGCCCGGTACATCTGCGACATCGCCTCGGTAAACAGCGATCGGATGCGGTCTGGGGAAACGAAGGCTTGCGGCATTGGGAAACTCCGGCTCATTCCGCTTTTGCAGGATGAACCTCTTTACACGCGCCAGAAAGCGGCAAATATCGCCATTTTGGAAATAGCCCATTCTGAAACGGAATGATCATGCTGACGTCTAGACGTTTTCTGCCGTCGATTTCGCATCTCGTCGCCTTCGAGGCGGTCGCCCGCACCGGCAGCGTGACGGCAGCGGCGCGCGAACTCGATCTGACACAGAGCGCCGTCAGCCGCCAGGTAAGCGCGCTGGAGGAGCAGCTTGGCGTCGAGCTCTTCCTGCGCGAACGCCAGACCATGCGGCTGACGCTTGCCGGCGACGGATATGCCCGCGAGATTCGCGAGGCGCTGCGGCGGATATCGAGCGCTTCGCTGAACCTGCGCGCCAATCCGCATGGCGGCACGCTCAATCTCGCCATCCTGCCGACCTTCGGCACGCGCTGGCTGGCGCCGCGCCTCGGACGCTTTCTCGCCGCCAATGCCGGCGTAACCATCAATCTGGTGACCCGGCTTTCGCCTTTCGATTTCCGCCTCGATTCGATCGACGCCGCCATCCATTTCGGCCACCCGCACTGGCCGGGCGCCGAACTCGCACTGCTGATGTCGGAGCGCACGGTGCCGGCCTGCAGTCCGGATTTTCTGAAGCAATATGCGATCTCAGGACCAGAGGATCTGCTCGCCGTTCCGCTTCTGCATTTGACGACGCGTCCTGACGCCTGGGAGCAATGGTTCGCCGGCAATGGCGTTTCCTTCGAAAGCGTGCACGGCATGCTCTTCGACCAGTTCGCCACGGCGGCGCAGGCGGCAATCGCCGGCCTTGGCGTCGCCCTGCTGCCGACATTCCTGATGCAGGAGGAGATCAGGCGCGGCGATCTCATCGCAGCTGTCGACCGTGAAATGGAGAGCCGCGAGCGCTATTATCTCGCCTTTCCGCCCGAGCGCGCCGATTATGCGCCGCTTGCCGCCTTTCGCGACTGGATCGTCGCAGAAGCCACCGCCAACCCGGCTGCGTGACGAACGGCTTGCATCGGCATGGCGCTTTCGACCATTATGCGCTCCAAACAACTTTGCAGGAAATCTTCATGAAGCCGATCTTCGTCCAGCTCCAATGCGCACCCGGCAAGACTTACGATGTCGCCGACGCGATCTACCAGACCGAACTGGTCTCGGAGCTCTATTCGACCAGCGGCGACTACGACCTGCTGTTGAAGGTCTATATCGAGGAAGGCCAGGATATCGGCAAATTCATCAACGACAACATCGCCAATATTCCCGGCATCGTCCGCTCGCTGACGACGCTGACCTTCAAGGCTTTCTGAATTCCCGTCAGACGCGGTTAACCTTTTCGCGAAGAAATACGCTTTGCCGGGTGCTGCCTAAACCGCACCTTAACGCGAGACATGTCTGGTCGTTGTTATCACGGGCTCGCGTCAGCGCGGGCCGGCATGTGCAGCGATAGGTGGAAAATGTCGATCGTCGAGGCAGAGAGGGCGCGTGCGAAGCCGCAGTTGGAAACGGCCCCACTGATCGTCCATGTCGTGCGCCAGTTCCTGCCCAATCGCGGCGGCCTGGAAGACGTGGTCGCCAATCTCGCCCGCCAGACCGTGCGCCGCGGTTACCGCGTGCGCGTCGTCACGCTGGATTCGCTCTTCACCTCGCCTGAAGACAAGCTGCCGCTTCGCGAAGATATCGACGGCATCGAAGTGGTGCGCATTCCCTGGTTCGGCAGCAGCCGCTATCCGCTGGCACCGCAGGTTTTCCGCCATCTCGCCGATGCCGATCTCGTCCATGTCCATGCCATCGACTTTTTCTTCGACGCGCTCGCCTGGGGCCGGCTGCTGCACGGCAAGCCGATGATCGTCACCACCCATGGCGGCTTCTTCCACACGCGGAAATACGCGACGATCAAGAAGATCTGGTTCCGGACATTGACCCGTGCTTCGGCGATGGCCTACCGCCGCGTCGTCTGCTGCAGCGCCTCCGACCTCAAGCAGTTTTCCGAGATCGTGCCCGACAGCCTGCTGATCGAAAACGGCGCCGATATCGGCAAATTCGCCGACACCGCTTCGCGCCGGGCAAAACGCCGCATCGTCACGATCGGCCGGTTTTCGGTGAACAAGCGGCTGGACCACCTGCTCGATGCGATGGCCATGCTGAAGACCCGCGATCCGGAATGGCATCTCGACATCGTCGGCGCCGAATCCGACCTGAACCGGGCGGATGTCGAAGGCGCAATCGAAAGCCGTGATCTCTCCGGGCGCGTCACCCTGCATGTGTCGCCCGAGAACGACACCATCCGGCGCATCATCGCAGAAGCCTCGATTTTCGCCTCCGCTTCGGAATATGAAGGCTTCGGCCTGGTGGCGCTGGAGGCGATGAGCGCCGGTCTGCTGCCGGTGCTGAACGCCAACGATGCCTTTTCGACGCTCGCCGACCGGCATCCTGTTCTCCTGCTTGCCGATTTCACCAATCCCGAGAGCGCCGCCACGGCGATCGAAGCCGCCCACCAAGCTCTTTCGCGCCAGCCGGACGCCGTTCGCGCCGGGCTTCTCGACGCCGCCCGCGGCTATTCCTGGGATATCGTCGCCGGACGCTACATCGATCTCTACAGATCGCTTGATGTCGTCGCCGCGAAAAGCATCTGATCCTGTCTTCCTGCCGCATAAGCTACGGGGTTGCGAGTGTGAAAAGACGCGGCGCTGTAAAATCGCCGGTTATGCTCTCGCCAGACGAATGATCTCGTCGAGTACGAATTTGCGCGATTGCGGCGGCGTCAGATTGTGGTCGGCATCCGGCAGCATCAGCAGCCGCACGTTCGGATAGCGCGACAGCCTGGCGCCGCGCGGCCCAAAGTGGAAATAGACGTGGTCGAGCCCGACATCGGCCTCGCTGTAGATCAGCGTCAGCGGTACCTTACGCTTGCCGAACAACGCGAATGAGTGCCGGACCTCGCGGGCGATATGGCGCCGGTCGGGAAGTAACTCGAGCAGCGGCGCGATCCACGGCGACAACCGGCGGCCGGCGGCGATGACGATGTTCCGCAGCGCCGCAACCACGTCGACCTGGCCGCGCAGCAGCCGCTTCAGCGTGTCGAGTCGCGCGAGGCGCTGGCTATAATCATCGAGGCTACGGGGAACGGAGACGACATGCTCCCGTCGCACCGGCATGTCGGGATCCCAATAATAGACGAACGGATTGATCGACACGACCGCCTTCAGCCGTTCGTCGGCGACGCCGGCGCGGAAGGCGACATAGCCGCCGCTGCATCGGCCGGCGACCATGACGGGCCCGGCGACGACGCTTTCGAGCAGATCGAGCGCGGCGACCGCATCCGTGGTCTGCGAATCCGAATAAAGCACCTGTTCCGGCGCATCCGGCCGCGGCGGGCTGTCGCCGACATTGGCGGAATCAAAGCGCAGCGAAACGACGCCTTGGCGAGCGAGCTCGCGCGCCATATCAACCGTCGTCCGTCCCCAGCCGGCATGCCGGTCGTAGGCCGTCGACAGGAAGAGCACGGCATTACCCTTGATCTCGCCGAGCGGCCGGCTGACGACGCCGACCAGATGATTATGGCTTCCGAAACGGACCGGCGTTTCCGCAAAACCATCGCCGGCAAGCGGCAGGCTGTCGATCGCTGCCGGCGATTGGGCGGCGGATGTCTCCGTCGTCGTTGTCTCTAGCCACGTCGTCAGCAGTGCCACGACAGCCATCGGCGTCTTGGCAAACAGCGGATTGGTGGCGAGCTCGTCATAACCTTCGAAAGCCTTCTGCTCGACATCGGCGCCAAGCGCCTTCAGCGTATCGGCAAAACCGGTATCCTCGGCCTTGGCAGGACGTTCTAGGATCAAATAGCGGGGAGCTGCAAGCTCCTGCGGCGAGGCGATGCTGAGCTTGCCGAGCTCGGCAGCGATCTCTTCGGGCATGACGAGCCCGGCAATCTGCACCTTGGCAGTCTGGACATGCTCCTTGCCGAGGCCGAGATCGGCATCGATGATCTTGGACCACATGTTGAGTTCGCGCAGATAGGCCCGGCCGCTCAGCACCGGCGCCAGCATGACGAGGCTGTCGACGCCGTCGATCGAGGAACCGACGCGATGGGCAAGGGTCGCGCCGAGGCCTTGGGCGATGAGGATGACGCGGTCGCAGCCGCTCAGTGATTTCAGCTTGGCGGCGGCCGCACGGATCGAATCTTCCCAGGTTTCCAGCCTTGCCGGCAGAGCGCCGAAATCGAGCGCATCGCCGGTGCCGCGATAGTCGAAGCGCAGGCTCGCCACGCCGATATCCGAGAAATGCTCGGCCGCGACGCGGAAGAATTTCCGGCTGCACATCTCCTCGAAACCCCAGGGACTGACGAAGAGCACGGCGGCCGAACGTTTCTTGGCGAGAGGATTCTCAGGCATGAACAGCCCGATCGTGCCGTCGAAGACGACAGGCAGGGCGGCACTCCGTCCCGCGCCTTCGGCCGGCTCGAGCGAGAATTCACCAGGCGCGACCTTGGCGCGATCGGGATCGCCGGGAAGTCGTGGCGCGATGAAATTGATCGCACGGCCGACCGGCCGGCGCAGCAGGGACGGCATCTTCTCGAGAATAGAGCGCATGACTTCGACATCCTCGCCCGGCACGGCGCGCAGCACCCGCAGTGCTGCGAAATAGCAGAATGCGCCGGCGATGATCGCGCCGACCAATCCGGCCGGACCCTGGACGAATTCCAGCACGGAAATCGCGCCGCAAGCACACAGCACGGAGGCGAGCGTCACCTTCGTCAAGCTCGCGTAGAGGCCCGAAAGCTGGGATCCGAATCCTGTCTGTCTGATCATCATCACCGACATCGCAACGAATACGAGGATACGCACGAGTGCGGCACCCTCGGCTGCAAGCCTAGGTATGATGAGTAAACAACCCACTACCATCAGAAGGCCACCTATCACACTGATGTTCAGGCGGGAGCGGGCCCTGTCCATCGACAGCAGGTAGAGGCTGAGGATCTGCATGAAGGTATAGGCGGGAGCAACAAGCGCAAGCAGCGCCACCACCGTCCCGCTGCGGCGGAATGCTTCACCGAACACGACGAGCACCAGTTCACTGGAGATCGCGGCAAGCCCCAGGCTCATCGGCAGCACGATATAGGCCATGCTGCGGGTGACGGCGGCAAAGACCTCGACCGGCAACGTCGAATCGTCGCTGCTGTGCCGCCGCTCGGAATAATAGGGCAGCAGGCTGCCGGTCATCTGGATCGGCAGTTGCAGCGCGATATTCGCGATCGACAGACCGACGGCATAATAGCCGACCATCTCCACCGACCAGAACTGCTGCAGGAAGAGCAGCTCGAGCCGGTTGAGGAAAATGGAATCGATGATGAACTGGATCGACAGGATGACGGAGGAGGAGGCGAGATATTTCAGCGAGACCCCGCACCAGTCGCGCCGCGCCAGAAGGATCGGCAGCGTGGCGAAAAACAGCACCAGTTGGCCGAGCGCATAACCGACGAGAACGCCTTCGACGCCGTAAAAAACGGCGCCGACGGCAACGCCGGCAAGCTGCACGATCGAGACGGCGACCGTCAGCTTAAAGAAGGCGCCCAGTTTCTTTTCGCCGATCAGGTAGAATTTGACGAAGGAACCGATCGCCTGGACGAAGAACAGCACGCCCGTGACCAGAGCGACGGAAGGCGCGGTGTCGGCCCAGTGCATCTTTTCGGAGGTCAGGAAGAATAGGGCGTAGAGCGCCAGCAGCACGACGGTCGAGAACATCATGAAGCTGACGAGGATGGCGGCAAAACCCCGGCGGCGGCGCGCGTCGAAGCCGTCCGCCGAAAGTTGCGGCAAGGTCTTCAGCAGCGTGATGCTGGAGCCGAGCTCGGCGATCGAGGCGCCGGTCACCACCAGCCAGAGCGAAAAGGCGACGATGCCGTTGGCTTCCGGCCCGAGCAGCCGCGCGGTTATGATCGAGGAAACGAAGCCCGTCAGAAGCAGCAGCATGCCTGCCGCGCCATTCATCACCGAGTTTGCGATAATACCCTTCGACATCTGTCCATCCGTCAGGATCGGCCTACCGCCGCATACCCGCCATCTCTAATGCGAAAATGTTAAAATAAAGCGGAGTGGCACCTTAGCTGGCCTGCATCGCCGCCAGCGTCTGAAGCGCCTTCTCGTAGCTGTTCTCGGCGAGGTAACGCAGCAGGAACTCCCGCGCCTTCTCGGCCTTCTCTCGTGCACGCTCGGGTGTGCGGAAGATGTCCCGCAGGTGCGCGGCCGCCGCCTCGGGTGAGGGATCGGCCCAGACCGCGCCTTCGAGCCCGGCAAATTCGGGATGGGTATCGACCACCGGAATGAGGGGAGAGGCAACCAGCCAGCTATTGTCGGGATCGCAGAAATCCACCGTGCCCGACCAGGCCGTGGAAACGACGGGGGTACGCTGCATGATCGCCTCGGCCACCGTCAGCCCGAAACCCTCGGAACGATGCAGCGAAAGATAGGCGTCTGAACAGCGGATGAGGCCGTTGATATCGGAGTCCGACATCCTGTCGGTGACGATCCTGATCCCGGTATTGCCCGCGACCGAGCTTATCAGTTCGCGCAGGCCCTCATCCTTGTTGATATCGCCGCTGGCCTTCATCAACAGGAAGGCGCTGGGGCATTCGGCGGCAAATATCCTGAAGGCCTCGATGATGGCCTGCGGATTCTTCCGGTTGATCGAGGAGCCGGCGCTGAAGATGAAGCTGACGAGAAAGGCGTCCTCCTCGATGCCGAATTTCTGGCGCATGCCTTCCGTCGCCGGCTTCTCTGTGACGGGATGCGGAACGACGATGACCGGTGCCGCAGTGAGGGGCGCAATCGCCCGCCTGGTGAATTCCGACGGCACGAAGACGGCATTCATGTAATGCATCGCATTGCGCCACTCGGCCGGCACGACTTCGAGCTCCCAGGCGAAATAGCCGATGTTGAAGGCGCGGGTGAAATTGGCAACGCCCTTCTTCAGGATGGCGCGCGGCAGCATCGGCGGATTGAGATGCCAGATCCGGCTCCCCGCGGCTTCGGTGGAGAGATGCGACGGCATCCATCCGGCAAAGGAATTCTCGTCAGGATGCGTGCTGACGTCGGAGAGTGAGATCGCCCGCCCAGCTTCCGACAATGCGCCAGCGCAGAGCCTTGCCGATTCGCCGACGCCGACCGCCATCGAGAGATAGCCGACGATTTCCACCGGCCTGCGCGGATTGAAGGCAAGACGCGACCGCGGGATCAGCCGCTGCAGGACATGGGCGCGCAGAAGGCGGTATATCGTTCTCAAATCACGGTCTTTCCCAATGGATCGGCATCATTCTTCGCAGGGGCGTCAGCCCTCGATTGCGACGCGATGCGAACTGCCTAGACTTCTGATCTCGCCCGCAGGCGGAATATCGCTTTCCACGCCGGACAGCGCGTGGAGCCTCACACGCCGCATCGGACCGGGGGCAAGGTGGAACCAGTCGTCCTCGGCCCGATAGCCCTCGACGTCGATATGCACCGATTGCGCCAGCCGGTCGGTCCTGATGTCAACGAACCAGTCGTCGCCGTCTCTGGTGAATGATGCTTCGATACCTGCATCATGCAGCGCCTTCTCCCGTCCGCACGGGAAGTGGAAGCTCTCGGCGAGAATGGCGCCGTCCGCCAGCGAGCGCAGGCGCGCCACACTGGCATCATGCGCCGGCGGCCCGAAACGGAAGGCATAGGTCGTATCGAAGAAGGCGCCGAACAGCGCGGTGCAGGCAAGGCGCTCCGTGTCTCTTGCCGCCAGCTTGAAGGCCCTGCTACCGCTGACGACCTGCTGTTTTCCGCCGCGCAGGCACACGACTTCGAGCTCGACGTCGAGTGCTGCATCCGTCTCGTTGATGACATGCACGTCGAGACCGTTCGTTCCCTCGTCGGTGAAGATCACTTGCACCGGCCGGAATGCACGGCGCATCGCATACCAGACCGGCTTCGGCTCTCCGGTGGAGTCGATCACTCCCCAGCCCGGGCCCGGCAGCAGGTCTTGCAGCGTCCAGACGAGCGCGCCATTGCAGGCGGAGCCCTTGCGCCGCCATTCGGCAAAAGTCTCCTCGATCACCTCGCCGGTAACGGCGCGGGAGAGATCGAGATAGCGTTCCGGATCTTCGCGGCGCAGCTCAGCCGGATCGAAACCGTAGAGAAGCTGCAGGTAAAAGTCGCGAACGTCCTCGAAATCCCATGATGCGCTGCGGTCGCGGGGCACGCGGGCCTTCCACAGCGGGCTGTGGACGGCGGGCACATCGAGATGGCGCTGCAGCGTCCTTTGCTGCGGCACATGCGCGAAGGCGAGGCTTTCGGAGGCAAAACGCACATCGGCGCGGCGCGCATCGGCAATCGGCCGCATATAGGCGCCGACGCCGTAATAATGCGCAATACCGGCATTGGGCGAAAAGGGCATCGCCCCGCCATGCGGCGAGTTCGGCACATAGGGCACGTCGGGGCGCATGCGCGCGACGACCGCCGGAATGATTTCATCGGTGACCGGCCCGCTCCAGAATTCCGCCGGCAGGCCGAGCATTGCCGCCTGCTGGCGAATTTCGCTGCCGCCGCAAAGCACCGCCAGCGAAGGCGACGCCTGCACGCCGTGCAGGAATTCCTCGACCTCCGCATGCACGTGGCCAAGAAAAGCCTTGTCGTTGCGCGGATAATCGAAATTGGCGAACATGAAGTCCTGCCAGACGAGCAGGCCGAGTTCGTCGCAGAGCGCGAAGAAATTAGGCGTTTCGTAGGCCATGGTGCCGCCGATGCGGATCATGTTCATGCCGGCTGCAGCGGCAAGCCGCAGGAACGGCTCATAATCCGCCCGCCCGCCCGGCAATCGCGCGATATCGGCAGTCGTCCACACCGCGCCGCGGCAGAAGATACGCTCGCCGTTGACGAGGAGCGCGAAGTCGTCGCCATCGGCACCACGGTCGACGTCGATACGCCGGAAGCCGGTCCTGCCGAGCGGATATTCAACCCCGTCGGAAACCAGCGTCAGCGCGTAGAGACGCGGAGCGCCATACGTATGCGGCCACCAGGCCTCGATGTCGGAAAGCTTGAGGATAGCCGAGTAATGACTGTCGCCGACCTTCTCGAACGGCTGCTCCATCCCGCCGCAGCGCAGCAGCATTGCCGGATCCTCGGCATTGCTATGCAGGGAAACGCTGAGGCGGCCGACGCCACTCTCCTCCAATACGGCGCGGATGGAGACGTTGTCGATCGAGACGGGATGGCGCCGCACCATCGAAATCGGCCGCCATGGCCCGACGGCATGGATATCGGGGCACCAGCCCGGCATATGGCCGAGCAGCGTCGTGCGGAAATTCTTCAAGCCCGCCGGCGTGATCATCTGCGGCCGCCAGCGCGCGCGGGGGCCCGGCTCCGACAGACGGGGGCCGAGCGCCCGGAAGCACAGTGCCAGTTCGTCGCCGCCCGAAAGCGTCACCGGAATCTCGTGCGCCGTAAACATGCTCTCGGAAAACAGGATTTCCTGGCCGTTCAAGAAGACATGGCAAAGCGTCGCCAGCCCTTCGAAACGCAGGATCGCGTCGCCGGGCTCGGCATCGAAAAGCCGGCAGAGATACCAGGCATCCCGCGTGTTCAGCGGCTCGGGATTTTCACGGTCGAAGAGCCCGGCTTTTTCGAGCGCGGCGGCGACGGTGCCGGGAACGGGTGCTGGAATGAACTGGGCGGAGAGCGGGATGTCGTGCGGCACGGCGCAGGCGCCCGGCTCCGTCAGGATCAGGTTCCAGCCTTCGGAAAGTAGACTTTCCTCGGCACCGATACTCGCCAAACGCCCCCGCATGGTCAGATCTCCGGCCTCAGATTCGCCCCGCAAGCGACGCCATCATGGAATCCCATGCATCGGCGGCCGGATCAAGTGCTGCCTGCAACGGCTCGAACTTCCTGCGGGTGACGGCGCGGGCAAGCTGGAACTGCACCGATTTCGCCACCTCCGAAATACGCCTAGCCTGCTCGGCGGCAGCCGCGAATTCACCAGGGGAAAGCCAGGCGAGGTAATCGGCCGCCAGCTCGAAATTGGCGCCCACCTGGCGAAGTGTGTTGAAGGCGTATTTGTGGAAGAAGCCGAACGGCCGTTCCGCCACCGCTTCGACCTGGTGTGGAAAGACGCTTGCAAAGGCGCGGATCGGGTTTTCGCGGGGACGCCGGGCAAAATGAAAACCGGCAAGCCGCCGTGCGGTCGCGCGCAGATGCGTTTCATCAGCCGGCCTTTCCGGGAAACGCGCAAATTCCGTGTAGGGCAGGAACGGCAGGTCGTTTTCCGTCAGGTGCAGCTGGAACAGTCCGTCGAAATCCTCGCCTTCAAGCCGGAAATAACCGGCATTATGGAAATAATCGACGCGCTTGGCCGCAACGTCCAGCCGGTTGATCGCGACCGTCGTCTTGCCGTGCTCCTGCCGGTAGGCAGTGCCGCGCGTATCCGGCATGTAGAAGGAATCCATTTCGATCAGGCAGAGACGGGCTCGCGCGATCTGAACCTCGACATGGCGTTCGACACGGTCGTAGATGGCAAGCTCAGTCGCACGAATGCCGTAGAGCGCTTCGAGGTCCTCAAGCGGCACTTTGAAGAAAGTGAACTGGTCGCCCTCGAAATCCTGCGTCAGGGTAAAACCCAGCATCGCCTCCGGCGCAACGCCTGATGTTGCCAGAACCTCGATCCAGAGATCGACATAACAATTGGTTTCCGGCCAGGTGCGCTCACCCGAATGCAGCGCATGCGCCCGGTAGGTTTCCGGGTCGATTCCCGAAAATACCCCCGAAAATACCGACGTCATCGATTTGCTCAGCCCCACAGCGCTTTCCGTACGCTGGCCGGCCATTGCTTCACATCGAGCCCGTGATGATGGAAGAGGGCAAGGGCGATGCGCTCCAGTCCAAAGCCGACGCAGGCGGTGTGTGCGACACTGCCGTCTTCGAGATTGAGACCCCACTTCGTGCCGAAGGCATCCTGATGGTAGTTGAAGCTCATGCAGGCGGTCGGATTGGCGGCCGAGGTGATCGGGATCAGCAGCTCGAACTTCAGGTTCTGGTCGCGCTGATTATTGGCGAGCATCTTGCCGGCGCGGCCGAAGAACGGATCATTAGCGACGTCGATCGTCACATCGAGGCCGACGGCCTTCATCATCTCGACGCCGCGATCCATCCAGCGCTGGCGGAAATCGGTGACGTGCAGCTCTGTGCCCATGCAGACATATTCACGCATGCGGAACAACTGCTGGCGGGCAGGGTCTTTCGACGGCTCATGGCGGAAGCAATAGGATTGCAGGTCGAAGAGGCCGCCGGTCTTCGGCAGGTTGCCGCGCTTGGCGATCGTCGGATAGAGCGGATAGCAGGCAGCCGGCGTCAACACGATGTCGGTCGCCTCCTGTCCCTTGGTCCAGTCTTCGCCGACTTCCATGCATTGCAGCAGGCTGACATGATCGAGCTCGCTGCCGCAGAAGCTGTGCACCGTGCCGGCGAGCTGCGGAAAGCTCTTCATATAGCCGCTCTTTTCGAAGAAGGCACGGTTCATGCCGGGCGGAAAGCGCATGGCTTCGGCACCATCGGCGCCGCCGAACGTGTCGATCAGGCGCTCGAAGGCAGCGATCACATCTTCGAACTGGCCGCTGCGGCCGTAGAGCCCGTCGATGCCGGTATCGATCAGCAGACCGGATTCGAAAAGCCGGTCCAGAAACGAGGTCTGCATATCCATGACTGTCACCCCAGTAGGCTAGTGTCCTGTTTATGGACAAGAAGCATGCTCGACGTGTTGCCGAGGATGCGGTCATTCGAAATCATGAGCTGTGCGGAATGCGCGTCGCGCAGATGGCGTCCGAGGCTGAAGGGCGTGCCGTTCTTGTAGCCCATGATGCCGCAGATCAGCATCGCATGGTTGACGATCTCCAGGATCGTCTCGGACGAAGCGATCTTGACGTTGTTCATCGCCACCGCAAATCCCATCGAAGACAGCCTGTCGGCATCGGCCTTGGCATCCTCATAGGCCTTGAG
This sequence comes from Rhizobium sp. 25PS6, assembly GCF_032464655.1. Taxonomy (NCBI): domain Bacteria; kingdom Pseudomonadati; phylum Pseudomonadota; class Alphaproteobacteria; order Hyphomicrobiales; family Rhizobiaceae; genus Rhizobium; species Rhizobium sp. 25PS6. The sequence continues at coordinate 204,151 of NZ_JAWDIV010000002.1, forward strand.
GCCGGCAACCACGTTGGATTTCACCATCTGCAGCAGGTTCGAAACCTCGGCGAGGCGCAGCGCGCCTGGCGGCTGGGCATCCGGCGCCCTGCGGGCTGCGGCACGCACAAAAGCCTGGGCGCGCACAACGGCGTCGACGGCGATGCCGTACCAGACGCCGCTCCACAAGAGGTGCGAGGAGGCAAGCATGGACTGCGCCGCGATCTCCGCGAAAGGCTTCGGCAGGATCTGGCAAGCCGGCGCTTCGCCCTTGAACAGGAAGCCATCGGAACAGGTGCCGCGCATGCCGAGCGTATTCCAGACATGCGTTTTCTCGAGCGTGTACTGGTCCTTGAGGAAGGCCGTCAGCACCTGATCGGAGGAAGCCGCCTGCGCGTGGGCACGCGAGGTGATGAGAATGGCGTCGGCGTGCGAGCCGTAGGAAATGACAGTCGCATCCTTTTCGAGACGGCACGTGTCGCCATCGACCTCGACCGCACAGATGCTGTTGCGCAGATTTCCGCCGATACCGCCTTCGGTGGTGGCGGATGCGATCAGCAGCTGCTCGGCGGCGATGCGGCGCATGAAACCGCGATGCCATTCGCTGTCGGCGCCGTGTTCAACGAGGCTCGACAGCTTGATGTGGTGCATGGCGAAGACCATGGCGCTTGCAGCGCAGGCCTGGCCGAGCATCGAGCACAATTCGGCGATCTCGGTGATCGAGGCGGATTCGCCGCCGAGATGGCGCGACACCTGGATGCCGAGCAGCCTTTCGGCCTTCATCGCATCGACGGCTTCCCGAGGGAAACGGCCTTCGGCATCAACGGTATCCGCGTGTTTCGCCGCAATTTCGGCGACGCGGGCCACCCTTGTGACAAGACCGTCCTGCATGATCTTGACAGGGAAATTCATCAGGCGACCTTCCGGCCGTCCCGGATGAGATCGACGGTCCTGGCGATGGCCGAGATGCTCGCGAAGGATTTGCGGTTCAGGAGATTGTCGGGAAATTCGATGTCGAAGGCCTCTTCGAGGCCAAGCATCAACTGCACAGAAGCAAAGGACGTCAAACCTGCCGCATAAAGATCGGCGTCGTCGGCGACCTGATCGATCGGCCCAGGAAGCTTGCCGAATTTGGCTACGAGGTCGCGGATTGCCTTATTCATCCCATCACTCCAAGATTCTCATGATCCCGATCCGGCGTTCATCGCCTTGTCATGAGCGTTCTTTTAGTGCGGAAAACAGAACATTCCGCTAATTTATTGAGTTAAATATGACTAAGGCTCATAGTTAGGATTTTAGCGATCATTCCCGCGCCGTCGTAAACAACCACCTTATATCAATGACTTAAGATAATTTCGATACTGCGACGCAGTCTGGTTTCTGGCGTGGCGAGTACAGAAATGACACGCAAAACGCCGCGTTTGTCTCAACCGGCCGGTGGATAGGAATGCTCGCCGCCGCGATAATCGGTGATGGAATAACATCCGTCGCCTGTCGCACGGATCGCACTCCCAGTGACGACGGCCTTGCCGTGACCGCCTGGGATATCGAGGATGTATGCCGGCTGGCAGAGACCGGAAATTCGCCCGCGCAGCGCCGCGACGATCTCCTGCCCCTCGTCGATCGTCACTCTGAAATGACTGGTGCCGGGCGCCAGATCCGGATGATGGAGGTAATAGGGTTTGACGCGGATTTCGACGAAGGCCTTCATCAGCTTCGCGAGCACGTCGGGATCGTCGTTGACACCCTTGAGCAGCACTGACTGGCTGACCATGGCGATGCCGGCATCGACGAGGCGGCCGCAGGCCGCCCGCGCTTCGGTCGTCAGTTCGCTGACATGGTTGGCGTGCAGCGCGATATAGACCGTCTTGCCGCTCGCCTTCAGCGCGGCGATCAGCGCCGCATTGATCTTCTCGGGATCGACGACCGGAACACGCGTATGGAACCTGATGATCTTGACGTGCGCGATGCTGGCAAGCGCCTCCATGATCTCGCCGAGCCGGCGCGAGGAAAGCACCAGCGGATCGCCGCCGGTGAGGATGACCTCCCAGATTTCCTCATGACCGCGGATATAATCGAAAGCGGCCTGCATCGCCGCGGCATCGAGCGTGCCGAGGCCCTGCGGCCCAACCATTTCGCGCCGGAAGCAGAAGCGGCAATAGACCGGGCAGACATGCACGGCCTTGAGCAACACACGATCGGGATAGCGGTGAACGATGCCTGCAACGGGGCTGTGGGCATGATCGCCGATCGGATCGGCGCGTTCTTCCGGGGCGATCGTGAGTTCGGCTGCATCGGGCACGAATTGCCGAGCGATCGGATCATCGGGATCGGCTCGGTCAATGAGCTTGCTGATCGCGGGCGTCAGCGCAACCGCGTAACGCGCTGCCACCTCCTCGAGCGCTATGCGATCGGCAGGCGCGACCAGCCCCGCCTTCACAAGATCGTCGACGCTCTTGATCGGTTTGACGACATTCATCTTCCAACCTCCGCCACCGGCGCCCAGAGCACCTGGTCGATGCGTGATGCTCCCGTCGCGAGCATCACCAACCGGTCGAAGCCGAGCGCGATACCGCTTGCCTCAGGCATCAGCGACAGCGCGGCGAGGAAATCCTCGTCGATCGGATAGGTCTCGCCGTAGACCCGCGCCTTCTCGGCCATCTCGATCCCGAACCGTCGCCGCTGTTCTGCAGCGTTGGTGAGTTCGCCGAAGCCGTTCGCTAGCTCGACGCCGCAGGCATAGAGCTCGAAACGTTCGGCAACCCTCGGATCGCGTGCCGAGCGACGCGCAAGGGCTGCCTCCGAGATCGGATATTCGTCGAGGATGGTGATGCGGCCGAAACCGAGATGCGGTTCGATCTTTTCGACCAGCACCCGGCTGAAGAGATCGGCCCAGCCGTCGTCATCGGCAACCCGCATGCCGATGCGCTTCGTCTCGGCCGCCAGATGGTCGCGGTCGGTCGAACCGTCGGCGGCGACCGAGGCGAGAAGATCGATGCCGGCATGACGCTCGAACGCTTCGGCAACGCTGATCCGCTCCGGCCCGGCGAAGGGATCGCTCTCGGCGCCGCGATAGGCAAGCTTCCCGGTCTTCACCGTCTCAGTCGCCAGCGCCAGGATCCGCACGCAATCCATCATCAGGCTCTCGTAGCCTTCGCCGGCCCGATACCATTCGAGCATGGTGAACTCGGGATGGTGCAGCGGCCCGCGCTCGCGGTTGCGATAGACATGCGCAAAACACGAGATGCGCTCCTCGCCCGCCGCAAGCAGCTTCTTGCAGGCGAATTCCGGCGAGGTATGCAGGTAGAACGGCGCCTTTTGCCCATCCGTCGTCAGTGCTTCCGTCGCGAAGGCATGCAGATGCGCCTCGTTGCCGGGAGAGACCTGCAGCACCGCGGTATCCACCTCGATGAAATCCTCGCGCGCGAAAAACCCGCGCAACGCCGCTTGGATCGCATTGCGTCCGATCAGGAACGGTCGGCGGTCGGCATGCACGGACGGGGTCCACCAGGGGGACGCTTTCGCCGAAGAGTTCATTCCAAGCTTTCTTCGCCGGAGAGGCCGGTATGGGGGGTGGCTATTTCCCGGATTTTAGGTTAGTTGCGCCCCAAAGAAAAAAACATTTGCGTCTTCGGAGCGTCTCGACAGTCATCTACGACGCCGAAAGCCGAGTTACAAGGAAGTCTTATGGTCAAGGTCATCGCCTCTTCGGTCCGCAAGGGCAACGTTCTCGATGTCGACGGCAAGCTCTATGTCGTTCTCACCGCCCAGAACTTTCATCCGGGCAAGGGCACGCCGGTCACCCAGGTCGACATGCGCCGCATCGTCGACGGCGTGAAGGTTTCCGAGCGCTGGCGCACCACCGAACAGGTCGAGCGCGCCTTCGTCGAGGACGTGAACCATCAATTCCTCTACGAAGACGGCGAAGGCTTTCACTTCATGAACCCTCAAAACTACGATCAGGTCGTCGTCGATGTCGACACGATGGGGGACGACAAGGCTTATCTGCAGGAAGGCATGACCTGCGTTCTGTCAATGCATGAAGGCATTGCGCTGGCGATCCAGATGCCGCGTCACGTCACGCTCGAAATCATGGAGACGGAACCGGTCGTCAAGGGCCAGACGGCTTCGTCTTCCTACAAGCCGGCTATATTGTCGAACGGCGTGCGCGCCATGGTGCCGCCGCACATCAATGCCGGCACCCGCGTCGTCATCGCCACGGAAGACAATTCCTACGTCGAACGCGCCAAGGACTGATCCTGGTTTCAGCCTATCGAAGAGGCCGGCTCACGCCGGCCTTTTTTGTATCCGCCGTCTCGATTAATAATCGGAGCATGATGTCGTCCGAAAACCGCTCACACTTTTCGGCATCATGCTCTATCTTTTTGTTTTCACGCAATTCCGGACGCAAAATCGCGGCACACTTTTGCGCGACATGCTTTAGAGATGCGGGTTGCGCGGACGGTATTTCTTCACGAGCTTCTGGTTGATCTCAGCGGCGCCCGGCATGTTGGCACTGAGATAAATTGGCGCATCGCCGGATTTCGAAAGCTCCGAGGCGACTTCGGCGAAGATCGCATTGATGACCGTCACCCCGACTGCTGTCGAGACTGGCCCAACCCGAAGCCCCGTGCCTTCGAGATCGACAACAGCGTCACCCGGTGGCAGCCCGTTGTCGAGCACCACATCGGCCACGTCGGCGAGCCGCCGGCGGCCATTGGCGATCGCTGAGGAATAGGCGATCGACGTGATGGCAATCACCTTTGCGCCGATTTCGCGCGCATAGTCGGCGGCCTCGATCGGCGCGGCGTTCACCCCGGAATTGGAGGCGATGATGATGACATCGCCCGGCTGCATGCCGTAACGCTCCAGCATCGGCCGCACCAGGCCCTGCGTGCGCTCATAGACCGAACTGATGACCGCACCCTCGTGCAGCATGGCCGAGCCGACGAGTATCGGCACGGTGAAGGCGAGCCCGCCGGCACGATAATGCACCTCTTCCGCCAGCATATGCGAATGGCCGGTGCCAAAGACATAGACCCGCTTGTCGCCGCGGGCAGCATTGAGGATGACGGCTGCTGCCTGCGCCATCGGCTCGGCAAGCGTCTGCTTCAGTTCTTCCAGCCGGCCGATCAGATTGGAGAAATAGGCATCGGTGATATCAGTCATCCGGCTTATCCTTGATTTCAGGCCGTTTCGCCGCTGAGCCAGGTGGCGGTGACGGCAAGCGCATCGGTGAGATGCACGAGATCGGCACGCGCGCCCGGCGAGAGATGGCCGCGATCGGCAAGCCGAAGGAACCGGGCCGGATAAAGGGTCGCCATGCGCAAAGCCTCGGCAAGCGTCAGGTCGAGATAGGTGACGCCGTAACGGATCGTCGAGATCATGTCGACGTCGGAACCGGCCAGCGTGCCGTCGGACAGCACCAGCTTCGAGCAGAAACCGCCCGTTTCGCGCCGGACGGTGCGCCCGTTCAGCGTGAACGAGTCCTTCTCCGAGCCGACGAGCGACATCGCATCGGTGACGAAAAACAGCTTGCCTTCACCGCGTTTGGCGCGCAGCGCCGTGCGCAGGGCCTTCGGATCGACATGATGGCCGTCGGCGATAATGCCGCACCAGGTCGAGGGATGATCGATCGCTGCGCCGACGAGACCGGGCGCACGGTGTCCCAACTGGCTCATGGCATTGAAGAGATGCGTGACTCCACGAGCTCCGGCATCGAAACGTTCTTCCGCCGCCTCGCTCGAACAATCGGAATGGCCGATGCTGACGGTGACGCCGGCTTCCGCAAGCTCACGCACCTGGGCAACCGTCACCTGCTCGGCGGCCATGGTGACGAGCAGCGTGCCGATCGCCTCGCGCGCCCGGATGAAGGCCTTGACATCGCGGTCCTCTACCGGCCGCATCAGTTCGGCCAGATGCGCGCCCTTGCGCGCAGGCGCCAGATGCGGGCCTTCGAGATGCAGGCCGGCGACACCGCGGTTCATTTTCACTGCCTCCTTGGCCGCCTCGATGGCGGCAATGGAGGTCTCTGATGTATCGGTGATCAGCGTCGGCAGCAGCGACGTCGTGCCATAGGGCCGGTGCCCGCCGGCGATGATGTCCATCGAGGCAACGGAAGGCTCGTCGTTCAGCATCCGCCCGGCGCCGCCATTGACCTGCGCATCGATGAAACCGGCCGACAGAACACCGCCGGCAAGCGTCACCACCTCGCCGTCCGGCAGATCATTTCTGGCAGCGATCGCTTCGACGCGGCCGCCGACAACGATGAGGGCCTTGTCGTCATGGAGGCGCTCGCCGTCGAAGATGCGGGCGCCGAGGAAGATCTTGCGGACCATCAGACCGTCTCCGTCACCTTGAGCAGGTTTGCCGGCTTGTCGGGATCGAAGCCCTTGCGGCGCGTCACCGACTCGATCAGCCGGTAATAGACGAGCAGCGACACCAGCGGATCGACGAGGCCGTTGCCCGTCGTCGGCACGCGCAGATGGACGCCGGAAAGCAGCTGAGTCGAGAAACCGACGGTGGTGGCGCCGAGTTTCTGCAGGCGTTCCAGCGCCTGCACATTGTTGACGAAGGCCGCATCGTCGGGCGCAAAGGCGACGATCGGGAAGCCCGGCTGCACCAGGCGCATCGGGCCATGCATCAGCTCCGCCAGCGAGAAGGCCTCGGCATGCAGGCCGGAGGTCTCCTTGGCCTTCAACGCCGCTTCGAGCGCGATCGCGAAGGCCGGGCCGCGGCCGGCGGTATAGAGCGAGGTCGCATTGAAGAGCACCTCCTCGGCTGCCGCCGTGTCGATACCGGCGGTTGCCGAGAGCGCCTCCGGCAGCTTGCCGAGCGCGGCCTGCAGATCGGACGCACCGCCGATGGCAGCCGTTACCCCGGAAAGGGCTGCAACCGAGGCGATGAAGGATTTTGTCGCCGCGACACTCTTTTCAGCACCTGCATTGAGACCGAGAACGATATCGGCCTGCTTCGCAAGCGGGCTGTCGGTGACGTTGACGACGGCGATCGTCGTCGCTCCGCCCTTCTTCGCCGCATCCTGCAGCGCGACGATGTCGGGGCTGGCACCCGACTGCGAGACGGTGAAATGGACACCGCCCTTCAGATGCAGCGCCGCACCATAGACCGAAGCGATCGACGGGCCGACCGAGGCGACCGGAACGCCGCAGGTGATCTCGAAGAGATATTTGAAGAAGGTGGCGGCATGGTCCGAGGAGCCGCGCGCCGCCGTCGTCACCACGCTCGGGCGGGCGGACGAAAACAGCCGGGCGATCTCGGCAAAGACCGGTTTTTCCTTTTCGAGCAGCGTGGCCACCACCTCAGGCGATTGGCCGGCTTCCTGTAGCATCAGTGACTGGTGGTCATTCATAGGTCATCTCCGATTCTCAATTCGGCAACGAAATCATAGGCATCGCCGCGATAATGCGAGCGGGTGTATTCGACGACGCGTTGGTCCTCCAGGCGCGAGACACGTTCGATCAGAAGCGCTGGCGCGCCCGATTTGACGTCCAGGATCGCCGCGGAAGACGGATCGAGCGTGACTGCGGTCAGCCGCTGCAGCGCGCGCACGGGCCTGTGGCCGCTGGCCGTCAACGCATCGTAGAGCGATCCCTCACCGCCGGCATCGTGTCCCAGGAACTTGATCGGCACCACGGCGCGTTCGATCGCCAGCGGCAGGCCGTCGGCAAGGCGCAAGCGGTCAAGTCTCAGCACCGGCTCGTCGCCGCCGAGGCCGAGCAGGAAGGATTCCTCCGGGGACGGCGTATTGACCGCCCGCGACAATATCCGTGCGGCCGGCAGACGCCCGCGTGAACGCATGTCGGCGGAGAAGGAGGAAAGCCGCCACAGCGACTGTTCCATGCGTTCCACCCTGCTCGATACGAAAGTACCGCTTCCGTGGCGCGATTCCAGTGCGCCTGACGCCATCAGGTCGCGATAGGCGGTGCGCACGGTGACACGGCCGAGCTTCAGAGCCTCGGCAAGGTCGCGCTCGCCCGGCAGCGCGGTGCCGGGCTTCAGCAGCCCTTCCTGAATGAGGCCGGTCAGCGTCTGCGCCAGCCGCTTGTAGAGCGGCCCGGTCAGCGCCTCGTCACGCAGGCCGCGGCTGTTCAATTCCGCTATCAGACTGGTTCTATCCATGGACACACAATAGAACCTATATAGAACCAATCGGCAAGACAGAATCGAGCACGGAACGAAAAAACCCTCGCCGGCGGACCAGCAAGGGTTTCATAACGCTCGAATTTGACAGCCGTGCGTGCGGCAGAAACACTCAGTTCTTGGTGAAGATATAATCCGTCTCCTGGCGCAGCACTTCGCCGGGGCGCAGGACCGCATTCGGAAAACCTTGGTGATTGATGGCATCCGGCCAGATCTGCGTCTCCAGGCAGAAGCCGGCGAATGGGCCGTATTTGCGCCCGCCGATGCCGGGGGCCGCGACATCGAGCTTGAAGCCGGCATAGAACTGCACACCTGGCTCCGTGCTGCGCACTTCCAGCGATACGCCGGAATACAGGCTGCGGGCGAGCGCGACGCTCCGCTTGGCGGTACGCTCGCCCGACAGGCAGAAATTATGGTCGTAAAACGCTTGTTCACTGCCGACAAAACGCTTCATCGGCGCCATCTCGCGGAAATCGAATTCCGTGCCCTCGACGGAACGGATCTCGCCGGTCGGCACCTGCTTCTCATCGGTCGGCAGATAGTGATCGGCGGCAATCATGATGTCATGGCCAAGCGCGTCTTCGCGGCCGTCGAGATTGAAATAGGCGTGCTGGCAGACATTGGCGAGCGTCGGCTGGTCGCTGGTCGATTCGTAGGTGATCGACAGTTCACCATTGCCATGCACCCAAAAAGTCGCCTGGATGGTGCAATTGCCGGGATAGCCGGCGCGGCCATCGGGATCGACGATCTTCAGCACCACGCGGTCGACGTCATGCTCGACGATCGTCCAATTGCGTTTGGCGATATTGTCGCTGCCGCCATGCAGATGCGTGACGCCGTTTTCATTCGGCTCGAGCTGATAGTCCTTGCCGTCAAGCGTGAACCTGCCGCCGCCGACGCGGTTGGCGCAGCGGCCGGGCGTCGCGCCGAAATAGGACGAATAAAGCAGATAGCTGTCGAAATCGTCGAAGCCAAGCTGCAGCGGCGCATCATGTCCCTCGAGACGCAGATCCTGGATGACCGCGCCCCAGCTGATGATCTTGGCCGTCAGCCCGCCGCCCTTGATCTCGACGCGATAGACGGTCTCGCCCGCCTGCGTCTGCCCGAAAACGTCCCGCTCCAACTTATCCGACATGATCGACCGTCCATTCTATCTCTTCTGCAAATTCCTCAATTCGGAATCGATTTGAGGAATTTGCAGCGATTCAATGTGTGAATTGCACGTCCGACGAAGACGCGCGGTGTGGTAGGCTTCAGGACAGGAACCTGCCCGGATTTGCTTCAATCTGCAACCGGCGGATCAGAAAGAAAAGCCGCAGCAGTGGTGCGGCGGCATCGGCTCCAGGCGTGATTCGGCAACGGTCAGAGATCGGTGCCGATCTCTTCCACATCAAAGGGCGTCGTCTGGTAGATTTCGTTGATCCAGTTGCCGAACAAGAGATGCGCATGGCTGCGCCAGCGGTTCTGCGGCGCAAGCGCCGGATCGTTATGCGGGAAGTAATTGTGCGGCATCTTGATCGGCACACCGGCATTGACGTCGCGGAAATACTCGTCGGAAAGCGAGGTGGAATCATATTCGACATGGTTGAACATGTAGAGCCGCCGGCCTCTCTTCTCGTGCACGAGGCAGACGCCCATTTCGCTGGACTCCATCAGGATCTCCAGGCTTTCGGATTTTTCGATATCAGTGCGGCGCACTTCGGTCCAGCGTGACACCGGCACTTCGAAATTGTCGGAAAAGCCGTTGAGGTAGATCGAGGAAGGCTTCAGGTTCCGGTGGCGGTAGACGCCGAAGGCCTTCTCTTTCAGCTCGTATTTCGGAACGCCGTGAAAATGATAGACCGCCGCCATCGCGCCCCAGCAGACGTTCATCGTCGAATGGACATTCGTTTCCGTCCAGTCGAGAATCTCCTGCATCTCCGCCCAATAGGTGACGTCCTCATAGGGCAAAAGCTCGATCGGCGCCCCGGTGATGATAAAGCCGTCGAACTTGCGGTGCTTTACCTCCTCCCAGGTCTGGTAAAAGGCAAGCAGATGATCTTCGGACGTATTCTTCGCCTTGTGGCCGCCGATGCGGATGAGCGACAGCTCCACCTGCAGCGGCGAGGCGCCGACAAGGCGGGCCATCTGCAGCTCGGTCTTGATCTTGTTCGGCATGAGGTTCAGCAGCCCTATCTGCAACGGTCGGATATCCTGACGGATCGCCAACGTCTCGGTCATCACCCGCACACCCTCCTGAACCAGGGTTTCGAAGGCGGGCAGCGTATCGGGGATCTTGATGGGCATTGCGGTCACTCGATCAAAAACAAAAACCGGCGGCGACAAAAATCGCTACCGGTCCGCACGCGGCCCTTTAGCGACTTTTTTAACGTGGCTGCAAGCCGGCCGGCCAAATCACCACGGAGGCCTTAATTAGACCCAGTCTGATTGCGAATCAACTGGCGAATGCATGCAGGAGAGACTCATGCAAGCATCATCACACTTTAATGACTGATAGAATCTGTTGATAGACCGGTAACGCCACCATGTTATTTATAGGGGCATGGGCGATTTGGAAAAGCGTAATGGCAGATAAGATCGAGAGGAGGCCGGGCATCCGGAGGCAGGATAGGGTAGGGTATGATTTAAGCCTGACATATCGCCTCGGCGTCATGTTCTCAGCATTCTGGAATTCGGAAGTGCGTGGCAAGGTGCTGTTTCTGGCGACCGTGCTGATCCTCGTCATCCTGGCGACATCCTACGGCCAGGTCATCCTGAACGAGTGGAATGCTCCTTTCTACGACTCGCTGGAGCGCCGCGACCTCGGCGAATTCTTCCACCAGCTCGAAATCTTCGCGATGATCGCCGGCACGCTGCTGCTGCTCAACGTGCTGCAGGCTTGGCTGAACCAGATGACCGCGCTCTATATGCGCGAAGGCTTGTCGCGCGATCTGGTCGACCAGTGGCTGAAGCGCAAGCGAGCGCTGCGGCTCGCCTCCAGCGGCTTGATCGGCGTCAATCCGGACCAGCGTCTGCACGAGGATTCCCGCAACCTTGCCGAAAGCACGACAGGACTGGTTCTCGGCCTGCTGCAGTCGACCATTCTTCTTGTGAGCTTCATCGGCGTGCTCTGGGAACTTTCCAGCGGCTTCATCTTCCGCATCAGCGGCCATAGCTTCTCCATTCCAGGCTACATGGTCTGGGCGGCGATTTTCTATGCCGCTTCCGCGTCAGTGCTGAGCCAGGTGGTCGGCCGCAAGCTGGTGAAGCTCAATGCCGATCGTTTTTCGAAAGAGGCCGAGCTTCGCTTCACGCTGATGCACGCCAACGAAAACATGCCGGCAATCACCGTCGCCCGCGGCGAGGAGAACGAGCGTCGGCGCATCAACACCGATATCAGCTCGGTCCTGACAGTCGTCAAGCGGCTTGCCATGGCCAATACCAATCTCACCTGGGTCTCGGCCGGCTATGGCTGGCTGGTGATCGTCATCCCGATCATCGTTGCCGCCCCCGCCTATTTCTCCGGCGGTCTCACCCTCGGCCAGCTGATGATGTCCGTCGGTGCCTTCAACCAGGTCAACACGGCGCTGCGCTGGTATGTGTCCAATTTCGGCCCGATCGCCGAATGGCGCGCCACGCTGATGCGCGTCACCGATTTCCGCCAGGCGCTGGTCGAGATGGAAGAGGACTTCGACCTGAAGGACAGCATCGCCTATGAAAACGCCGCGCCCGACACGCTGACGCTGAAGGACGTGGTGATCGTCGCCAAGATCGGCGAAGACATCGAGGAATGCGGCGGTTTCCGCCTGCGTGAAACCGATGTCGTGATCAAGGCCGGCGAAAAAATCATGATCAACGGCGATCACAGCGTCAATCGCAAGCTGCTCTTCCAGGCGATGGCCGGCCTCTGGCCGTGCGGCAGCGGCACGATAGGCCTGCCGCCGATCGACGACATGCTCTTCGTTCCGCAGGTTGCCTATGTTCCCGGCGGCACGCTGCGCGAGGCGCTGGCCTTCCCCGAACGTCCCGAAGCCTACGAGAAAGCCGACGTCGAGGCGGCCCTCGACAAGGTTGGTCTCCATTCGCTGATCGCAAGGCTCGAAACCCGCGCCCGCTGGGACAAGCTGCTCGACAGCGACCAGCAGAAAGCGATCGGATTTGCCCGTCTGCTTCTCGTGCGCCCGCGCTGGATCATCTTCGACGAAGTGCTGGAAGGCATGGAGCCGGAATTTCAGGAAACAATGGCCAAACTGCTCACCTCGATGCCCGAAAGCGGCATGATCTATATCGGCCGCTCCGAGGCCTATCTCGAGGTGCTGAAGCCGCGCGTGCTGCATCTGCAGGCGCTGCCGTCAAAATCCGAGGAACAGCCATCTGTCGTCCAGACCGGCGCCAGCGCCAGTGCCGGCGCTGCCGCCATGCCCGCGCCGGCGCTTTGATGCCGCGCATCCGTTACATCGGCGGTATGACGCCGTTGAGACCGACGGCGATCTGGCTGGCCGAGATGCTGCCATCCGCCGCCGTCTCGCCGGTGACGACGACGCCGGCGCCGGGCTTCAGATCATCCTTGGTCGCAGGCGCCAACGTCACGATCGGCGTGCCATCGGCAATCGAGATGGTCTTTTCCTTGCCCTGATAGGTCAGCGTGATCGTGTGGCCGTCGACGGATTTGACGGCGTTGCTGACAGTCGCGTTGGTCATCTGGCTGTTCGGCTGCGCATCCCAGGGACGGTTGCCCTCACCGGTTCCCTTCATCGACGCCGGAAAGATCAGCACCTCGATCGCCCCGTCCGGGCCCGTGCCCTTCGGAAGCGAAGCGACGCCGACGAAATCGCCGGGTTTGATATCCTCGACGGAAGCTTTTTTGATGCCGTCGACCTTCCAGCCGGCTTTCAGCGCGACCGTCGCATCGTTGCCCTCGCGCGTCTTGACGACGAGCGTATCGCCGCTGAGTGTTTCGATTGCGCTCCGAACACGAATGCGCTGGGCGTCTTGCGCCTGTGCGGTTTGCGACAGGGCAAGCGCCACGAGGCTGCCGGCAGTAAGTGCTGTGAGAAAACGGGAATGAGGCTTGCGAGACATATGACTTTTCCTTGTCGCCATTGCGATTAGCAATATCCCCGGCTGCCGGACGGCACCTTATGCCGCAGGACGACACACTGACGAATCAAGGAAAAGTGAGCCTTGAGCCTCGAGAAAATCTCAGCCTTCCAGCTCTTCCCGCAGCATTTCGAGCTCCAGCCACTCCTCTTCCATGTCAGTCAGGCTGGCGCGCAGTTTTTCCATCTCGCCGGCAAGCCGGTTGAAGGCTGCGGGATCGCGCGTGAAAAGATTGGGGTCTGCCATCACCTGTTCGCGCTTGGCGATTTCGGCTTCGGCCTTCGCCATTTCCTTTGGCAGGTTTTCCAGTGCGAATTTCTGCTTGAAGGAGAGCTTGACCTTCGAGCTGCCTGAAGCTGTTGCTTGCTGGGTCTTCGGCTTCTCCGCCGCCTTCTCGGCTTTTCTGCGCTCCTCAAGCGCGCCCTTGCGCTGTATAAGCATGTCCGAGTAGCCGCCAGCATATTCGATCCAGCGACCATCAGGCGCATCCGGCACGGCGGGTGCGATCGTCGAGGTCACGGTGCGGTCGAGGAAATCGCGGTCGTGGCTGACGAGGATGACGGTGCCGGGAAAGCCGGCGACAATCTCCTGCAGGAGATCGAGCGTTTCGATATCGAGATCGTTGGTCGGCTCGTCGAGGATCAAGAGGTTCGTCGGGCGCGACAGGATGCGTGCCAGCATCAGCCGGGCGCGTTCGCCGCCGGAGAGGTTTCTGATCGGCGTACGCGCCTGTTCCGGCTGAAACAGAAATTCCTTCATGTAGCCGGTGACATGGCGCTGCTCGCCGTTGACGAGCAGGTTTTCGCCGCGCCCATCCGTCAGATAGTTGGCAAGCGTATCCTCGGGATCGAGATCTTCGCGTTTCTGGTCGAGCGTCGCAATCTCCAGATTGGTGCCGAGCTTGACGATGCCGCTATCGGGTGAAAGCTGTCCGGTCAGCATCTTCAGCAGCGTCGTCTTGCCGGCGCCGTTCGGTCCGACCAGACCAATGCAGTCGCCGCGATGCACGCGGATCGAAAACGGCGTGACGATTGCCCTCTCACCGAAGCTCTTGGTGATCTTGTCGGCCTCGATCACCAGCTTGCCGGATTCCTGCGCGTCCGAAACCGTCGCCTGCACCGTGCCCTGCGGTCCCTTGTGGCCGCGATAGTTCGAGCGCATCGTCTGCAGCTCGCCGAGACGGCGCATGTTGCGCTTACGCCGCGCCGTGACGCCATAGCGCAGCCAGTGCTCCTCGCGCTCGATCGACTTGCCGAGCTTGTGCTGCTCCAGCTCCTCGGCCTCCAGCACCTGGTCGCGCCAGGCTTCGAAATGTGCAAAGCCCCTGTCCAGCCGGCGCGAGGTGCCGCGGTCGAGCCAGACGGTTGCCGTCGAGACCTTTTCGAGGAAACGCCGGTCGTGCGAGATCAGCACCAAGGCGCTGCGCGTCTTTTGCAGCTCGCCTTCCAGCCATTCGATGGTCGGCAGGTCGAGATGGTTGGTCGGTTCGTCGAGCAGAAGAATGTCCGGCTCCGGTGCCATAACCCGGGCAAGGGCTGCGCGCCGCGATTCGCCACCGGACAGCATCCTGGGGTCCTCATCGCCGCTCAGCCCGAGATGCGACAGCAGATAGGTGACACGATAGGGGTCATCGCCCGGGCCGAGGCCGGCCTCGGCATAGGCCTGCACCGTGTTGAAGCCGGCAAAATCCGGCGCCTGTTCGAGATAACGCACCGTCGAGGACGGATGGCGGAAGACCTCGCCGGACTGCGCCTCGACCAGGCCGGCGGCAATCTTCAGCAGCGTCGATTTTCCCGAGCCGTTACGCCCGACGAGACAGATTTTGTCACCGGGCTCGATCTGCAGGCCGGCACCCGCCAGAAGCGGTGCACCGCCAAAGCTCAGGAAGATATCGTCGAGTTTCAGAATGGGAGGGGCCAAAAATCAGACTCCGGAAAGATCATAGGGCCGGGCGAGCACGATTGCCCGGCCGCTGCGGAGCGAAAAGCGAACCTTGCCTTCCGCAACATTGGAAATGGTGCGCGATGAGCCGAAAGGCAGATGGAAATCTGCTAGCGGATAACGTGCATTCTCGATGGAAAGCCCTCTCAGCTCGCTGAATCCGGGCACGGAAAACAGGCTGCCCTTGGGAAGGTCCAGTTCGATCGCACCGGCAACCAGCGGCACTGCCTCTTCCTTGCCCGAGGTCAGCAGCAGGTCGAAACCCTCTTCCGCCAGGCTGACGGCCGACAGCAGATGCTGAAGCGCGTGGTCGGAACGTTCGCCGCCGAGCGCACCGGCGAGGATCAGCCGCCGCGCGCCCCGCGCGATGGCCTCCGCCACGGCGATTTCACCGTCCGTCGCCGCCTTCGCTGCCGGATAGGGCTGTTTCGGCACATCGGGAAATGCACCCGCGAGATCATCAGGGGTCGAATCGAAATCGCCGACCCAGAGCTCCGGCGCAATACCGAGTGCTGCCGCATGCCGCATGCCGCCATCGGCCGCAATGAAGCGGCTGTCCTCGATGGCATCGCGCAGGCGCTCCGTCAGGCTGAGTTCGCCGCCAAGGAGAATGGTGAAGGTGGATTGGCTCATGGGCATTGCCCTTAGCGCAAACGAGGGGTCGAGGGGAAGGGCCGGCGAACGTCGGCGTCTGCCTCAGCCCGGCGTATCCTTGTCGCGCGACAGGAAAACCGCCTCGTAGCCGCCGATGAAGCGCTCGAAGAGCGCTGCGAAGCGCTCGACATCTTCCTGCGGCCAGTCCGAAACGATTTCGGAAATGATCGCAAGCTTCTGCGCGACGATCTCGGCAAGCAGGTCCTGGCCGACCTCGGTCATGACGACGACGATCCGCCGCGCATCGGCCTGCGAGGCCTCGCGGCGCAGCACGTTGCGCCCGACCATGTCGGCCACCACGCGGCTTGCCCGTGACGGATCGATGCGCAGCATCTCCGCGATCATGCCGACCGTGACCTCGCCGGCAGGCTGCGCCCTCCGCACGGCATCGAGCACGTCGAGATGCGATAGCTCGAGGCCCGGTGCAGCACTCTGGATCGCCAGCCGGCCGATCAGCCGCCGCCCGGTCATCAGCCGCATGCGCGCCATGCTCCGGCCGATACGCGGCACGTTTTCACGATCCGGCTTGGCCGGCTCCACAGAATGGGTCTTGGTCAGGACGTCGCTCATCACAGGACCATAACAGAGCCGATTCAAAAATTGAATATGCCGATGTCATTAATGTGCCGTTGACAACTATATGCTGTTAGCACATAAATGCACTTCAACCCGGAACGATGCCTCCCATGGACATGCACCTCGCGCCTGCGCCGCTCGTGACGGATCCTCGTCGCCGGCTTATCCTCTTCTTCTTCCTGATGACCGCCATGTTCATGGCGACGCTTGATAATCAGATCGTCTCCACGGCGCTGCCGACGATCGTCGGCGAATTCGGTCATCTCGAGCGTTTCGGCTGGATCGGCTCGGCCTATCTCCTGTCGCTGAGCGCAGTCATGCCGCTCTACGGCAAGCTCGGCGACCTGTTCGGCCGCAAATACGTGATGATGACGGCGATCATGATCTTCACCGTCGGATCGACAGTCTGCGGCCTTGCGGTCTCGATGAATACGCTGATCGCCGCCCGCGTGCTGCAGGGTCTTGGCGGCGGCGGCATCATGGTATCGATCTTCGCCGTCAACGCCGACCTGTTCGAGCCACGCGAGCGGGCGCGCTACCAGAGCTATTCCAGCCTCGTGCTGATGGCATCGGGCGCGATCGGCCCCGTGCTCGGCGGCACGATGAGCGATCTCTTCGGCTGGCGCTCGATCTTCCTCGTCAACGTGCCGATCGGCTTCATCGTGCTCGCCGGCCTTGTCTTCATGCTGCCGTACCGCAAACCGCATCGCCGCCCCAAGATCGATTATGCCGGTGCGCTTCTGCTTGCCATGACGACAACAAGCATCGTGCTTGCCACCGACAGCAGCGAACTGTTCGGTGCATTGATTTCGCCTGAAAGTATCGGCATCGTCGCCTTCGGCGTCGTCTGCGCCGTCACCTGGGTGTTCGTCGAGCGCCGCGCGCCGGAGCCGATCGTTCCCCTGCAGCTGTTTCGCAACTCGACCTTCAGCCTGCTCCTGGTGATCTCGATCATGGGCGGCGCCATCGCCATCGGCATGGTCAATTATCTCGCTCTCTTCCTGCAGACCACGACCGGCCTTTCGCCGTCTGCCGCCGGCCTGCTCTTCATCCTTCTGACCGGCGGCCTCGTCTGCGGGTCGCTTTCCGCAGGCCGCATCATCTCGAAGACGGGGCGCTACAAGCCCTTCGCCATTGCAAGCCTCACCTGCAGTGCCATCGCCTTTGCACTGATGTCGCAGATCCACGCGGGAACGCCGATCGCCTTCATCGGCGCGGTCATGATGCTGCACGGCATCGGCATCGGCCTTGCCCAGCAGGTTCCCGTCATCGGCGTACAGAATGCAGCACCCGCCCGCGATGTCGGCGCCGCAACCGGCTCGGTGACGCTGTCGCGCATGGGCGGTGCCTCGATCGCCATTTCCATCTATGGCGCCATCATCGCCTCTCAGCTCGGCAAGGTCGGCATCTCCATTCCCGGCGTCGCCGATATCGAGCAGCTGACGCCGAAAATGATGGCCGCCCTTCCCGAAGCGAGCCGCCAGGCCGTCGCCGATACCTATGCCGCCGCTTTCTCGCCGCTCTTCATGACTTCCTGCGCCATTGCGCTGATCGGCCTTGCCGCCGCCATCATGCTGAAACCCGTGCAGCTGCCTCGCGCCGGCGAGACCACGAAGCCGCAACCGGCGACGGCGGAAGCTGCCGAATAGTCGAATCGTTACTGCGAGAGGATGCTTCACCGGGAGCCCTTCCTCTCGATGCCTATATCAAGGGTTGCAATTTTCTCGCAAGACTGTCGCTATCGAGCCGGTTGCTTCAATCGGGCCGTTCTTTTTCCGCGCCGTCGACGAATCTCCGCTTTGTGACGGAACTTTCGCCATAATTTCATCCGAGCGAAAGGAAGCCTTAATGCCTGAGGCTTGCTAAAATGCAACGGCGCCACATTTAAACGAAGTCTCGCTATGCAACCGATGCGTAAATCAGCTACAGCAACGACTTGTATCGGCCGATTGTGCAGCGCGAGATCAGGGGTGCGCACCTGTTGAGTTCCCCTTGCCACGGTCGGTCCGAATCTGCGGCAAACCGGCAAAACAGCGACATGATGCGGAGAATCAGACTGGACAGCTCGACGACGTGGAAATCGCCCGCGCTTTCCAGTGATGCCATCTCCGCGCCGCGGCGCTTCGCGCGTCGCATGATGCTGCTTTCGGCCCTCGCAATGGCGCTGAATGGCTGCCAATCGCTGATCGACCAATCCTATCAGCCCAGTGTCTCGCCTTCTTCCAATCCGCAGATCGTCGACGAGGTGCAGAAGAACGATCCGCGCGCGGCAATGGGCGCCCGCGAGCATCCGCGCATCGTGGCAAGCTATGGCGGCGAATACAAGGACGCCAAAACCGAGCGCCTCGTCGCCCGCATCGCCGGCGCGCTGACGGCGGTGTCGGAAAATCCGAGCCAATCCTACCGCATCACCATTCTGAATTCGCCGGCGATCAACGCCTTCGCGCTGCCGGGCGGTTATCTCTACGTTACCCGCGGCCTGCTCGCCCTTGCCAACGACGCCTCGGAAGTCGCTGCTGTGCTGTCGCACGAAATGGGCCATGTGACGGCAAACCACGGCATCGAGCGGCAGAAGCGCGAAGAGGCTGAGGTCATCGCCAGCCGCGTCGTCGCCGAGGTCCTGTCCAGCGACATCGCCGGCAAGCAGGCGCTTGCCCGCGGCAAGCTGCGGCTCGCCGCCTTCTCCCGCCAGCAGGAGCTGCAGGCCGATGTCATCGGCGTGCGCATGCTCGGCGAAGCCGGCTACGACCCTTATGCCGCCACCCGGTTCCTCGATTCGATGGCCGCTTACAGTCGCTTCATGTCGGTTGATCCCGAAGCCGACCAGAGCCTCGACTTCCTGTCGAGCCATCCGAATTCGGCCCAGCGCATAGAACTTGCCCGCACCCACGCCCGCGCCTTCGGCCAGGAAGGCTCGGTCGGCGACAAGGGGCGCAATTATTATCTCGACGGTATAGACGGACTGCTCTACGGCGACAGCCCGGAAGAAGGCTATGTGCGCGGCCAGACTTTCCTGCATGGCGGCCTCGGCATCCGTTTCGACGTACCGCCGGATTTCCACATCGACAACAAGGTCGAAGCGGTGATGGCCACCGGCCCGAACGACATCGCCGTCCGCTTCGACGGCGTCGCCGACAATCAGAACCAGAGCCTCACTAACTATATTTCCAGCGGCTGGGTGACCGGGCTCGACCCGTCGACCATCCAGCCGATCACCATCAACGGCATGGAAGCAGCCACCGCGCGCGCTAGCGCCGACCGCTGGGATTTCGATGTGACCGTGATCCGCAACAATTCGCAGATCTTCCGTTTCCTGACCGCCGTGCCGAAAGGCAGCGGCGCCCTTGAGCCAACGGCGAATGTGCTACGGGCGAGCTTCCGCCGCATGACGCCGGCAGAGACCGCCTCGCTGAAGCCGCTGCGCATCCGCGTCGTCACGGTCCGGCCGGGTGAGAACATCTCGACGCTCGCCGCCCGCATGATGGGCACAGACCGCAAGCTCGATCTCTTCAAGCTCATCAACGCCCTGCCCACGGGGGCAGCCGTTGCAACAGGCGATCGCGTCAAGATCATCGCCGAATAAAAAAGGCCCGGTTTGCGCCGGGCCAGTCTGTGCTGCTGGAGGGGATAAGGTTCAGGCGTAGGCCGCCATATGCGGATCGGCGCTGACGAGCGCGCTGCGAAGCTTCTCCATCGCCCGGCTTTCGATCTGACGTACGCGCTCCTTGGAAATGCCGAGATCGGCACCGAGCTCTTCGAGCGTGGCACCGTCTTCCGCCAGTCGCCGGGCGCTGATGATCTTCATCTCGCGTTCGTTGAGATGTTTCAGCGCCGAGGCGAGCCAGACGCGGCGGCGCTCGCCGTCGATCATGTTCGACACCTGCTCGTCCGGCAGGGGATCGTCGCTGACGAGGAAGTCCATCTTCTCCGCACTCTCGGCATCGCCGGAGACCGAAGGCGCCTGCAGCGAGGCGTCATTGCCGGAAAGCCTGGCATCCATCGTCTGCACATCCGAGAGGCTGACGCCGAGGGCTGCGGCGATTTCCTGGTGAATGGATTGCAGCGTCAGCTGCGTGTCACCCTTGGCGAGCTTGGCGCGCAGACGGCGCAGATTGAAGAACAACGCTTTTTGCGCCGAACTGGTGCCGCCGCGCACGATCGACCAGTTGCGCAGGATATAATCCTGGATCGACGCTCTGATCCACCAGCTTGCATAGGTGGAAAAGCGCACGTCGCGTTCGGGCTCGAAGCGGGCGGCGGCCTCGAGCAGACCGACATAGCCCTCCTGCACCAGATCGCTCATCGGCAGACCGAAATTGCGGAACTTGCCCGCCATGGATATGACGAGGCGCATATGGGCCATGGCGATCTGGTTGCGCGCACCGCGGTCGTCATGATCCTTCCAACGGGTGGCGAGATCGTGCTCTTCCTGGCGGGCGAGATAAGGCGCGGCCATCGCGATTTTGATCATGCGCCGATCTGCAGACATGTTCTTCATTTCAATCTCCCGAAACAGGCCTCTCGCCCTGAAATGAACAATAAAACTCAACTTCCGGAACATCGCTGTCCGGATTGAATGGGGTTCTGAATGCATAAAAGCCTCGCCCCTGGACTTTTCAGGGGGAGGCCCTATTTCTCATCATGTGCCGGTAAGACGGCTGGGCAGGATCTGTTTCTTCACCTTGCCGGATGGGCAATATAGAAAAGGCATGATCCGCTCCTCATCGAACATTGACGGAATAGCAGTTCGCCCGTGAGGCCATTGCCCGACGAGCAGTCCGCAATTACGTGTGATAAACGCGGCAATCGGGAAAAAGTTCCAATAAAAAAACCCGGCTCGAAGGCCGGGTTTTTTGACAGAAAAACGGGGTCGCTTTATGCGGCTTCGTCCTGTGAATCGTCTTCTTCGATCGCCTTGCCGCGCTTCGGACCCTTGTTGAGATTGGTCTCGACGAGGCGGACGGCTTCGGTTTCCGACATCTTGTTGACCGCGGCGATTTCGCGCGCCATGCGGTCGAGCGCAGCCTCATAAAGCTGACGCTCGGAATAGGACTGTTCAGGCTGGTTCTCGGCACGATAGAGATCGCGCACGACTTCAGCGATGGAAATCAAGTCGCCGGAATTGATCTTGGCATCATATTCCTGGGCGCGGCGGGACCACATGGTGCGCTTGACGCGCGCCTTGCCCTGCACAACCTTCAAAGCACGCTCGACGAAATCCGTTTCCGAAAGCTTGCGCATACCAATGCTCATGGCCTTCGCGACCGGAACCTTCAGACGCATTTTGTCCTTCTCGAAATCGATAACGAAAAGTTCGAGCTTCATGCCGGCAACTTCTTGCTCTTCGATAGCGGTGATGGTACCGACGCCATGAGCGGGGTAGACGATTGATTCACCGGTCTTGAAGCCGTGACGTGCTGTAGAAGGCTTTTTCTGCTGAGTCGTCATTCTATTCAAAAACTCCCTGTTACGCTTCCGGCGGCGGCCGGAGCCGGGTCAGTCAGGCCCGGGTGAGACGGTAGTATCCGTCGGGTGACTTCACTCTGGTCCCATCGGGCAAAAGCAAAGACTTCTTGCGCACGATCTTGGGACCCGGCGCTCAAAGCGTTGATATGTCACGGAAACCGTGTACGGATTTGTTTTGCTTTCGTGATGGTTTTGGGCATGCGTCATGCCACAAATGGAACAGTAGACGAAACCTATCATAAAAATATGAGGAAATCAATAATTTGCTTCGCTTGAGTCATGCGGGCAACACATGTCACCCATATGCCTCACGCAGCTTTTAAAACGTTTCGCGCCGCGGTCGCCCGAATCCGGGACCGGATGTGGGCGCTGTCTCAATCGCCAGAACCGGGCTTCTCCGAAAAATACTTTTCGAACTTTCCGGTCTCGCCATCCATTTCCTTGGCCTCGGGCAACGGGTCCTTCTTGACCGTGATATTCGGCCAGATCGTGGCATATTCGGTATTGATTTTCAGCCATTTGTCGAGGCCCGGCTCGGTATCGGGCTTGATCGCCTCGGCGGGACATTCAGGTTCGCAGACGCCGCAATCGATGCATTCGTCGGGATGGATGACGAGGAAATTCTCGCCCTCGTAGAAGCAGTCGACAGGGCAGACTTCCACGCAATCGGTGTATTTGCACTTGATGCAATTGTCGGTCACGACATAGGTCATGAAGAACTCCAGGATTTCCATGCGGATGGGGCCGGGCAACCTGGAACGTCGCGCCTATCCCCGTGCCGGAGGAAAAGCGTGAGCAGGCTTGGGAGGCAAGCACGCTTCCGGCAGGTTGTCAGTGACCTATCGGCTTTATCGCCGGATTTCAAGGATAAACGATCTGCAAAAGCCGCCGCCGCAGACAGAGTTTTCTAATCCTCGTCCGACATCAGCCTGTCGATTGCACGTCTTTCCTTTTTGGTCGGACGGCCGGTGCCGGTCGCCCGGATCGCCTGCTCGTAGGGCGTGAGACGTTTTGCCTCATCGGGCGGCGGGGACTGGTCGTCGTAGAGCAGCCGCGCCTCCTCGTAAGGCCCCCGCCGTTCGCCGGCAAGGCGCATGACGAGAACGACATCGCGCCGCTCCATCGTCAGCTCGATACGGTCGCCCGGCTTGACCATCTGGCTTGGATGGTTGCAACGCTCGCCATTGATGCGCACATGGCCCGATTGGATGTGGCTCTGCGCCAGCGAGCGCGACTTCACCATGCGCGCGAAGAACAACCACTTGTCGATGCGCTGGCGCGAACCGCTTGTCGGCTGTATCTCCCCGCTCATGATTACTTCTTCATCTGCTCCTTGAGAGCTGCGAGCTTGGCGAAAGGCGAATCCGGATCGATCGGCTTCTCCTTGCGCGGCGGCTTGGCCTCGAAGCGCAACGGCTGCGAGCCGCCACGATTGTTGTTGCGGTCGTTGCGATCGTTACGCTCGCCGCGATCCTTGCGATCGCCACGGTCCTGCCGGTCGCCACGCGGCTGGTCGCCCCGTGGTTGGTTGTTGCGGTCGCCTCTTGCCTGCTGCGGTCGGCCACCATCGCGACCGCCGCCTTCCTTGCCGCGGTTCTGGCGATTGTTGTCGCGGCCGTCGCCGCCGCGATTGCCCTCGCCGCCTTCACCGCCGCCCGGCCGGCGATTGCGGTCGCCGCGCTCCTGGTTCTGACCGCGCTCCTGGCCCTGGGCGCCACGGCGTTCGCCATGCCCGCCGCGCCCCTGGCGCTGATTGTCGTTGCGACCGCCAAGACGCCACAGAAGAACCGGCTTCGGTTCCGTCGGCTCGCCGGCTTCCCCAGGAGCAGGTCCTGCTTCCTCGGAAGCCGATACCGTTTCCGCAGGAGCGGAGATTTCCCCGGCAGCTGAGGCTTCCGCCGGAGCGGATGCCTCGATCGCTTCCGGAGCGGGGCTTTCGACCGCTCCCGTCACCTGCGCGTCGGCGACCGCCGAAGCCGCCTCGGTTGTGGATGGCTCGGCAGCAGTCTCTTCCGCGGCGCCATCGGCATCGTCGTGATCGGCCTTCTCGGCAGTCTCTTCCGCAGGCGTTTGCGCGCTGGCGGCAGGCACTGAGGCCGCATCCTGCGCCGCAAGATAGACCGATGCCTCTTCCGCCTTCACGGCATCGGCGCGATAGCCGAGACCCTTGAGGATTTCTTCCATGTCCTCGAGCGTCGCACCGAGGATCGACAGCATCGCCGTCGTCGTCGTGAAGCGGCGGCCATCATAGGCGCCCTCCGGACGGTTGTTCTGACCGGGCTTCCATTGCAGCAGCGGACGGATGATATCGGCAAGCCGTTCGAGGATGTCGATACGCACGGCACGCTTGCCGAGGAAACGGAAGCCGGCGAGCTTGTAGAACATCCGCTCGAAGCTCGGATCGGTGACGACGGAGGTGCGACCGGCGGCAAGCACGGGAATGAGATCGCCGTAGCCCGGCTTGTCGAGACCGTCGTTCTTCAGCGCCCAGAGCAGCGTGATGAGTTCGGCCGGCGCCGGCTTCAGAAGTGCCGGGACGAAGATATGATAGGCGCCGAAACGCACGCCGTAGCGGCGCATGGAGGCGCGGGCCTCCTGGTCCAGAGACTTCACCTCCTCGGTTACGTCGCGGCGGAACAGCACTCCGAGATTCTCGACGAGCTGGAAGGCAAGCCCCTTGGCGAGACCCTGCAGGTCCTCGGCGCGCGACAGATCATCGAGCGGCTTCAGCACCGTGCTGATATGATGATTGACGAAGCGCTCGATGCGGGCGGCAACGTGATCGCGGGCATTGCCCGTCAGTTGTTCATCGGCCAGCAGGATCACGCGCGGACGCATGATGTGATCGCTGCCCGAAAGCCGCGCCACCGGGTCGCCCAGCCAACGGATCAACCCATCCGAACCGATCACCAGATCGCTGTTGCCGGCGGCGTGCATCCGGGCCGCGCGGGCTTCGAACTCGAGCCCGAGCGCCTTCTGCGACGCAGCCTGAACCGCCTTGGCATCCGGTCCGTCCGTTCCCGCCACCGGCGTGAAACGGAATCCGCTCAACTGCCCTACATGATGTCCTTCAACGAAGACATCGCCATTCACACTGATTTCAGCTTCCAGCATCGCATTCTCTCTCAGGCGCTTCATGAGCACAGATGTCCTGCGATCAACAAAGCGTTTCGTCAACCTTTCATGTAACGCGTCGGACAATCGATCTTCGATTTCCCGCGTCTTTTCCTGCCAGTGTGTCGGATCGGCAAGCCAACCGGGCCGATTCGAAACGTAGGTCCAGGTTCTTATCTGCGCGATTCGCGCCGAAAGCGTGTCAATTTCGCCATCTGTTCGATCGGAGCGATGAACCTGCTCCGCAAGAAACTGCTCGTTCACCGTGCCATAGCGGACGAGATCGGAAAAGAGGGTCGAGATAAGATCGGCATGTTGTGCTGGCGTGATACGCCGATAGTCGGGAAGCGCGCAAGCCTCCCAGAGTTTTTCGACGCGCGCCGGCCTGTCGGCGAGATCGATGACCTCGGGATAACGCGAAAGCTGTTCCAGCGCCTGCTGGTCGACCGCAGGCAGTGCCCGCGTCAGCCCCGGCACGCGCGGACCCGCCTCGAGGCTGGCGCGCAGCGACGCGATTGAGGAGAAGTCCATCTCCGTCGTCCGCCACTGCAAAACCTTGACGTTGTCGAACTCGTGTCCTTCGATGCGCTGCACCAGCTCGTCGTCGAAGGGCGAGACTTGCCCGGTGACGCCGAAGGTCCCGTCCCGCACATGCCGCCCGGCGCGCCCGGCGACCTGGCCGAGTTCGCCCGGATTGAGATTGCGAAACTGGTAACCGTCGAATTTCCGGTCCTGGGCAAAGGCGACGTGATCGACATCGAGGTTGAGGCCCATGCCGATCGCATCGGTCGCCACCAGATATTCGACGTCACCTGCCTGATAAAGCGCCACCTGCGCATTGCGGGTGCGCGGGCTAAGCGCGCCGAGCACGACCGCCGCGCCACCGCGCTGCCGGCGGATGAGCTCGGCGATGGCATAGACCTCGTCGGCGGAGAAGGCGACGATGGCAGAACGCTGCGGCAGCCGTGTGATCTTCTTCTGCCCGGCATAGAAAAGATGCGAAAGCCGCGGCCGCTCGACGATAGTGATGCCGGGCAGGAGCTGCTGCAGGATCGGCCGCATCGTCGCCGCGCCGAGCAGCAGCGTTTCCTCGCGGCCGCGAAGATGCAGGATACGGTCGGTGAAGATATGGCCGCGCTCGAGATCGCCGGCGAGCTGCACCTCGTCGATCGCGACGAAGGCGGCTCTGGTCTCGCGCGGCATCGCCTCGACGGTGCAGACGGAAAAACGGGCATTGGGCGGCGAAATCTTTTCCTCGCCGGTGACCAGCGCCACATTCTGCGCGCCAACCTTCTCGACCACCCGCGTATAGACCTCGCGCGCCAGCAGCCGCAGCGGCAGGCCGATCACGCCCGTCCCGTGCGCGACCATGCGCTCGATGGCATAATGGGTCTTGCCGGTATTGGTCGGCCCGAGCACCGCGGTCACACCGCGCCCACTCAGAATCATCCGCTGCGAAGTCAGAGTCATGGGTCCATGCAAATGAGGCGGGTGGCCCCAGGAAAATCTCGGCTCCTCGATGGAAGCTGGACAACACATGGACAGCTGCCGCCGCAAACGCAAGGGCAGATTTCAAAATGCCACACGGATTGCGACCTTTGCGAGTCTCGCGGAACACTCGAATTCACGATTCGGAACAGCGTGAGAACGAATCAGCGACGAATCGCTGACTCCCGCTGATTCAGCTTTTGTTCACGGCTAAGTATTGATTTTGAATCACTTTTTCCCACTAGATGCTGAATCGTGAGACTCTCTCTTGTTCGCATTTTCGCTGTCGTGGGTGACGATTCCCGCGCCGATTTTGAACAGGCAAAAATCCGCCCGAAATTAACCTCTCGACCAAAGCCTGAACGAATCGGAGACGAATCGTTCACACCATCGTTTTCGCCTTTTGTTCACGGCCACATCTGGTAGCGGTCTCAGGTCTGGGCACTAGATGCATATCGGCGGAGATCCTTTCGCGCCGCCTCGTCGCATCGGCATTAATCTTTCAGGAGCCGGATTCAGACGGCGTTAAGTCAAGGCGGCAATATCGGGTTCCGATCAAATACGGAACGAATCGCCGACGAATCGGCGACATCGCGACCTTCCCGCTTTGTTCACCGCAACATATTGTATTTATATGTCTTTTTAACCATAGCAGCAATTTCCGGAAATAACGGAACTTAGAGCGTGATCAGGCGCCGTCACATTTCCGGCGCTTAACCGGGAACAAAAATCGCCAATGTGTGTTTCTCGTCCATCCAAATTGCGGATGAAATGAAGGAAACACACCATGCTTGGCACGATACTTCTTATTATCCTCATTCTGCTCTTGATCGGAGCCTTGCCGAATTGGGGTTATAGCCGTGGCTGGGGCTATGGACCTTCCGGCGGTTTGGGGCTAGTTCTCGTGATTATCATTATCCTTGTACTAATGGGCCGCATCTAAAGCCCAACTAACCTGGGGAGTTACGACATGATGAAGAAGATTGTTCTTATCGGTGCCCTCGTCGGCGCCTTGGCATCCTGCACAGCGACCGAGCAAGGTACGGCGATCGGCGCCGGCACCGGTGCGGTTATCGGCGGTGCCGTCACCAACAGCTGGGGTGGTGCCGCCGTCGGCGCCGTTGCCGGCGGTCTGACCGGCGCTCTGATCGGCCAGTCGGTCGAACGCCGCGGCTACTGCGTCTATCGCGACCGCTACGGCCGCCGCTATGAGGCCCGTTGCCGCTACTGATCGGCAAGCATATCGGACTCCCGACGGGCGCCTTGGCGCCCGTTTTTCTTTTGGCCTGCTGCATCCGTCAACGTGACGTTGACAATCGGTTGCGAAAGTCAAATCTACCGCCGCCCAACTGCCAGACACATATTTCCTTCACGAGCGCAACGGACAGGCAAAGCCGCCCGGCGCAGCTGAAAGGAACGCCTCCAATGACCCAGATTTTGCTTAATTCTCTCGTCGCTGCTCTGATTACATCGGCTTTCCTGACGACCGCGATATCAGCCCTTAGCGGCGAAAATCGCTCGCTGCGCAAAGTGCCGGCCAGAGCTCGGCCACAGCGACGTCCGAACACAGACCGCCGCTCTTGATCTTCCCGAAAACGCACCACTACACCGGCCACAAACCGGCATCACGAGAGACGTTCAAAAACAGCGATAGCGCGTCCTGCCGGACGCGCTATCGTTTTGAATCTAATCTCTACTGTCGACTCGAAGACAGAAATGCCTAGGCGAAAAACTGTCCACCATTGGCCGTCAGCGTCGAACCGGTGATGAAGCCGGCATCGTCGGAGACGAGGAAGGTGACGCAGCGCGCGATCTCTTCCGGTTCGCCGAGACGGCCGACCGGGATCTGCGGAATGATGCGTTCGTTCAGCACCTTCTCCGGCACGGCAAGCACCATTTCAGTTCCGATGTAACCGGGGCAAATGGCGTTGACGGTGATGTTCTTGTTCGCCCCTTCCTGGGCCAGCGCCTTGGTGAAGCCGAGATCGCCCGCCTTGGCCGCCGAATAGTTCACCTGGCCCATCTGGCCCTTCTGCCCGTTGATCGACGAGATATTGACGATACGGCCGAAGCTGCGGTCACGCATGCCGGTCCAGACCTGATGCGTCATGTTGAACAGGCCGGTGAGGTTGGTATTGATCACCTCGTGCCACTGCTGCTGCGTCATCTTGTGGAACATCGCGTCGCGGGTGATGCCGGCATTGTTGACGAGGATTTCGACCGGGCCGATCTCGCTTTCGACCCTGGCAATTCCTTCGCCGCAGGCGAGGTAATCCGAAACATCCCATTTGAACACCGGAACGCCGGTAACGTCGTGGAAGGCTTTGGCCTTCTCGTCGTTGCCGGCATAGCTGGCGGCGACCCTGTATCCGGCATTTTTCAGTGCCATGGATATTGCCGCGCCGATGCCGCGTGTACCCCCGGTGACCAAAGCCACTCTGCTCATGTTCCGCTCCCCTTTTGTTTTTTGCCCCGCCACTTGGCGGGATCTTCAATCAAATATGGATCGTAGGCTATTTAAAGCGCTTCAAAGCACATGGCCACACCCATGCCGCCGCCGATGCAAAGCGTGGCGAGACCCTTCTTCGCGCCGCGGCGCTTCATTTCGAACAGCAGCGTGTTGAGAACGCGCGCGCCGGAGGCGCCGATCGGATGGCCGATCGCGATCGCTCCGCCATTGACGTTGACGATCGACGGATCCCATCCGAGATCTTTGGTGACGGCGCAGGCTTGCGCCGCGAAGGCCTCGTTGGCTTCGACGAGATCGAGATCGTTGACCGACCAGCCGGCCTTCTCGAGCGCCTTGCGCGAAGCCGGGATCGGTCCGGTGCCCATGATCTGCGGATCGACACCCGCCGTTGCCCAGGATACGATGCGGGCGAGCGGCTGGATGCCGCGCCGGACTGCCTCAGCTTCGCTCATCAGCACGGCCGCCGCGGCACCGTCGTTGAGGCCGGACGCGTTCGCGGCCGTGACCGTGCCGTCCTTGTCGAAGGCCGGGCGCAGCTTCCCCATCGCCTCTATCGTCGCGCCGTGACGGATATATTCGTCGGCATCGACCGTAACGTCGCCCTTACGTGTCTTGATGACGTAGGGGATGATCTCGTCGGTAAAGCGGCCGGCCTTCTGCGCCGCCTCCGCCTTGTTCTGCGAGCTGACCGCGAACTGATCCTGGTCGTCGCGTGAAAGCTGCCACTGGCGCGCGATATTCTCGGCGGTAATGCCCATGTGGTAGCCGTGGAAGGCGTCGGTCAAGCCGTCCTTGATCATCGTGTCGATCATCTTCATGTCGCCCATCTTGACGCCGCCGCGTAGATGCGCGGCATGCGGCGCCATCGACATGGATTCCTGGCCGCCGGCAACGATGATCTTGGCATCGCCGGTGGCGATCTGCTGCATGCCGAGCGCGACCGCGCGCAGGCCCGAGCCGCAGAGCTGGTTGACGCCCCAGGCCGTCGCTTCCTGCGGAATGCCGGCCTTCATCGCCGCCTGACGGGCCGGGTTCTGACCCTCGCCGGCGGCAAGCACCTGGCCGAGGATCACCTCATCCACCTCGCCGGCATCGACGCCGGCGCGCTCGAGCGCGCCCTTGATGACGGCCGCCCCGAGCTCATGCGCGAGTACCGTCGCGAAAGCACCGTTGAAGGCGCCGACTGCTGTTCGCCCTGCGCTGGCGATGACGATGGATGGATTGCTCATGGGGACGCTCCTCGTTTTCGTCTCACTTACATAAGTGGAAACTGGCAAAGCTTGGAGCACAAGTCAAACGCGAAGACCGGCTCCGGCCATTTTTCGGCAGCAGCCCGCCGGAGCCCGATTCATCTGCTCCGTGAAAGGTTTGCCGCATCGCACAAAGAGATTGTCACCGGGCTTCTTTTGCGTTTACAGTCCCGAATGGAGGAATATCCATAAATCAGACGGGGGTTCAGGAGACTGATATGGCGAAGCATGAGGGTCAGATCGTTATCAAGAAATACGCCAATCGACGCCTATACAACACGGGCACCAGCACCTACGTGACGCTGGAAGACCTGGCGGAGATGGTGAAGAAGGGCGAAGAATTTACTGTACAGGATGCAAAAAGCGGAGATGACATCACCCATTCGGTGCTGACCCAGATCATCTTCGAACAGGAATCGAAGACCGGCAACACGTTGCTCCCGATCTCCTTCCTGCGCCAGCTCATCACCTATTACGGCGACCAGATGCAGATGGTCGTGCCGAGCTTTCTCGAACATTCGATGCGCTCCTTCACCGAACAACAGGCCCAGATGCGCGAGCAGGTGAACCGCGCCTTCGGCGAAACGCCGCTCGGCAAGAACCTGCAGTTGCCGATGCAGATGGTCGAGGACCATGTTCGCCGTAACACCGAGCTGTTTCAGCAGGCGATGCAGATGTTCTCGCCCTTCATGACGCCGCCCGCCAAGGAAAGCCGCAAGGCCGAGGCCAAGGATATCGACGAGCTGAAGGAACAGCTCCGCGCCCTTCAGAACAAGCTCGACAACCTATAATCCGATCGACACGTCCCGCCCGGCGCTCCGGATCGACACGGCAAAACCGCCGATGACATCGATCAGAGCGATCGTCATCAAAATGAAGAAGACCTGCGTCGCAGCATCTCGGACGAGTAGAAACTCGACCAGGAAGGCGATGAACACCAGCATCGACAGCATGTGGTTGACGAGATTGCCGGGACCGGTTCTGGTCGCTTTGAGGATTTCGAAGAACAGCACGACAAGGGCGATGACGATGAAAAGATCGCCGAGCGCCATACTCCAGATCGCGCCCGAGATCATCGATAGCACGATGATATCATGTTGCAGTGCCGGAATGCCGCCATCGCCCATCAGGCCCAGCATCGCAAGATTGTAAAGAATAAACGGGATAATCATTAGGGGCATGGCGGCTATCATCTGCAATCTCCCAGCGCATCATGGAAGAATACTGCCGCAAACCCTTGCCCCACCGCAAGTCATTGCAAATATTATATTGTCGAAATGCAAAAGGCCGGCATGACGCCGGCCTTGAAACTTCGATCGGACAAGCCGAATCGGGAAATTATGCGCTTTCCTTCGGCGTCAGAACCTGGCGGCCGCGATACATACCGGTCTTCAGGTCGATATGATGCGGGCGGCGCAGTTCGCCGGAGTTCTTGTCTTCGACATAGGTCGGAGCCTTCAGGGCGTCTGCCGAACGGCGCATACCGCGCTTGGACGGGCTTGTTTTTCTCTTCGGTACAGCCATTTCTCTTACTCCACTTGCGGGCAAAACATTCCCACGGCCACACCGGCGGCCGAAACGGACATGTCGCGATTTCGGAATTTGGCGCGCTTATACATGCAAGGGGTGACCTTGACCAGTCCCCATGCGTATTTTTTGCAAAGCCGATGATTCCAGGCTCAGACTTCGTCTTCCGGCACGATCCAGGGCTCGGCGCGGGCCGCCTCTTCCCATTTCCGCCAGGCCGGATGCGCCTGCATGGTCTCCATATAGGCCAGCGTATCGTTTCGGCTGACGAGATCATAAATGTCGAACCGGTTGACGACAGGCGCAAACATCGCATCCGCTCCGCTGAACGCACCAAACAGAAACGGTCCGCCGGATTGCTGCAGGAGGTCGCGCCAGATCGTCTCGATGCGGCTGACATCGGCGTCGACGCCATCCGGCAACGCGATCCTGCCCTTCGGCCGGCGGATATTCATCGGGCAGGCACTGCGCAGCGCCCGGAAGCTCGACAGCATTTCCATCGAAACCGAACGGGCGAGCGCCCGCTCGGCGCGATCCCTCGGCAGAAGGCCGGCGTCCGGATAAAGCTCGGCGACATATTCGATGATCGCCAGCGATTCCCAGATCTTCAATGCGCCGTGCTGCAGCAACGGCACACGCCCGGTGGGTGAGATGGCCTTGATGTTGGGATTGCCACCCGCATAGTCGAAGGGGATGAGGACTTCCTCGAAATCGACACCGGCGCCCGTCAGCGCCATCCACGGCCGGAACGACCAGGAGGAATAATTCTTGTTGGCGATGTAGAGCGTCGGTCTGTCCATAGGCCTCTCCCGTTCAGGCTTCGAAATCGAAGATCAGCAATTCGTGAAGATGGTTCATGTCCTTGAGCACGCAGAATACCGGCGGGGCAAGCTCGAAAACAGGGCGCCTCGATGACGCTTGCCGCTTCTCATGATGCCGAAAACTGTGAACGGTTTTCGGGCATCATCATGCTCCAATGACAAGTTCTGGTCTCAATCGTAGATGCACTTGATGTAATCGCCCGCACCTTGCGCACGTCTCTCGATCAAGCCGGCGAGCCGGCGAAGGCCTCGTCCGGGCTTGCCGGCATTGCGGTCGATCGGGTTCGGCAGCGAGACGGCAAGCAGCGATGCCTGGCGCCGCGTCAGTTTCGAGGCCGGCACCTTGAAATGATGCTGGGCCGCCGCCTCGATGCCGTAGATGCCGGGACCCCATTCGGCGATATTGAGATAGATTTCCATCAGCCGCCGTTTCGACAGGACGAAATCCGTGGCAACCGCGAGCGGAAGTTCCAGCGCCTTGCGCACGAAGGAGCGGCCGTTCCAGAGGAAGAGGTTTTTCGCCGTCTGCATCGGGATCGTGCTGCCGCCGCGCGTCGCCTGACCTTTCAGCGTATCCTCGACCAGCATGCGCATTTCCGCCCAGTCGACGCCGCCGTGAAAGCAATATTGCCCGTCCTCCGACATCATCACCGACTGCACCACGACCGGGGCGATCTTATCAAGCGACACCCATTGCCTGTCGTAACCACGCAGCAGCACGAGATCGCGCAGCATCAGTGTCGAGACGGGGTGAATGAAGGGCAGCAGATAGAAAAAGATCAGCGCATAGGGAAGGATCAGCACGATCAGCACGGCAAGAACAATGCGTTTCAACATACGCCTGTCTTCGAACCATCGCCGACGAGCCGGCTTGTCGACGCTGTCCTCTCTCTCCGGCGCTATATCCAATGTCCCCAGTCCGATTTCGGTCCTGTGGTTCTCATAACGCCTGTGCGGAGCTTATGCCAGAGTGCGCGGCGAATCTTGCTGCCGCCATCGACAATTCCGTTGCAAGCCCGGGGGCGCTCATGCCAAACAGCGCCCATGGACGCGAACCCGGACACTTTCGAGACGAGGCTGAAGAACAACGCCCGCGACATCGAGGCGCTGCTCGACGCATTGCTTTCGCCGAGTGCCCTTTCCGATGAAATCGCCAGGCCCAAGACGCTGCGCGATGCCATGCATTATGCCGTGCTGAACGGCGGCAAGCGGCTGCGACCGTTTCTGGTCGTCGAAAGTGCCACCCTTCTCGGCGGCGATGCCGAGGCGGCCCTTCGTGTCGGCGCAGCCCTCGAATGCGTCCACTGCTATTCCCTCGTGCATGACGACCTGCCGGCCATGGACGATGACGACCTGCGTCGCGGCAAACCGACGGTCCACATCAAGTTCGACGAAGCGACGGCGATCCTCGCCGGCGACAGCCTGCTGACCTATGCCTTCGACATCATCGCCGCGCCGGAAACGGCCCTTGCCGATACGAGCAAGGCGTCGCTGGTGCTGGCCCTTGCCCGCGCAGCCGGTCTCGGCGGCATGGCCGGCGGCCAGGCGCTTGATCTCGCGGCGGAAAAGCAGGCGCCCGACGAGGTCGGCATCATCCGCCTGCAAGCGATGAAAACAGGCGCGCTGATCCGCTTCGCCTGCGAAGCCGGCGCCGTCATCTCGGCAAGCCCGCCGGACGATCGCCGCCGCCTGCGCGCCTTCGGCGAAAAGATCGGTCTTGCTTTCCAGCTTGCCGACGACATTCTCGACCAGACTTCGGATGCAGCGACCATGGGCAAGGCGACCGGCAAGGATGCGGCTCGCGGCAAGGGAACACTCGTCGCCCTGCGCGGCATGGAATGGGCCGAGACCCAGCTCCGGGAGCACGTCCGCGATGCCGAGGCGCTGCTTGCCCCTTACGGCGCCCGTGCCTCGACCCTCATTGCTGCAGCGCATTTCATCGCCGACCGGAAGAGCTGAAGCGGCAGGTCAGGCCGCCAGTATCTCCTTGAGAGCGGATACCAGACGGGCACACTCCTCATCCGTGCCGATGCTGATCCGCAGGAAGTCCGAAATACGCGGCTTGGCAAAATGCCGGACGAGAATGCCGCGCTCCCGCAGAGCGGCTTGAAATGCTGCGCCCGAACGGCTTTGGTGCCTTGCGAAAACGAAATTCGCCTGGGACGGCAGAACCTCAAAATCCAGCGCTTCGAGTTCCCTAACAAGGCTTTCGCGGCTGGCGATGATGTTCCTCCGGCCTGTCTCGAACCACGCCTCGTCCTTGATCGCCGCCGTCGCGGCAAGCTGCGCCAGACGATCAAGTGGATAGGAATTGAAGCTGTCCTTGACCCGCTCCAGCGCCTCGATCAGCGGCCGCTGCCCCAGCGCGAAGCCGATGCGCAGACCGGCAAGCGAACGGGACTTCGACAGGGTCTGGATCACCAGCAGGTTGGAATGCATGGATATCAGCGGGATGGCGCTCTCGCCGCCGAAATCGATATAGGCCTCGTCTATGACGACGACCGCATCCGGATGGGCGGCAAGAAGTGCCTCGATGCCGGCGAGCGGCAGGCCGATGCCGGTCGGCGCATTCGGATTGGGGATGATGATCGCGCCACAGGGCCTGTCGTAATCGGCCAGGCGGATCCGGAACCCATCGTCAACAGGCACTTCGATCGCTTCGACGCCGTATAGCACGCTATAGGTCGAATAGAAGGCGTAGGTCACATCGGGATAGAGAAGCGGCCGCTCATGTTTCAGCAGCGCCTGGAACGCATGCGCAAGAACCTCGTCGGAGCCATTGCCGACGAATACTTCCTCCGCCGTCAGGCCGAAACGAACCGCGATCGTCTCGCGCAATTCCGTGGCAGTGGGATCGGGATAGAGCCGTAGACGATCGTCCGCCGCCTCCCGGATTGCCTCGATCGCCCTAGGAGACGGCCCGTAAGGATTTTCGTTGGTATTGAGCTTGACCATGTTCGCGGTACGGGGCTGCT
Organism: Rhizobium sp. 25PS6; assembly: GCF_032464655.1. Classification (NCBI taxonomy): domain Bacteria; kingdom Pseudomonadati; phylum Pseudomonadota; class Alphaproteobacteria; order Hyphomicrobiales; family Rhizobiaceae; genus Rhizobium; species Rhizobium sp. 25PS6. Next base: position 239,651 of record NZ_JAWDIV010000002.1, read on the forward strand.
CGCCCGCGACATAGGGCCGAAGCTTGCTGACGATTGGCGACCAGTACTGGCTCATCCGAAGATGCGGGCGGTCATTCCGCCGCCGTCCGCTGGCCGAAACGCTTCTCGATATAGTCGACGACAAGCGCCTCGAAATCGGCGGCAATATTGGGACCGCGCAGCGTCAACGCCTTTCGGCCGTCGATGAAGACGGGGGCGGCCGGCGTTTCACCAGTGCCCGGAAGCGAAATGCCGATATCGGCATGTTTGCTTTCGCCCGGCCCGTTGACGATGCAGCCCATGACGGCGACGTTCAGCGCCTCGACGCCGGGATATTTTTCACGCCATACCGGCATGTTTTTGCGGATGTCGTTCTGGATATTTTGGGCAAGTTCCTGGAACACGGTCGACGTCGTGCGTCCGCAGCCCGGACAGGCAGCAACCACGGGTATGAACTGGCGGAAGCCCATGACCTGCAGGATTTCCTGCGCCACCTGCACTTCGCGCGTGCGGTCGCCGTTCGGCTCGGGCGTCAGCGACACGCGGATCGTATCGCCGATGCCGTGCTGCAGCACGAAGCCCATCGCCGCCGACGAGGCGACGATGCCCTTGGTGCCCATGCCGGCTTCGGTCAGGCCGAGATGCAGCGCATGATTGGAGCGTTCGGCGAGCATGGAATTGACGGCGATCAGGTCCTGCACCTGGCTGACTTTGGCCGACAGGATGATGCGGTTGCGCGGCAGGCCGATCTCTTCGGCAAGGGCTGCCGACAGCAGCGCTGATTGCACGATCGCCTCGCGCGTTACCTGCCGGGCCGAAAGCGGTGATCCGGCTTCGGCGTTCCGATCCATCAGCGCCGTCAGCAGATCCTGATCGAGCGAGCCCCAATTGACGCCGATGCGCACCGGCTTGTCATAGCGGATCGCCATCTCGATGATCTCGGCGAACTGCTTGTCCTTCTTGTCCTTGAAGCCGACATTGCCGGGGTTGATGCGGTATTTCGCCAGCGCTTCGGCACAATCCGGATGATCGGCAAGCAGCTTATGGCCGATATAATGGAAGTCGCCGATCAAGGGCACGTCCATGCCGAGGCGCAGAAGCCGCTCGCGGATCTTCGGCACGGCGGCCGCACTCTCGTCGCGGTCGACAGTGATGCGCACCAGCTCCGAACCCGCCCGGTGGAGAGCGGCGACCTGCGCGACGGTGGAATCGATATCGGCCGTATCGGTATTCGTCATGGATTGCACGACGACCGGCGCCCCGCCGCCGACGATGACGCCGCCGACATCGACGGCAACGGAAGCGCGGCGCGGTTTCGGATCAAAATCGGCGGCTGAAGACATGGAGAGTTCTTGCACCCCTAAAAACAGTGCTTTTCAGGTGGATCAAGGCCGGCTGCTTGTCAACCGCCCCTGATATCACTTTTGTTGGGTGGCGGCTCAGTGACCGCCTCCGGAGGTCTCATCGGCATAATGAGCCAGGTTGGACAGCAGCAGAACGACGAGCAGCAGCACCGGCAGCGCCATGAAAATGACGGCAAAACCGATATGCTCGGCGACGAAGCCGATCAACGATGGCGCAACCAGCATGCCGGAATAGCCCATGGTCGTGACCACCGAGATGGCGATGCCAGGCTTGAGGCCGGGTATGTTGCCCGCCGCCGAGAAGGCGATCGGCACCATGTTGGAAATGCCGATACCGCAAAAGGCAAAGCCCAGGATGGCAATCTCGGCATTGGGCGCCAGGCCTGCAAGCAGCATGCCGACAATGGCAAACAAAGTGCAGATCCGCAGCGTCTTGACGCCCCCCAGACGGTCCCGCACCAGGTCGCCGCCAAAGCGCATGATTGCCATGGTGGCCGAAAAGGCTGCGAAACCAAGACCGGAAAGCGCGACGGACGCATCCATTTCCTGCCGAAGATAGAGGGCGCCCCAGTCGAGAACAGCACCTTCCGGCACCATGCTGAACAGCGCCATCAATCCGAGCAGCCATGGCAGCGGCACCATCGGCAGCTTCGTCTTTTCCTTCTTGGTGTCTGGATGCGGCGGATCCGCAAGGATCATCGGCCAGGCGACGGCAAGGAAGATCGCCGCCAGCACCGTCGACAGTTGCGCATGGCCGAGAATGCCGAGCTTGGAGATCACGATGCCGCCGAGACCGGAGCCGATCAGTCCGCCAAGGCTCCAGAAAGCGTGGCAGGACGACATGATGGCGCGGCGCATGGATTTCTCGACCGAGACCGCATTGGCATTCATCGCCACATCCATTGCGCCGATGAAGCCGCCGAACAGGAAGAGCGAAATTGCCCCGGTGATCACATTTGGCGCGAGCGTCAATGCCAGCAGCAACGGCAGCAGACAGACGGCCAGGACTTGAACGACGATACGCGAGCCGTGTTTGGCGATCTGCGCGCCGGTGATCGGCATCATGACCAGCGAGCCGACGCCGAAGACCAGGATCATCAGTCCAAGCTCGAACTTGGTCAGCGCCAGACGCTCGGCAAAATCCGGAATCTTCGGCGCCCAGCAGCCGACGACAAAACCGTTCATGAGAAAGAGCAGGGAAACCGCCGCCCTGCTTCTGGTAATGAAGCCGCTCCGGGCTCCCGACGTACTCACATGACTATCCATTTCCGGTCTTCCTCATTGCCGGGCTTTCACCCGCCCGGTCTCCCTAAACTTTATGACGTCGCCTCAGTTCGCTTTCTCGGCGAGAACAGTTCTGCATCCGCGCTCGCGGTAACGGGCGAGAATGGCCGGATCGGCATCGTGCTCGACGACCAGGCATTCGCAATGGGCAACCGGCAGGATGCTATGGGGGGCCGCGGTGCCGAATTTTTCCGAGGTTGCAGCCACCAATACTTTTCTGCTCCTGGACGCCGCAAAGCGCTTGAACTCTGCATCCTCGAAGCCGAACACCGTGATGCCGGCCTCGAGATCGACACCGCAGGCGCCAAGAATGCAGAGATCGGGCGAAATCTGCTCCATATCCCGCAAGGCCTTGGCGCCGAGGGAACCGCCCGTCTGCCGGTCGACCATCCCGCCGATCAGAATGACGTTGACGGCAGGCTTGTCGATCAGCGCTGCGGCAATCGCCGGCGCATTCGTCGCAGCCGTCAGTGCAAGCTCGGCCGGTAACGCGTTGGCAATCGCCAGATTGGTGCTGCCGGCATCGAAAAACACGGTCGAACCAGCGGCAATCTGCTTTGCCGCAGCGCGCGCCAGCGCCTGTTTCCGGTCAGCGGCAAAGCCGATGCGTTGGGTCATGCTTCCGTGCGCCGGCGAGACCGGCAATGCACCACCATAAACCCGCTCGCAGAGCCCTGCCGCCGCCATTTCGCGCAGATCCCGCCGCACCGTGTCCTCGGAGACACCGAATTCGAGCGCCAGCTCCGTCGCCAGCACGCGGCCATTCAGCCGCAGCCTCTCGGAAATCACGCCTTGGCGTTCTCGCAACAGAAAATCCTGCATGTTCCTACCGGATCGGGATCTTATAAACAGGAAACGTGCATAACCGCTTATGACCATGCAGGCAATATGCACGGTCACACGTTTTCTGACGTTTCGAAACAAAGCTCCATCGCCAGAGCCAAATATGCCCTGTTGACCGATCCGAGAGCCGGGAACATCGATTAGACACTCCCGATTCCCGCCGGCATATCCGCCACCTGGTGCGTTCTCCCCGTGAAAAGCTCCGTCAGCCTGGGCATCCTGCTCACGACCCTCGCCTATATGGCGTTCACCTTCCATGACGCGATCATCAAGGTCCTGGCTTCAACCATTCCAGTCTGGCAGACCTGTCTTTCCGTAGTCTGACGATCCTCGTCGGTTGTCTCGCCTATGGGCGCGGCAAGCTCGTCCAAACGGACGCTTGAGAAAAATATTTGCAGTTGCTGCTTTTATTCGCAGTTTTCTACGCTTCCGGCGCCCTAGTTTTCTGCAAAGTATCCTCACCCGATGACAACCTCCCAAGGATGGATAGAAACAATGAACTGGTTGAAAACCGTCGCTGCCGCTGCCCTCATTCAGGCTGCGGCCTTGCTGCCTGCCCATGCCGGTGAAAACCTCGCCGCCATCAAATCGGCCGGCGTCTTCAAGATCGGCACCGAAGGCACCTATGCGCCCTTCACCTATCATGACGAAAGCGGCAAGCTTGTCGGCTTCGATGTCGAGATCGGCGAAGCGATCGCCGCCAAGCTCGGCGTCAAGGCCGAGTTCGTCGAAGGCAAGTGGGATGGCCTGATCGCCGGCCTCGATGCCAAACGCTACGATACCGTCATCAACCAGGTCGGCATCACCGAAACCCGCAAGCAGAAATACGATTTCTCCGAGCCCTATATCGCCTCCAAGGCCGTGCTGATCGCCCGCGACGGCGACGACAGCATCAAGTCCTTCGCCGATCTGAAGGGCAAGAAGGCCGCCCAGTCGCTGACCAGCAACTTCGGCAAGCTCGCAACTGAAGCCGGTGCCGAACTCGTCGGCACCGACGGTTTCGATCAATCGATCCAGTTGGTATTGACCAAGCGCGCCGACGCCACGATCAACGACAGCCTCTCCTTCCTCGATTTCAAGAAACACAAGCCGGATGCGCCGGTGAAGATCGTCGCCGAGCAGGAAAATGCCGATTATTCCGGCATCATCATCCGCAAGAACGAGCCGGAGCTTCTCGCCGAAATCAACAAGGCGCTTGCCGACATCAAGGCCGACGGCACCTACAAGAAGATCGCCGACAAATATTTCGGCCAGGACGTTTCCAAGTAAACTCCACTCAGGAAAAAGTCCCCTCCCCACAAGGGGGAGAGGCTTAGCCGGCGGATCGCTTCATCTCCAAATAATCGTTTCGGCCTGCCGCTCGGTCGCTATTTCTTGCGAGGCGGCACCTGGATAAGTCCCTCCCCCTTGTGGGGAGGGGTTGGGGAGGGGTATTTCGAGTATCACGACCCAACCGATGAGAGGGAACGCCCTTGCCGCACTGGCTCCAACTGATGGCGGAATCGCTACCCTCCCTCCTCTGGGCGGGGTTGATCTTCACCATACCACTGACCCTGCTATCCTTCGCCTTCGGCCTGACGCTCGGGCTCGCCACCGCGATCGCCCGGCTCTTCGGGCCGATGCCGCTGTCGGCCGTCGCGCGCTTCTATGTCTGGGTCATTCGCGGCACGCCGTTGCTCGTGCAGCTCTTCGTGATCTTCTACGGCCTGCCGAGCCTCGGCATCTTGCTCGATGCCTTTCCGGCCGCCCTCATCGGCTTCACGCTGAATATCGGCGCCTATAGCTCCGAGATTATCCGCGCCGTCATTTCCTCGGTACCGAAGGGCCAGTGGGAAGCCGCCTATTCGATCGGCATGAGCTGGCGCCAGGCGATGAGCCGCACCATCCTGCCGCAGGCGGCCCGCGTCGCCGTGCCGCCTTTGTCGAACACCTTCATCTCGCTGGTCAAAGACACCTCGCTTGCCGCCGCCATCACCGTGCCCGAGCTCTTCCAGGCAGCACAGCGCATCGTCGCCACCACCTATGAGCCATTGATCCTCTATATCGAGGCGGCGTTGATCTATCTCGTCCTGAGCTCCGTCCTCTCGCAGCTGCAGGTGCGGCTGGAACGCCGCTTCGCGCGTTATGGCGGTATGCTGGAGGCAAATGCATGATCGAGCTTTCCAACATCGAAAAGCGCTTCGGCGACGCCGTCATCCTCAAGGATATCAGCATCCGCATCCCCGAAGGCAGCGTTACTGCGCTCGTCGGTCCTTCCGGCGGCGGCAAGAGCACGCTGCTGCGCTGCATCAACCTGCTCGAAATTCCGACCGCCGGCTCCATCCGCCTCGGAGAGGAAACGCTGGCCTTTGCACCGGGCAAACGAACGAGCTGGCCGGCGATCCAGAAGATCCGCCGCCAGACCGGCATGGTCTTCCAGAACTTCCAGCTCTTTCCGCATCAGACCGCGATCGAGAATGTCATGGAAGGCCTGGTGACGGTGCTGAGATGGCCGCGGCCAAAAGCTCGCGAGCGTGCGATGGAATTGCTGACCAAGGTCGGCATGACCCACAAGGCCGATGCCTGGCCTTCGACATTATCGGGCGGCCAGCAGCAGCGCGTCGCGATCGCCCGCGCGCTGGCGCCCTCGCCGCGCGTGCTTCTGTGCGATGAGCCGACATCCGCCCTCGATCCCGAGCTTTCGGCCGAAGTGGTCGATGTGCTGGGCAAGCTTGCCAGCGAAGGTACGACGATGGTGATGGCGACCCACGATCTCCGGCTCGCCTCGAAGATCGCCAATGACGTCGTTTTCCTGGAAGCCGGCAGCGTGGTGGAAACGGGCAGCGCCAGAGCGATCTTCAGCGCGCCGGAGCGCGAACGCACCAAACGTTTCATCTCGACGATCAACGCCGCCCATACTTACGATATCTGAGCTAGAGCATGATGCCGAAGTGTGAGCGGTTTTCGGACGACATCATGCTCTATTTCTTTGATTTAGATCCGGATCCAGATTTTAGGCTGACCTGGCCTCAAATCATCCGGATCTAATGCCGGGATCGAACATCCCGGCATTGCCGGAACTCCAATCAGGAAGCCGTGACGACGGCGCGCGCCGCCTTCAGCGCATTGCCCCACCAGGTGAGCTGGTCGAGCTGGTTCTTCGCCGCTTCGTTGAGATGCGCGTAATCGCTGAGGCTCTTGCCTTCCTTGAGGACGCCGAGATATTCGCCAAGCGCGATATGCACGCCGGTTTTCACCGAAGCCGCCCCCATCTCCACGAAGATCAGCCGGAGATGCTCGACCGCACGTGCGCCGCCGACGCCGCCGTAACCGACGAAGCCGACCGGCTTGTGGATGAACTCGCCGAGGTCGATGGCGTTCTTCAGAACCGCCGTCGGACCGTGATTGTACTCGGCGACGGTGAAAATGAAGCCGTCGAATTCACGCAGCTTCTTTTTCCAGCGCTCTGCCGTCTCGCTTTCAGCGGTCGTCGCGCGCTGCTCACCGAAAAATTGCATGGGGTAGTCGAGCAGGTCGAGAACCTCGACCTCGATGTCCTGCCGTTCGCCGGCGATAGCGGCAATCCACTTGGCCGGATGCTCGGCAAAACGGCCAATACGCGTGCTGCCGACGATGACGGCAATCTTCAACTTGCTCATGGATATCATTTCCTGATGGGTTTTGGGGGCGGATAATGGGAGCGCAACTTTATGAGAAAGCCTCCGCGCCGGGCAAGGCGCGAAGGCTTCGAAAAATCAGCTTTTCGACAGGCCGATCGTACACAATCGAGTGAATGGAGCCCGCTCGCAAACTCGGCTGATGCGCGCCTTGCGGAGGATGGCAACCCTTCAGCCTGCGTAGACGACGAGCAGGTCCTTGGCGTCGATCTGGTCGCCGGCCCGCACCAGCACCTCGGAAATGGTGCCGTCCTTTTCCGCATGCAGCGCCGTTTCCATCTTCATCGCCTCGATCGAGACCAGCACGTCACCGGCATTGACCGCCTGGCCGGGCGAGACGAAGACACGGCTGATGACACCCGGCATCGGCGCGCCGACATGAACGGCATTGCCCGGCTCCGCCTTGCGGCGGACGGCGGCACCCGTCGCTCCATGGGCCCGGTCCGGCACCTTGATGCGGCGCGGCTGGCCGTTGAGCTCGAAGAAGATGGTCACCATGCCCTGGCTGTCGGTCGCGCTCATCGCCTGGTTGACGATGACGAGCGTCTTGCCGCGCTCGATATCGGCAAACAGCTCCTCGCCGTCCTTGAGACCGTAGAAATAGGCGGGCGTCGGCAGCACCGAGACCGGGCCGTAGGTATCGGAAGCGAGCGCGAAGTCGGTGAAGACTTTCGGATACATCAGGTAGGAAGCGAATTCGAAGTCGCTGATCTCGCGCTCGAGTTTCGTCTCGATGACTTTGCGCTCCGCATCGAGATCAGCCTCCTTGAGCAGCGAGCCGGGGCGCACGGTATAGGGCTTGTCGCCCTTCAGCGCCTTCTTCTGCAGCGCTTCAGGCCATCCTGACGGCGGCTGGCCGAGATCGCCCTTCAGCATCGAGACCACCGATTCCGGGAAGGAGACTTCCTTGTCGGGGCTGACGACGTCGGCAACCGTCAGGTCCTGGGACACCATCATCAGCGCCATGTCGCCGACGACCTTGGAAGACGGCGTCACCTTGACGATATCGCCGAACATCTGGTTGGCGTCGGCATAGGCCTGCGCCACCTGATGCCAGCGGGTCTCGAGCCCGAGCGACCGGGCCTGTTCCTTGAGGTTGGTGAACTGACCACCAGGCATTTCGTGCAGATAGACTTCGGATGCCGGGCCCCTCAGATCGCTTTCGAAGGCGGCATACTGGTTCCGCGCCGCTTCCCAATAGAAGGAGATGCGGCGGATCCATTCCGGATCGAGGCCCGGATCACGCTCCGTGCCGCGCAGCGCCTCGACGATCGAGCCGAGACAGGGCTGCGAGGTATTGCCGGACAGCGCATCCATGGCGGCATCGACGGCATCGACGCCAGCATCGACGGCAGCAAGAACGGTCGCGGCCGCAATACCCGATGTATCATGCGTGTGGAAATGGATCGGCAGGCTGGTCGCCTCGCGCAGCGCCTTGAACAGAACCTTCGCAGCCGCGGGCTTGAGAAGACCCGCCATATCCTTGAGCGCGATGATATGCGCCCCCGCCTTCTCGAGCTCGACCGCAAGGTCGGTGTAGTATTTCAGATCGTATTTCGGACGGGCCGAGTTCAAGATATCGCCGGTATAGCAGATCGCCGCCTCGCAGAGCTTGTTCTCCTCGGCAATGGCATCCATCGAGACGCGCATGTTCTCGACCCAGTTCAGGCAGTCGAAGACGCGGAAGAGATCGATGCCGCCCCTGGCCGCCTGGCGGACGAAATATTTGACGACATTATCGGGATAATTGGTGTAGCCGACGCCGTTGGCGCCGCGCAGCAGCATCTGCAGCAGAAGGTTCGGCGCGCCCTCGCGGATCAGCGCCAGGCGCTCCCACGGATCCTCGGTCAGAAAGCGCATGGAGACGTCGAAGGTCGCGCCGCCCCAGCATTCGAGCGACAAAAGGTTCGGCAGCGCATGCGCATAGGTGTCGGCAATGCGGGCGATGTCATAGGTGCGCATGCGGGTGGCAAGCAGCGACTGGTGGCCGTCACGCATCGTCGTGTCGGTCAAAAGCACACGCTTTTCGTTGCGCATCCATTCGCCGAATTTCTTCGGGCCGAGCGTGTCGAGGAGTTGCTTCGTACCATCCTTGACCGCATTGCCGTTGGCGTAGGGAACCACCGGCTCGGCAGCGTTATCAAGCGGCATCGGCCTGTCCTTGGCCTCGGGATGGCCATTGACGGTGACGTCGGCGAGATAGGTCAGCAGCTTCGTGGCGCGATCCTGGCGCTTCACCTGCTGGAACAGCTCCGGCGTCGTGTCGATGAAGCGCGTCGTGTAACTGTTGTCCCGGAACTTGGGATGGCCGATGATCGCTTCGAGGAAGGTCAGGTTGGTTGCCACGCCGCGAATGCGGAATTCGCGCAGCGCCCGGTCCATGCGGGCGATCGCTTCGGACGGATTGGGAGCCCATGCCGTGACCTTGACGAGAAGCGGGTCATAAAAGCGGGTGATGATCGCACCCGAATAGGAGGTGCCGCCATCGAGGCGGATACCGAAACCGGACGCCGAGCGATAGGCGGTGATGCGGCCGTAATCCGGAATGAAATTATGCTCCGGATCTTCCGTGGTGATACGGCACTGCAGCGCATGACCATTGAGACGGATATCCTCCTGGCGCGGCACGCCTGATTCCGGCGTGCCGATCGCAAAGCCGTCGAGGATGTGGATCTGCGCCTTGACGATATCAATGCCGGTAACGACTTCGGTCACCGTATGCTCGACCTGAATGCGCGGATTGACCTCGATGAAGTAGAATTTACCGGTATCGGCATCCATCAGATATTCGACGGTGCCGGCACCGATATAATTGGTCGCGGCCGCGATCTTCAGCGAATAGGCGGCGAGTTCCTGGCGCTGCGCCTCCGAGAGATAGGGCGCCGGGGCGCGCTCGACGACCTTCTGGTTGCGGCGCTGGATCGAGCAGTCACGCTCGAAGAGATGCACGACATTGCCGTGCGTATCGCCGAGCACCTGGCTTTCGACGTGGCGGGCGCGCTCGACGAGTTTTTCCAGATAGACCTCGTCCTTGCCGAAGGCCGCCATCGCCTCGCGCTTGGCTTCCGTCACCTCGCGGGCGAGATCCTTTGGATCGCGGATCGCGCGCATGCCGCGCCCGCCGCCGCCCCAGGAGGCCTTCAGCATGACGGGATAGCCGATCCCCTCCGCCATCTTCGCCACTTCGGCCATGTCCTCCGGCAACGGCCCGGTGGCCGGCACCACGGGAACACCGACCGAGATCGCCAGATTGCGCGCTGCGACCTTGTTGCCGAGCTGGCGCATCGTATCGGCCTCCGGGCCGATGAAGATGATACCGGCCTTGTTGCAGGCATCGACGAATTCGGGGCTTTCCGACAGCAGGCCATAGCCCGGATGGATGGCATCGGCGCCGGAGAGTTTAGCAACGCGGATCACCTCCTCGATCGACAGATAGCTCTCGATCGGGCCCATGTCCTTGGATAAATGCGGACCGCGGCCGACCTGGTAGCTCTCGTCCGCCTTGAAGCGGTGCAGCGCCAGCTTGTCCTCTTCCGCCCAGATCGCCACGGTTTTTATTCCAAGCTCGTTGGCCGCGCGGAACACGCGAATGGCAATTTCGGAGCGATTGGCAACGAGAATCTTGGAAATGGGCAAAACGGTCTCCTCAGACGTTCAGACGCGGGAATGCTGCACCCGCGAAGAAAATTCTTAACTTCTTGTCACAGAAAGTTCAATTTATCTTGCGACTGCGAAATGCAATTTTTCGACATGCTGAAGCAATTCCAGGAAAAGAGCCAAGCGGTTTCCGTCCGGAGCTGCGTAAAAAATAAAAAGCAGAGCGGTTTCGCTTCAATGAGAAGCGGAATTGCTTTAACTTATCAGGCCATGACGGAAGGCAAGCGCTACCGCCTGCTGCCTGTTTTTCGCCTTCAGCTTGTCCTGCAAGCCGTTCATATACCAGTCGACGGTGTGGTTTGAGATCTTCAGCATCTTGCTGATCTCCATCGACGTCATGCCTTCGGCGAGATAATGCAGGATTTCCATCTCGCGCCGCGTCAGCGGCGTGTCGGCCGGCAGCACGGTCTCCAGTGCCTGCGCCTCACCTTTCAGATCGAGAAACCGCCAGAAGGCCTTGCGCGCCACCGCCTCCAGCAATGCGATTTCCACCGGCGACAGCTCGATCGGCTTGCCGGCGAGGCTAAGGCTGGCGAGAATGCCGTTGCGTCCGTGGATGGGAAAGATGTAGCCATCCTCCAGTCCATGACCGAAGGCATCGACCATCATCTGCTCCATGCGGCGCTGATGTGCGTCCTTGTGGAAGGCCGCCATCGCCTCCCGCCAGCGGAAGGGCCGCTGCGCATGAGCGAGATAGCGCACCATCGGATCGATCAGCGCATATTTTTTTGCGGCATATATCTGCGGCCATTGCTCCGGCCAGCGGCCGGCAAGCGCCGCAGCCCAGGGCTCCGGATTCTGCTGCACCGGGCTCTGCGGGACATGGCGCAGCAGACCGTAATATTCGAAGCCGCAACCGCGGAGGATCTGCTGCATTTCGGTGATGACAGCTTCAGGGTTTGAGCATTCTTCCAGAATTACAAGCAATTGAATTAACGAATTAATTTTCACAAAAATGCCCCTTGCCCGGACCTGATGCCCGCATGAGGCCGTCGGCGGCTGGTCAAACTGGTCGCGAAACGGTCTTCAATAAATGCAGTCTGTAATTTAATGCTGCGCTAAACATTTCATAAAATGCAAGCGCAAATTGTCGCGAGATATAGCCGGACGGCAATTTCGGCGCCATGGCCATCTCCTAGCGCCCTGCAATAATACGATCGTATCAATCGTCACATCGGTCGAACCCTGAATACTCCGTTAATCGCCCGTTCAGGTAGCCTTTTGTAGCATCGCATCATCCCGTTTTCGCAGATGCACAAGAGGTTCGACGTGACGCTATTCAAGGTCTATGCAAGGGCTCTGCGCTATCTTGGCGCCTACAAGCTGCGCGTATCCCTGGTCGTTGTCGCAAACATTGTTCTTGCGACGATCACTATCGCGGAGCCGATCCTGTTCGGTCGTATCATCGATGCGATTTCGGGCAAGGGTGAGGTCAAGCCCATCCTCTTCATGTGGGCGACTTTCGCCGTCTTCAACACCATCGCCTTCGTTCTGGTGGCGCGCGAGGCCGACCGGCTGGCCCATGGCCGGCGGGCGACGCTGTTGACGGAAGCCTTCGGCCGCATCATTTCCATGCCGCTTGGCTGGCACCATCAGCGTGGCACCTCCAACGCGCTGCACACATTGCTGCGCGCCTGCGAGACGCTGTTCGGCCTCTGGCTGGAATTCATGCGCAACCACCTGTCGACGGTCATCGCGCTTGCCCTTCTGATACCGACCGCAATGTCGATGGACCTGCGCCTTTCCGCCGTGCTCATGGTGCTCGCCATCGCCTACTGGCTGATCGGCCGCGTCGTCATGAGCCGCACCAAGGACGGCCAGGCTTCGGTCGAGAACCATTATCATACCGTCTTCTCGCATGTCAGCGACTCGATCAGCAACGTTTCGGTCCTGCACAGCTATAACCGCATCGAGGCCGAAACCAGGGCGCTGAAATCCTTTGCCGACCGTCTGCTCGAAGCTCAGTATCCGGTGCTCGACTGGTGGGCGATCGCCAGCGCACTGAACCGCATGGCGTCGACCATCGCGATGATGGTGGTCCTGATCATCGGCACCATGCTCGTCCAGGCCGGCCAGCTGCGCGTCGGCGACGTCATCGCCTTCATCGGCTTTGCCAACCTGCTGATCGGCCGTCTCGACCTGATGCGCCAGTTCGCTACGCAGATTTTCGAGGCCCGTTCCAAACTCGAGGAATTCTATACGCTTGAAGACTCGGTGCGGGAACGTGAAGAGCCGGCCGGCAACGGAGAAATCAAGGACGTCAAGGGTGCGATCGAATTCCGCGACGTCTCCTTCGGCTTCGGCAACAGCTCACAGGGCCTGCACAATGTCTCCTTCTCGGTGAAGGCAGGCCAGACGGTCGCGATCGTCGGCCCGACCGGCGCCGGCAAGACGACGCTCGTCAACCTGCTGCAGCGTGTCTACGACGCCCAGGGCGGCAAGATCCTCGTCGATGGCACCGATATCACCAAGGTGACCCGCAAGTCGCTGCGTCGCCACATCGCCACCGTCTTCCAGGATGCGGGCCTGCTGAACCGTTCGATCAGCGACAATATCCGCCTTGGCCGCGAGGGCGCCAGCGAAGAGGAAATGCGCCGTGCGGCCGAAGCCGCCGCCGCTGCCGATTTCATCGAGACCCGTGAGGATCGCTACGATACGCATGTCGGTGAACGCGGCAACAAGCTCTCCGGCGGCGAGCGCCAGCGCATCGCGATCGCCCGCGCCATCCTCAAGGACGCGCCGATCCTGGTGCTCGACGAGGCGACCTCGGCGCTCGACGTCGAAACCGAAGCCCGCGTCAAGGCCGCGATCGACAATCTGCGTGAGAATCGCACCACCTTCATCATCGCCCACCGCCTGTCGACGGTCCGCGAAGCCGATATGGTGCTCTTCCTGGATGACGGCCGCGTCGTCGAACAGGGCAGCTTCGACGAACTCAGCCACAGCAACGGCCGCTTCGCCGCCCTGCTGCGCGCCAGCGGCATCCTGACGGACGAAGAGGTCCGCAAGGCCCATACCACCGAAGCCGCCTGATCGGTTTGGGTTCAAGATAAGGCCGGAAGGGTAACTCCTTCCGGCCTTTTTTGTTTGCTCCGATAGCGTCGTGCTGTGTGATACGCTCTTTGGTCTTTCTTGGGCTCTGCCAAAATACTTAGTCATGCCGTGCCGCACCCCCTCTGCCCTGCCGGGCATCTCCCCCACAGGTGGGGAGATCGGCTGGGCGCACTGGCCTCCCCCAACAATGAGCGTCCAGGACGGCGAAACGATAGATGGCGGGAAGGTCAAGCCACTTGTGATCTCCCCACCTGTGGGGGAGATGCCCGGCAGGGCAGAGGGGGGTCACACGGTACAGCCTTTCCGATCTAGGCCAGACTAATTGATCACCCCGCCGATCCTCCCTATCATCCTCCCGCCGCCGAGCATCCAGGGAGAACCGCATGAAGGTCCTGCGCATCGTCGCCAACATCCAGGCACCGGATATCACCCCGGCCCGGCGCTTCTATCAGGATATCCTCGGTCTTGACGTCATCATGGATCACGGCTGGATCACGACATTCGGCGCCGCGCGCTCGATGAACGTTCAGCTGAGCATTGCCAACGAAGGCGGCTCCGGAACGCCGGTGCCCGACCTCTCGATCGAGGTCGACGACCTCGATGCTGCTTTCGCGGCGATGTCGGCCTCAGGCTTCCCGATCGAGTACGGCCCGGCCGACGAGCCTTGGGGCGTCAGGCGCTTTTATGTGCGCGATCCCTTCGGCAAGTTGGTGAACATCCTCGTACATAAAAATTGAGCCGGCGGCCATCGGCCACCGGCTCCTTCATGTTGGGAAAGTCCAAGCCCTATTTTCGATCGTTCTGGCGATAGGCATTCGCCGTCCCGCCAATGCGGACGGGAACGGGAATCGTGGCGGTATCGGCCACAAGTTTCCCCTTGACCTTGCCCTGCTGGCGTTTGCGCTCGAGATAATAGGCATAGGCAAATTGTATCGCGATCCCTGCAATCACGACGAGCGGACCGGCCAGCTGATCCTTGTTGGTGATGTAGAGCACCACCTGGCCGATCATGGCGAGGATCGTGCCGGCGACGAAGATGTTCAGCGAATGGCGGCCGAGGATCGTCAGCGGATGGTCCGCAGGACGGCGCAGGATGCGTGACAGCGCCGGGATGCTGATGACGAGATAGGTCAGTGCCAGCACATGCAGCAGCCGCGGCAGTGACAGGAAGGTCTTGTCGAAACCGGTGATAACAGTCGGCAGGCCGAGGGCCGCCAGCGAATTGCCCCAGATCCAGAGATGGCCGGTGACCCAGATGAAGGACAACATGACGTAACCGGCAGCGGCCGCAAGTAGCAGCGGATGGCGCGGGATCGTGCCGCCGCGCTTGATATGCAGCATCGAGACGATGCCGATCGAAAACAGGAACTGCCAGGAAAGCGGATTGAGGAACCAGTAGTCTTCAATCAGCATGTTGTGCGGCGCCACCTGGTAGATGCCCGCAAGCAGCCAGACCGCAGCCGAGACGCCGAGCGCCAGCCACGGGCTGCGCGCATTCAACAGCAGGATGATCGGCACCATCAGCATCAGCGCGCCGTACATCGGCAGGATATTGTTGTATCCGATCTGGTGGCCGAGCAGGAGCAGCGCCGGAATGCCTTCCTTCAGGTTCATCAGAACCGCCAGGATATTGATTTCAACCAGCAATCCCGGCCGATGGAACAGCCAGGCACCGCAGATGAAGAGCGCCAGCGTCATGAAGGTGGTGATCATATGGGCGAGATAGAGCGTGAAGGCGCGCTTTACCGCCTTGATCGCCACTGTGAGCCGGCTGCCCGGCTGGAAGCGGGACCCGTAGGCAAGGCCGACGGCAATACCCGAGATCAGCACGAAGGCTTCGGCGGCATCGGAGAAACCAAAATTCTTCGTCGTGACATATTCGAAGATCTGTCCGGGAACATGATTGATGAAGATCATGATCAGGGCCACGCCGCGCAAGACGTCGAGCCTGGTGTCACGCACCGGCGCAGCTGCGGATAGGGAATTGCGCCCGGCGACGATGGCTTCGGTCGGCGTGCTTGCCATGGGTTTCTCCTTATTATCCGATTTGCAAACGCGACGATGGCCAAAAGGGTTCCCTTTTGGCCATCGCGAATCGCCGTGTTTTTCAGCGTGGAGAACGCTGTTATCCGAGCGGATATCCCTCTTCGGGATCGGTGACTTCGCAGCCGTTGATCGACAGAGTGTAGCCGCTGTCATTGGACGCTTTTGAGACCGAAATGCGGTATTTGCCGCCGCCTTGCTCTACCTCTGCCGCAAAACCGTCCCATTCCGAAGGGAGCGACGGGCGCACATAGAGCCGGCCGTCCCTCAGCCGGATACCGAGGATGCCCTCGACGGCGGCGCGGTAGAGCCAGCCGGCAGACCCGGTATACCAGGTCCAGCCGCCGCGCGACGCATAGGGATCATGGCCGTAGACGTCAGCCGCCACGACATAGGGTTCGACGCGGTATTGCTCCGCTGAAGCCTTGTCGAACGCGTGGGTGATCGGGTTGAGGATCTGGAAGCAGCGGAAGGCATCGTCACCCCGCTTCAGCTCCGCCAGCGCCATCACCACCCAGGTCGCGGCATGGGTATATTGCCCGCCGTTTTCACGCACACCCGGCGGATAAGCCTTGATATAGCCGGGATCCCTGGCGGAATTGACGAAAGGCGGCGTGAACAGCCGGATGATGCGGGCATCCTCGTCAACCAGCTGATCGAGCACGGCATCCATCGCCGTGACGGCGCGGGCCGGATCGCCCTCGCCGGACAAAACGCTCCAGGACTGCGCAATCGAATCGATCCGGCATTCAGGGCTCTCCCTTGAGCCAAGCAGCGTACCGTCGTCGAACGTGCCGCGGCGATAGTATCCGCCATCCCAGGCCGCAGTTTCGAGCGCCTTCTTGAGCTCGGTAAGATGCGCCGCCCAGCGCTCTGCGCGGACCGTGTCGCCGCGCTCTTCGGCATAGGGAATGAAGGAGCGCAGTGCACCCGCCAGGAACCAGCCGAGCCAGACGCTGGTGCCGCGCCCGGCGATGCCAACGCGGTTCATGCCGTCGTTCCAGTCGCCGCCGAGGAACAGCGGCAGGCCGTTGGCCCCCTTGCGGGCGATGGCGAGATCGAGCGCCAGCGCCGCGTGTTCGTAGACGGTCGCCTTATCCTCGGAAATCTCCGGCTTGTAGAATGAGTCGTGCTGGCCTTCGAGCAGTGCCGGCCCTTCCAGGAAGCCGATCTCCTCGTCGAGGACGTCTTTGTCGCCGGTGACGCTGCAATAGTGATGGATCGCGTAAGCGAGCCAGACGACATCGTCCGAGATCAGCGTGCGCACGCCGGCACCCGTTCCGGGCAGCCACCAATGCTGTACATCGCCTTCGCGGAATTGCCGCGAAGCGGCATTCAGGATCTGCCGGCGGGCAAGCGAGGGTTCGTGCAGCACGAAGGCCAGCGTGTCCTGCAGCTGGTCGCGGAAGCCGAAGGCGCCGCTTGCCTGGTAGAAGGCGGTACGGGCCATGATGCGGCAGCCGAGGCTCTGATACGGTAGCCAGGTGTTGACGAGATTGTTCATCCCGCGATCCGGCGTCGATATCTGCAGCCTGCCGGTGAAATCCCGCCAGAAGGCGCGGTTTGTCTCGACGGTCTCGTCGAACGAAGCCTTGCGGATATCGGCGATAACAGTGCGCGCTTCTTCATCCGTCAGCGTATCGCCGAGGAAGAAGGTGAAGTCGCGCTCCTCGCCGGCGCCGAGCTCGATGTCGATTGCAAGCGCCGCGGCCGGATCACCGTCGAGTTCCGTCGCGCCGGAAAGGGTGGCGGCGGAGATGACGGCCTGCGGTGCCTGGATGGTCCCCGCCTTGCCGATGAATTCGCGCCGGCTTGCCGAGAAGCTCGAAACCGTCTCGCTCGCCGCAAAGAAGGCAGTGCGGTTGGAAAAATCGATGCTGTAGGGGTTGGTGGCAAACAGCGCCCCCGTCTCCTCGTCATGGCTCGACAGGATGAAAGGCACCGTGCGTGCCGGATTGCTGCCGAGGATCCATTCGACATAACCGTAGAGACGCAGCTTGCGGCTGGCCGAACCGGTGTTGCGCAGGCGCAGGCGCTGCAGTTTCACCGGCTTTTCGCGATCGATCGTCTGCGTCAGCTCCAGCGCGATATCGTGCTGAACACTGGAGAAGACGGAATAACCGAGCCCGTGGCGGGCTTCGAAACGAATGTCCGGTCTGCGGGAAAGCGCTGCGAACGGCGTCATGACGGCACCGCTGTCGAGATCGGTGAGATAGAACGCCTCTCCCGAACGGTTGACCACGGTGTCGTTCGACCAGGAGGTCAGCTGATAGTCGCGCGAATTGACGCTCCAGGTGAAGCCCGAGCCCTCGGCCGACACGTGGAAGCCGAAGCTGTCGTTGGAAATGACATTGATCCAGGGCTGCGGCGTCGCATGACCTCCTGGCAGCCGAACGACATATTCGCGTCCGTCGCGGGCAAAGCCGCCAATGCCGTTCCAGAAGTCGAGATCGCCTTCCTCCTCGATGACGACGGCGGGCACGACAGGTGGCGGCACCGGCGCAACACGCTTGAAGGGGGCCTTGTTGCGCTCGGCCCGTTCCATCTCCTGCAACTCCTCCTTGGAGGGTGCGAATAGCGCGACGGCGCGGTTGATCTGGTCGACCACCTTGCCGTTCTTCGCATGCAGGGTGACGCGGGAAGCCGCGATCAGCGCATGATAGGTGGCTTCCTCCATCAGGTCCTGGCGAACCGCGAAGATATGCTGGCGCAAGCCATCGGCCTGGCCTACGCGGCGCACGTTCTCGCACATGGCGTCGAGGGCGTGTTGCATGTCCTGCGCATAGGAGGAGGCGCGTTCGTTCATGATCACGAGATCGGCGGTGACGCCGCGCGAGCGCAGATATTCCTGCGCCAGCAGCGCTTCGCGGGCGATATCGAGATCCATGTCGTCGTTGACGCGCAGCGTGAAGATCGGGAAGTCACCGGAGATCGCCAGCGGCCAGAGCGCCGATTGCGACTGCAGGCCGGCCTCGACGGTCGCCTCGTCCTTGCGCAGCTGCATGTCGGGATAGACGAGGTAGCGTCCGAGATGCTGGAAGGCCGCCGCCTGCTGCGAGGTGACGCCGACATGGCGCATCTGCACCTGCGTGCGTGTCCAGGCCTGGACGAGCTCATGGGTGAAGGCGTCGGGATGACGGTAGCGATTGACCGCCTTGTCGACTTCGTCGCGGCTCGGCGCCGCGATCGTCCAGAAGATCACGCTGACTTTCTTGCCGGCCGGTACGCGGACGGTGCGGCGCAACGACATGACGGCATCGAGCATGAAGCCGTCGCTGCCGGAAAGTGTCGCACCCGGATCGAAGGCCGCCGCATCGGCAAGGCTGCGGCCACGGCCGATGAACTTGCGCCGGTCGGTTTCGAATTCGGTATGGCGGGTATCCCCGGCATTGTCGACGATCAGATGGGCGATGCTGATGTTCGGCTCGTTCGGATCGCGCTTGTTGCGTTCGGCGCGGATGACGTCGCCGCGCTTGCCGATCTCTGTCTTGACGAACATGCGGGCGAATGCCGGATGCGCACTGTCGGTATCGTCGGAGGTGATCACCGGTTCGAGGTAGGAGGTGACCTCGATGAAACGGTCTTCCGTGCCCATGTTGAGCAGGGTGACGCGGCGGGCCTCGGCATCATGCTCGGTCGCAATGATGCACTCCACCTCGCTGGTGAGGTCGCCGACGATCTTTGTGAACTGCGCCTTCTCGTCGGCGAATTCGACCTTGATCTTTTCGCCCTCGACACCCTTCGGCTCCGATGTCGTCGACCACCATTCATTGGTGGCGGTGTCCCGCAGGAAGATGAAGCTTCCCCAGCGGTCTTCGGTCGGATCGGCTTTCCAGCGCGAAACGGCAAGGCCGTTCCAGCGGGAATAACCGGCGCCCGTCGCCGTCAGCATCAGCGAATAATGGCCGTTCGACAGGAACACGAGTTCGCGGTCGCGCGACGCCGGATCGCTGATCTTCCTGATCTCCGGCCGCAGGAGATCGTCCTGGATGCTGGCCGGCGTGTCGGATTCATGCTTACCGCTCATGACGGGAATGTCGCGCGGCGCCTTTTCCTGCAGCAGCAGCTCCGCTGCCTCGATGACGGGATCGGAGTGGAAGAGCTCGCGCAGATGACCATTGAAGGCGACGTTGGCGACCGCCGCGATCGACATGCCGTGATGGTGGGCATAATAATTGTAGACCACCGCGCATTTCTTGCCTTCCGGCACGCGCGTCGGCGTGAAGTCGACGGCGTCATGGAAGCCGAACTTGCCGAGCGCACCGACCTTGCGCAGCCTCTGCAGGTTTTCAAGCGCGCCTGGCGGGTCGTACTGAGCGGCGAGCAGCGACGCGTAAGGCGCGATGACGGCATTGTGGCCGAGACCGCGCTTCAGGCCGAGCGTCGGCACGCCGAAATTCGTGTACTGATAATTGAGGTTATGGTCGCGGGCATTGAAGGCCGCCTCCGAAATGCCCCAGGGAATACCGAGCTTGCGGGCATAATTCATCTGCTCGACGACGACCAGATTGTTGGTCTGGTTGAGAATACCCCCGCCGCGCTCCTGCATGACGAGCGGCGGCATCAGATATTCGAACATCGAGCCGGACCAGGAAACCAGCGCGCCGCGCGAACCGACCGGCACGACTTGGCGGCCGAGGCGGTACCAGTGTTCCGTCGGCAGGTCGCCCTTGGCGATGGCGAAGAGGCTGGTCAGGCGGCATTCCGAGGCGAGAAGGTCGTAGCAGGCCTGGTCGAGTTCACCGCTTTCGACGCGATAGCCGATCGACAGCAGACGCCGCTCTGGCCGAAACAGGAAGCCGAAATCCATCGAGAAGGCGAGATCGCGCGCCTTGTCGCGCAGCGCCACCAGCCGCGGCCTCAGCGCATCGACCTTGGAAAGATCGAAGGTGCTGTCGGAAATATGCGCCTCGCAGACCTTCACCAGCGATGCCGCCCACAAGGTGACCTCTTCGCTCTGCTTCGACTTGACCTCATGGTCGAGATTGGCGGCGAGCTTCTCGATGTCGCGGGCGAGAACGGCGAGGTTGATGATACGGATGGAGGCGAATTCGTGCTCGCGCTTGACGGCGGCGAGTGCGTTCTGGAAGCCGACGATGCGCTCCTCCAGGCGTCGGCGCAGCGGGCGCACGGTCTTGCGATCGTCGGGCAGGTCCGCCAGCACTTCGCCGAGAATGCCGGCCGTGTCGCCGACGCCGTCGAGATTGCCCTGCATATGTGCGGACGGCGCCTCGGCCCAGTTGCGGCAGGCCGACGAAATGGCGATCAGATGGCCGGCGAGATTGCCGCTGTCGACGGCCGAGACGTAACGGGGGCCAAGCGTCTGGAGCGTATCGGTGTGGTACCAGTTGAACAGGTGACCGCGGAATTTCTCCATTTTGTCGATCGTCGCGATCGTCTGCTCCAGCCGCTCGAGCGTCTCCTCGAAGGAGAACCAGCCGAAATGCCGGCCGGAAACGACGGAAAGCAGGTAGACGCCGATATTGGTCGGCGAGGTGCGCGCCGCGACGATCACATGCGGCGTTTCCTGGATATTGTCCGGCGGCAGATAATTCTGCTCGGCCGTCGTGAAGGTCTCGAAATAACGCCAGGTGCGCCGGGCGATCTTGCGCAGTTCGCTCGACACGGAATCGGCGACCTCGAGCCGGTCCTCGGTCTCTGCCGACTGGCTGACATACCAGGCGACAACAGGCGACAGGATCCACAGCAGCGCGAAGGGAATGCCGACGAGGAAGGCGTTGTCGCCTGGAAGAGCAGCAAAACCAAGCGCCAGCAGCGCCAGCACCGGTGCATGCCACATCGCCTTGTAATAGGAGATCAGCGTGCCCTGGCCGCCGGCCTGGACGCTGGCGGCGGTCCGCCACTGCAGCATCAGCTTGCGGCTAACGAACAGGCGGTAGAGCGAGCGGCCGATCGCATCCGCCATCATGCAAGCCGAATCGGCGATGAAGACGATGCGCAGCGCAACCTGCGCATTGGCAGCGGTGATATCGGACCAGACCGTATAGAGATGGGCGCGGGCGATGATATCGCTGGTGCGCGGGATGATGCCGTTGATGAGCGACAACGTCGGCGCGACGAAAAGGCAGAAGATCAGCAGAATCTGCCAGATGAGTGCGCCGAGCGGATCCATGAAATACCAGCCGAGCACGGAGGCGAAGAACCAGGCGATCGGCGTCAGCGAGCGGCGCAGATTGTCGAACATCTTCCAGCGGCCGAGTGCCGTGACGCCGTATTTCGGATTGAACATGTAGGGGAGAAGCTGCCAGTCGCCACGCGCCCAGCGATGCTGGCGCGAGGTTTCCACCTCGTAGCGGATCGGGAAATCCTCCACCAGTTCGAGATCGGTGACGAGCGCGCAACGCGCCATCGAACCTTCGAGAAGATCGTGGCTGAGCACCGAGTTCTCGTCGATCCGGCCCTTCAGCGACGCTTCGAAGGCGTCGACATGGTAAAGGCCCTTGCCGGTGAAGGTGCCTTCGCCGGCGAGATCCTGATAGACGTCGGAAACGGTGAAGACGTAAGGATCGAGGCCGCGATTGATCGAAAAAACGCGCTGGAAGACCGAAGCGTCCTTGCCCGTCGTCAGCGACGGGGTGACACGCGGCTGCAGCACGCCATAGCCGCTTTCGACGCGACCGGTTTTTGGATTGATGACCGGGCGGTTGATTGGATGATAGAGCTTGCCGACGAGCTTGGTGACGGCATCACGCATCAGGCGCGTATCGGCATCGAGCGTCATGACATATTGCACATTGGCCGGCACGGTATTGGCGCCCGGCAGGTAGGTCGTGTCGCGGTCGCCGCGCAGAAGCATGTTCAGCTCGTGCAGCTTGCCGCGCTTGCGCTCCCAGCCCATCCAGACGCCTTCCGAGGGATTGTAGAGGCGGCGGCGATGCAGCAGATAGAAACGCGTCTTGCCGTCATAGGCATAACGGGCGGAGAGATTGGCGATCTCGCGCCTGGCATAATCGAGAACCTCGAGATCGGCAGGCGTTTCCTCGGCCTCGCTGTCTGGCCAGTCGCTGAGCATCGCGAAATAGATCTCGCCACGCGGATTGGCGAGATAATGCACCTCGAGATTGCGCACGTGATCGTCGACACTGTCGCGGTTCGAGATCAGGCAGGGCACGACGAGCAGCGTGCGCGCATCTTCCGGAATGCCTTCTTTGAACTCGTAGCCGACGAGGCGCGCCGGCGTCACGAAGAAGGACAGCAAGGTGTTGAAGAGACCCGTCGCGCCCTCCGACGCTGGCACTGAGAACATGATCAGCAGCAGGGCGATTTCGACCGCCCCCATGCCGGCATTCGCCATGAACTTGCCGACGATCGCCATGGCGATGACCGTCAGCAGCATGACGGGCACGGCAATCGCCAGCCAGTTGAACCGGCGCACGGCGCGCACGAAATGCTGGATGACCGTCGGGCGATAATTGGCCCGCGCCTCGAGCTTCGGCCGCTGCGCGCCCGACAGGAAGCCGCCGACATTCGGTTCATGCGGCTGCGGCTCGCCGGAGGCCTTGGCGGCATCGGTCATGTCGAGCGCCAGCTGGGCGATTTCCATTTCCGACAGCGGCGAGCGCTTGGCCAGCTTCTCGATCTGCTTGCGATATTTGTTGCGCGAGCCGGAATCGAGGATGCCGTAATCCGAATGCTCCCAGAGCAGCTTGTCGACATGGCTGACCTGCTCGACCCAGACGGACCATTCGGCATCGTCGATCTCGCGAAGGCTGCGGATGATGTTGCCCATCGTCACATTGCCGGAAGAGAGCCGGCTGTGTTCGGCCGTCGTCGCCTCTTCGGTGTTGCGGCCCAGTTCTTCCAGCCGCTGATCGAGCCAGGTGATCGCCAGGCTCGACGTCTGCGAGCCGTCGCGCAGGCGATAGAGGAACTGCGTCGAGAAGGTATTGTCCTCGGCAAGCGGTTCCAACGTCTTCAGATAGGCGGCCGCTGCGGCTGGATCGGTAAGGCGCACCAATTCGTCGGCCGCCTCGTTGGCGCGCCGACGCAGGCGGCGGCTGGCTTCGACACGGCTCGAAATGCGACGAAGATTTTCCACGAGCACGTAGCGCACGAGGGAGGGCAACGCCCAGAGTTCGCCGATCCTGAGCGTCTCGCTGGCCTGGAAGCCGTCGACCAGCGCCGTCAGACTTTCCTGCGAGATCGTGCTGTGGGTATGGGCGACATAGAGCCAGGCAAGCACGAGGGTGCGCGGCACCTCGACGCCGCCGACGACCATGGTCGGCAATTCGCGATAGAAGCGGCGAGGAAAGTCGCGCCGCACCTCCTGGATCGCCTCTTCGACGATATAGTGATTATCCAGCAGCCATTCTGCCGCCGGCGTGATCGTATCACCGGCCTCGACGTCGGTCGCCGTGGTCCGGTAGACGCGCAGGATTTCCTTCTCGTTTTCCTTATGCCGAGCGAAGAAATCGAAGGGGGCGAAAGCCGGCAGCTTGTCGACGCCGTTGCGGGCGACCGCATCGCCCATCGCCTTGATGTCCTCGATCGAAAGATAGGTCGAGCGGATCGAACCGTTGTGATCGATCTGCTTCATATCGGGTTCGCGCGGAAGGCTCGGAGAAAGATGAGAAATAGACATGGGTTCGGTTCTGGATCCAAACAAAGTTATGGCTGTTTTGCTCAGCCTTTTGCACTGCTTATCATGACTGCTACATGAACGGAGCCCTATTCTTCAAAGATCGATGAAGCCCGGGTGGACGACACTCGGGCCGAGCGATGCATACGGGCTAAGCCCTGTTCAGGACCTGACCCGACGGGATCAAGGCCATCGATACCCTCTCTGCGAAAGCCATGTCGAAAATTTGGACACCCTCGGGAAAATTCAAGTCAAGCGGCATGCTGCGCCGCCCGGCGAGCTTGTCTGGGCGGTGGAAATGACGAAATGCGGGCACCTGGTTCCGGCAATGCAAGAACTCTTCGATTTTCAGAAAAACGAAAGACGGATGATCGGCTGACCATGCGTCCGGCGTCGGTTTGGGCGGCTGTGGCCCACGCCGCTTGCGCTTGAGATCAAGGCCGCCGTGGTGCGTTTTAGATGGCGTGAAAAAGTACAGAAGAATGATGATGGGGATCGGAATGCCAACCAACCATAACAAAATGCCTCTCGTGACCACTCTCCTTTTGACATTCGAGTGTCAGGAGAGTGCCGAGACAAATGAAATGTTCCGAAATTCTATAAAGGCGGAAACCGCCGCAGCGCCGGCATCGGCCGACGCTTGATCACGCCGGATTATCCGACGGCGCCGCAAACCATGGCTACGACGAACAGGAATGCTGCGGTGAAGATCGCTCCATGGAGTATCGTCTGAAGCCTATGGCGCCTGGTGAGCGGCTTCTTGGTCGGTACGGAACCATACTGGTTCACGTGAGCATGCGAAATACCCAGATCTGCCATATGTCGCCTCCGTTGTTCTCGTGCGGCCGGTTGTGCGGCTCGCGCTTATATTCGTATTTTCTCTATCAAGTAGGTAGAGATAAATTTCCGTCCAGAGCGAGCGGAAGAGAAAATTCAACCAGCCCTTTTAGCAGAGCGTGCGCCATGCCCAGATCAACGAGCGCTCGACGGCATTCTCGTTCTGCGACGGGTTGGAGGAAGTCTCGATCAGCCGACGGTCCTTTTCCGCAGGAATGGACGCCGAAATCTGTTCCCGGCGATCGGCTCGAACAGGAGGATCGAGGTAACCCATGGTCATCCCACCGAGAAAGAACATGCATCAACCTCCATCGATCACGAAAGCTAACAATCGTTAACGGGATCATGACAGAAGCGAGGCAGCTGTCAATAGTCTAGCTGAATGGTCGTCTTTTAGGGAAGCATTATCCTTAACACCGCCACCGGTCTTTTCTTTTCAACGGCTTGAAAAGATTGACTTTCAGGCTTTGACGAAACCCTTGCTCGCGATCATCAAATTTCTCGTATAGTCCTCGTGAACCGCGCCTTTCGCCAGTTCCTGCGAACTCAATCGCTCGACGACGAAGCCGTTGCGCATTACGGCGAGCCTTTCACACATATGGGTGACGACACCGAGGTCATGGCTGACCATCACGAAGGTGAGCTTGCGGTCGCGCCGGATCTCTTCCAAAAGGTTCAGCACTTCGGCCTGCACCGAGGCGTCGAGCGCCGATGTCGGCTCGTCGAGCAGCAGGATCGACGGTTCGACGATCAGCGCCCGGGCGATCGCCACGCGCTGGCGCTGGCCGCCGGAGAGCTGATGCGGATAGCGGAAACGGAAACCATTGCCGAGGCCGACCTCGTCGAGCGCGCGGGCGATGCGCTTCTCGCCGTCGGCGATGCCGTGGATTGCTAGCGGTTCGAGCAGAAGCCGGTCGATCGTCTGGCGCGGATGCAGCGATCCATAAGGGTCCTGGAAGACCATTTGCACGCGCCGGTAGAAGACTTTGCTGCGTTTCGAACCTTTCAGCGGCTCGCCATCGATGTTGATCGCGCCGCCGCTGACCGGCGCAAGTCCGGCAACGGCCCGCAGCAAGGTCGATTTTCCCGAGCCGGATTCGCCGAC
Source organism: Rhizobium sp. 25PS6 (assembly GCF_032464655.1). Taxonomy (NCBI): domain Bacteria; kingdom Pseudomonadati; phylum Pseudomonadota; class Alphaproteobacteria; order Hyphomicrobiales; family Rhizobiaceae; genus Rhizobium; species Rhizobium sp. 25PS6. The sequence continues at coordinate 266,072 of NZ_JAWDIV010000002.1, forward strand.
GAGACCAAAGGATTCGCCGCGTTCGACAGCGATGCTGACATTCTTTAAGGCATGAAAATGGTCGTAGACGACGCTGAGATCGTCGATCTCGAGAGCTGCACTCATGCCGCCCACTCCGGCTTGCGGTCGAGCACCGGCAGCGGGTGGCGGTTTGCGCCGATCTCGGGCATGCAGTTCAGCAGTCCCTGCGTATAGGGATGCTGCGCATGTTTGAGATCGGCCGCCGCCAGCTCCTCGACGATCTTTCCGGCATACATGACGATGACGCGATCGCAGAAGGAAGAGACCAGCCTCAGATCGTGGGAGACGAAGATCAGCCCCATGCCGCGCTCGGACACCAGCCTGTCCATGATCCTCAGCACGTCGAGTTGCACCGTCACGTCGAGCGCCGAGGTCGGCTCGTCCGCAATCAGCAGTTCCGGCCCGGCAATCAGCATCATGGCGATCATCGCACGCTGCCCCATGCCGCCCGAAACCTCGTGCGGATGCAGGTCGAAGACACGTTTCGGGTCGCGGATCTGCACCGCTTCCAGCATCGCGAGCGCGCGCTCGCGCGCCTCCGCCTTGCCGACCTTCTCGTGCGTGCGCAGCGTTTCGCAGATCTGCCGTCCGATCGACATGACGGGATCGAGCGAATATTTCGGATCCTGCAGGATCATGGCGATGCGCTTGCCGCGCAGCCTGCGCCTTTCGCCGGCCGAGGCATTGATAAGATCGATGCCGTTGAAATTAAGCCTGTCGGCCGTGACGATGCCGTGTTTCGGCGTCAGGCCCATGATTGCCCGTCCGGTCTGCGACTTGCCGGAACCGGATTCGCCGACGATGCCGAGCCTTTCCTTGCCGAGCGTGAAGGAGACGCCGCGCACGGCCTCGATCACGCCGGTGCGCGTGGGATAGCTGACCTTCAGCTTGTCCACCGTCAGAAGTGTCGTCATTGGCCGCTCTCCTTCGGATCGAGCGCGTCGCGCAGGCCGTCGCCGAGGAGATTGAAGCCGAGGCTGACGATGAGGATGGCGATGCCGGGCATCGCCGCGACCCACCATTGATCGAGGATGAAGCGCCGTCCCGAGGCGATCATCGCACCCCATTCCGGCAGCGGCGGCTGCGCCCCGAGGCCGAGGAAACCGAGACCGGCCGCCGTCAGGATGATGCCCGCCATGTCGAGCGTCACGCGCACGATTAGCGAGGAAATGCAGAGTGGCATGACATGGCGCACGATAATGCGAAGCGGCGAGGCGCCCATCAGCTTCACCGCCGAAATATAGTCGGAACGCCGGACCGTCAGCGTCTCGGCGCGCGCAATGCGGGCATAGGGCGGCCAGGAGGTGATGGCGATGGCGATGATCGCGTTCTGGATGCCGGGACCGAGGGCTGCGACGAAGGCGAGCGCCAGCACCAGCTTCGGAAAGGCGAGGAAGATATCGGTGATGCGCATCAGCGTCGCATCCACCCAGCCTCCGGCATAACCGGAGACCGTGCCGACAATCAGCCCGACCGGCGCCGAGATGACTGCAACGAGCACGACGACGAGCAGCGTCAATCGCGATCCGTAGATCAGCCGCGAATAGATATCACGACCCTGATCGTCCGAACCGAGCCAGAACTCGCCCGTGCCGGGCGGCAGCAGCCGAGCATTGCGCAGATCGCCGACAACGGGATTATGCGTGGCGAGCACATCGGCAAAGGCGGCGATGAAAAGCAGCGCCACGATGATCAGCAGGCCGACGACAGCGAGCCTGTTTGCCGTAAACTGCCGCCAGGTGACATAGGTGCGGCCGAGGCGGGCTTGCAGGCGCGATTGCGGCCGGTCGGAGAGCAGCCATTCGCGGCGGCTCATCGCAGGAGATGGGCTGGCATTGGCCGTCATCGGTTTCGCGTCCTCGGGTCGAGCGTCCGGTAGAGAAGATCGGACAGTAGGTTGATGCCGATGAAAACAGTACCGATGACGATCGTGCCGCCGAGCACGGCGTTCATATCGGCGTTCTGCAGCGAATTGGTGATGTAGAGCCCGATGCCCGGCCAGGAAAAGACGGTTTCCGTCAGCACCGATCCTTCGAGCAGGCCGGCATAGGAAAGTGCAATCACTGTGACGAGCGGCACGGCGGCATTGCGCAGCGCATGGCCCCAGATCACCCGCGTTTCCGAAAGCCCCTTGGCCCGCGCGGCAACGATGTATTCCTGTGAAAGCTCGTTCAGCATGAAGCTGCGCGTCATACGGCTGATATAGGCGAGCGAGAAATAGCCGAGCAGCGAGGCGGGCAGGATGATGTGGCGGAAGACATCGTAGAAGACGTCCCATTGCCCCTGCCAGGCGCTGTCGAAGAGGTAGAGGCCGGTGATCGGCGTGAACGTATATTCGAAGACGATGTCGATGCGGCCGGGGAAAGCCACCCACCGCAGTCGCGCATAGAAGATGACGAGCGAGATCAGCGCCAGCCAGAAGATCGGCACCGAATAGCCGATGAGGCCGATGACGCGCACCACCTGGTCGGCGATGCTGCCGCGGCGCACCGCGGCGAGAACGCCGAGCGGTACGCCGACGAAGGCGCCGATGAGCGTTCCGAACGTTGCGAGCTCGATGGTCGCAGGCAGGACACGGCGGATATCGACCATGACAGGATTGGTCGTCAGCACCGAATTGCCGAAATCGCCGGACAGTATACCTTTGATATAAAGGAAAAATTGCTGATAGAGCGGCAGGTTGAAGCCCATCTCCTGTCGCACCCGCTCGACGACGTGGTTGGGCGCGCGGTCGCCGAGAATGGCGAGCACGGGATCGATCGGCACGACGCGGCCGATGAAGAAGGTGACGGCCAGCAGGCCGAGATAGGTGGTGACGGCGGCAAACAGAAACCGCCCTAGCGCCTTTGCAAAGGCCCTAGCACGGCCCTTTCGGGGCCGCGCCTCCTGCGTTGTTTCGACGGTGCTCAAGCGACCAATCCTGCCGGACTATTCCTTGGCGATCGGACCGACGAAATTGGTGTCGAAGCTCGGACCCAGCTTGAAGTCCTTCAGGTTCTTGCGGTAGCCAGCCACCTCGGTCTGCTGGAAGATGAAGACGAAGGGGCTGTTTGCCAAGTACTTCTTCTGGATGTCCTGATATATGGCGGCGCGCTTGGCGGCGTCGCGCTCCAGAAGTGCTGCCTTGGCTTGCTTGTCGAGCTCCGGCGCTTCCCAGGTGTTGCGCCACGCGAGCGTCTTCACCGTGCCCGCATCGGAATTGTCGGGATTGCCGGTAAAGGTATCGGCATTGGAATGCGGATCGAAATAGTCCGAGCCCCACTGGCCGATATACATGTCATGGGTACGGGCGCGATACTTGGTCAGCGTCTGCTTGCCGTCGCCGGGGATGATTTCCATCTTCACGCCGGCCTGCGCCAGCGTCTGCTGCATGGATTCGGCGATACCGGTTACCGGCTGACTGTTGCGCACGTCCATCGTGATCGAGAAACCGTCGGGTACGCCGGCCTTGGCGAGCAGTTCCTTGGCCTTGGCGACATCGAGCTTGTAGGGATTCTCATCGAGCGCGCCGAGCTGGCCCTTCGGCAGGAAGGTCTGGTGGATCTCGCCGATCCCCTTGATCAGCGTTGCGCCGATCGCATCGTAATCGACCAGATATTTGAAGGCTTCCTGGACTTCCGGCTTCTTCAGGTTCTCGTTCTTGTTGTTCAGGCTGACATAATAGATCGTGCCCTTCGGCGCACTCGTTGTCGCGAGATCGGGATTCTTCGAAACCGCGTCGATGTCGCCCGGCTCGAGATTGCGGGCGATATCGATATCACCGGCTTCGAGCGCCAGGCGCTGGGCCGAACTTTCCTTCATGTAGCGGTAGATGACGCGGTTGAGCTTTGCCTTGTCGCCATAATAATTGTCGTTGCGCTCCAGCACGACGACTTCGTTGGCGCGCCATTCGCGCATCTTATAGGCGCCGGAGCCGGCATAGCCGGTCTTCAGCCATTCATTGCCGAAGTCGTTGTCGTATTTGTGCTCGGCACCCGGCGTCACCGCCTTCACATGCTCCAGCACCAGCTTCTTGTCGACGACAGAAGCGACGGTTGCCGTCAGGCAATTGAGCACAAAGCTCGGCGCATAGGCCTTGTCGACCGTGAAGACGAAGGTGCCGGCATCGGCAGCCTTGGCCTTTTCCGCGACGTTGTCGCCGGTCAGACCGAATTGGGTGAGGATGAAGGCCGGGCTCTTGTCGAGCTTGACGGCACGCTCGAACGACCAGGCAACGTCTTCGGCGGTGATTGGGTTGCCGGAGGCGAATTTCAGGCCTGACTTCAGCTTGAACGTATAGGTAAGGCCGTCATCGGAAACGCTCCAGCTCTCGGCCAGATCGCCCTTCACCTTGGACGTGTCGTCCATGTCGAGACGGACGAGCAGGCTGTAGCTGTTGGTAGTGATTTCGGCCGTCGAAAGCTCGAAAGCCTCGCCCGGATCCATCGTGATGATGTCGTCGATCGCGAAGCCTTCGACCAGCGTGTCCTTCGGCGTCTCGGCAAAGGCGGAGGGTGCGGCCATCATTAGGAGCGAAAGAGCGGCTCCCGCCGAAAGCAGGCGAAAATTGCGGCTGAGTTTGGTTATCGTCATGGTCTGTTCCCCTGTTTTTTGATTGGATTTGAAAGGCTTAGGCGTGGTCCTCCCGCCAAGTCTGAGCCAGAATGCGAAGCCAGTTTTCACGGGCGAGTTTTGCCAGGTCGGCGTCAGCATAGCCAACCTCTCTGAGAGCGGCAATCAGCTTCTGATTACCGGCTGCATCGCCGATTTCCTCGGGAATGGTGGCCCCGTCGAAGTCCGATCCGAGGGCCACGCAGTCGATGCCGATGCGGTTCACAAGATAGTCGATGTGGCGGATCATGTCGGCAAGCGGCGTGTCGCTGTCCGAGCGGCCGTCGGCACGCAGCATGGCGGTGGCATAATTGATGCCGACGAGCCCGCGGCTTTCGCGGATCGCATCGAGCTGCCTGTCCGTCAGGTTGCGCGCGACCGGCGTCAGGGCGTGGGCATTGGAATGGCTGGCGACCAGCGGCTGGTCCGTCTTCTTCGCCACGTCCCAGAAACCTTTCTCGGTGATATGGGCAAGGTCGATCAGGATACCAAGACGATTGCATTCCCTGACCAGCGCGAAGCCGGCATCGGTGAGGCCCGGCGCCGTGTCCGGCGACATCGGGAAGGCGAAGGGCACGCCGTGACCGAAGACATTGTGCCGGCTCCAGACCGGACCGAGCGACCGCAGCCCTGCCGCATAGAACACCTCGAGCGCCGAGAGATCGGCGCCGATCGCCTCGCAGCCTTCCATATGCATGACGGCGGCGAAAATGTCGTCCGCCATGGCGCTGCGGATATCCTTCACCGTCCGGCAGAGCCGCCAGGCGCCGGCCTGGTCGAGCCGCAGCGCGATCGCCGCCATTTCATTGGCAATGGCAAGCGAAGGCAGCGGATCGAGAGGGGCCGCCATCGGCGTCACATAGCGGCCGTCGGCATCCGGATCGGCGAAGACGAGATCGCCCGAAGGAATATAGATGGCGCAGAGACCGCCTGAAAGACCGCCCTCTCTAGCCCGATGCGCATCGATATGGCCGACCGTCGTGCCGTCTGCGAATTCCGAGATCGGGTCGCTGCCGTCTTTTGAATGGGTCCAGAGTCGAAGGAGAACGTCGTTGTGACCGTCAAATACGAATTGCATCTGTCTTCCTGCGCTGCCCTACTGGATAATTCCTTAAATCGGAATCGATTTAAGAACAAAATTATGCAGCATTCAAAGTGCTACAGCGCCGCACGTCTTTTCAGACGCGCGGCGCTGTAGAGGGCGAATGAAGCGGCCAGAATAGAAAAGCTGACGGAATTCGCCACCTCTTTTTTTAGAAAATGAAACGGGAGCCGAAGCTCCCGTAAAAAATCATCGCAGGCCAGAGATCAGTGTTTGCGGCGCTTCTTCTGTCTGTAGACGTCGATGACGACAGCCGCGACGATGATGAGGCCTTTGACGATCTCCTGGTAGTAGGCGTCGATCCTGAGGAAGGTGAAGCCTGAGGTCATGACGCCGAGGATGATGGTGCCGATGACAGTGCCGGTGATGCGCCCGACACCGCCGGTGAGCGAAGTGCCGCCGATGACGGTCGCAGCGATCGCGTCGAGTTCATATCCGACGCCCATGCTGGCCTGTGCGGTTTCCGCACGTGCCGCCGTGACGATACCGGCAAGACCTGCAAGCAATCCGGCAATCACATAGACCTTGACGAGATGCGCCTCGATGTTGATGCCAGAAACACGCGCGGCCTGCGGGTTCGCGCCGATGGCATAGGTGAATTTTCCATAGCGCGTATAGCGCAGCGCAATGTGAAAGATCAGCGCAACGACCAGGAAGACGACAACCGGCCAAGCTTTCGTTCCGATGAAATGAAACTGCTCGGTGACCCCGGAAACCGGCTGTCCCTTCGTATACCACTTCGCGACGCCTCTGGCCGAAACGAACATGCCAAGTGTTGCAATAAACGGCGGGATCTTCGTGTAGGCGATGAGCGCGCCGTTCGCGAGACCGGCGGCCGCCCCGATCAGCAGACCAACGACGATAGGTATGAAAGCCGGCAGGTCGGTCAGCGAGGGAAATACGGCCCGTCCCCAGGTCGAGGATTGGGCAAAGCTCGTTGCGATCATCGCCGTCATGCCGACGACCGAACCCGACGAAAGATCGATGCCGCCTGTAATGATGACCTGCGTGACGCCGACGGCGATGATGCCGATGACGGAGACCTGCAGGATCATGATGGTCAGACGCTGCGAATTCATCAGAAAGCTTTGGCCGATGAACATCCAGCCGAGCACTTCGTAGATGAGCGCGATGCCGACGAGCACGAGGAAAATGCTGAGCTCCGTCGGTATGCGCCGCCGCCTTTGCCGGGTTGCGAGCGGAGCCGCGCCCTCTGCTGCCTTGGTAGTCATGTCAAACCTCCCTTGGGCAATCGCCGTCAACGCATCACTGCGCAGCCAGCTCCATCACCTTGATCTGCGTTGCTTCATCGCGATTGAGGAAACCGGTCACGCGTCCCTCGTGCATAACCATGATGCGGTCGCTCATCCCGAGAACCTCGGGCATCTCGGACGAGATCATCACCACCGCCACACCGTCTCGCGCCATCTCTGTGACCAGCCGGTGGATTTCCGCCTTGGCGCCGACATCGATGCCGCGCGTCGGCTCGTCGAGGATGAGGATGCGCGGATTGGTGAGCAGCCAGCGCCCGATCAGCACCTTCTGCTGGTTGCCGCCCGAAAGATTTTCCACCCGCTCGTAAAGATTGGGCGTTTTCACGCGCAGCTTTTTTGCCATGTCTTCGCAAGTTGCCTCGACTGCGCCCTGCTGCACGAAGCCGCCCTTGACGTATCTGTCCTGCAGAACGGCGATCTGCATATTCTCGAGAATATCGAGGATCAGCAGACAGCCGGTGTCTTTCCGGTCTTCGGTCAGGAACGCCATCCGATTGCGGATGGCCTCGGTCGGCGAAGAAATGGTCACCGGCTTGCCGTAGAGCTCGATCGAGCCGGAGCTTGCCGGCGTCACACCAAACAGCGTTTCGGCGACATTCGACCGCCCGGAACCGACAAGACCGGCCACACCGAGAATCTCGCCGGCTCTGACCTCGAAGGAGACGTTGTTGAAGACGCCCTTCAGACACAGATCCTTGACGGAGAGCACGACCTCGCCGATCGGCACCTCTTCCTTGGGAAACATCTGGGTGATCTCGCGCCCGACCATCATGCGAATGATGTCGTCGCGGGTGACGTCGGTCGAGGCATGGGTGCCGATATATCGGCCGTCGCGGAAGACGGAGAACTCGTCGGCGATCTCGAAAAGCTCGTTCATCTTGTGGGTGATGTAGACGATGCCGATGCCCTGGGCCCTGAGGTCGCGGATAATACGGAAAAGATGCTCGACCTCACGCTCCGTCAGCGCCGAAGTCGGCTCGTCCATGATCAGCACGTCGGAATTATAGGAAACCGCCTTGGCGATCTCGACCATCTGCCGGTTGGCGACCGAGAGATGCCGGACCTCGATATCGGGATCGATAGCGATATTGAGCCGAGTAAACAGATCTTCGGTCATGCGGTGCATCACACCGTGATCGATGAAGCCGAGGCGGTTCTTCGGTTCGCGGCGAATCCAGATATTTTCGGCAACAGTCATGAACGGCATCAGGTTCAGTTCCTGATGGATCATAGCAATGCCATTCTCCAGCGCGTCGAGCGGAGATTTCAGCCGGATCTCGATCCCCTTCAGGCGAATATCGCCCTTATCGGGCGTGTAGATGCCGGCGAGGATCTTCATCAAGGTCGATTTGCCGGCGCCGTTTTCGCCCATCAGCGCATGCACGGAAGCGCGCTTCAGCCGGAACTGCACGTCGTCGAGTGCGACGACACCAGGAAATTCCTTGCGGACACCCTCGGCGCTCAAGAGATATTCCGCATTCGGGACGGCGCCGCTTGCACGAACGGCGGCCATGGTTGTCGGGCTGACGGCCATATCATCTCCTCCAGATACGGGTAGGCGAAAAGGATGCGGGCAAAGCCCGCATCCTGTGTGGCATTCGCCTCAGTTCTTAGCGACGAAGTCCTTGACGTTGGCAGGCGTGACGAGCTGGAAGGGAATGTAGACCTTCTTTTCGATCTTCTCGCCCTTGGCAAGCTTGAGCGCTGCATCGAGCGAGCCCTTGCCCTGGCCGGCGGCATCCTGGAACACCGTGACGTCGAGATCGCCCGCCTGCATGGCGGCGAGCGCGTCCTGCGTGGCGTCGACGCCGCCGACAACGACCTTGCTCATATCCTTGCCGGCCGCCTTCAGCGCCTGGATGGCGCCGATCGCCATTTCGTCGTTGTTGGAGATGACGGCGTCGAATTCAATGCCGCTGGAGAGCCAGTTGGTCATCAGGTCGGCGCCCTGGGTGCGGTCCCAATTGGCAGTCTGCTCTTCGACGATCTCGATGCCTTTGCACTCGTCTGTCTTGATGACGTCATGGACGTCCTGGGTCCGCATGCGCGCAGCCTGGTTGGAGAGCTCGCCCATGATGACGACGGCCTTGCCCTTGCCGCCGAGAATACGGCAGATTTCCTTGGTTTCCAGCGTGCCGGATTCCAGCTCGTTGGAAGCGACGAAGGCCTGCTTGTCCGGCAGCGTGTCGACGTTGACCGGCTGACGGTTGACGTAAACCAGCGGAATGCCGGCATCGGCCGCGAGCTTCGACATCGCCGTGGTCGCATCGGTATCGACAGGGTTGACGATGATTGCATCGACCTTGGAGGCGATGAAATTCTGGATCTGGCTCTGCTGCTTGGAAACGTCGTTCTGCGCGTCTTCGACCTGCAGCGTCACGCCGCTCAGTGTCTTTGCATAATCGGTCATGCCGTTGCGCAGAACGGTCAGAAAGTTGTCGTCGAATTTCGCCATCGAGACGCCGACGGTTTCCGCGTGAGCTACCGTCGACATGACGAGCGCCATCGCAGTGCCCAGGATAAACTTTTTCATTTTCACTTCCTCCACAAAGCGGTGCCCGGCTGCACCTCCTCACGCCGGAGCTCCAGGCATTTGCTCTGAAGCCGCAATTCCCCGCGCCACCTCTCCCGCGGCGCTCCGCAAAACGGAACAAACAAACCGTCGAATCCGTCCTGCGGAATATTCATTCCATTTTCTGGGAACGACGTCAAGTATCTTTAGCGGCGGCGAGATATGGATGAGAGCGCAATGCCATGCGAGGCTTCAGGACCGACGCCCGCATTGTCGGCGTTGTGAAAGACCAAACGAGCATCCATCTATGGGAGGGTCGAAGACGGGCTCACGGCCACAGACGCCTTCGACCTCTCGCCGCGACCCAATCATTTGAAGCTTTTGGAGACAGGACAGATGTCCATTTCGATGTATCGCCTCACCGTTCCGATGTTCCAGCGCGGCCTCGCCAGCCTGAAAACCTACCTCGACAAGGCCGAAGCCTATGCGAAGGAAAAGAATATCGATCCCATCATATTGGTCGCCGCTCGCCTGGCGCCCGACATGCTGCCGCTCTCCGGCCAGTATCAGCGCGCCAGCGACACCGCCAAATTTGCGCTCGCCCGCCTGACGGCGACCGAAGCCCCGAAGTTCGAGGATAACGAAACGACGTTCGAAGACCTTCGTGAGCGCCTGGCAAAGACTGAAGCCTATCTCGCCGGTTTCTCGGTGGAAGCACTGGAAGGCACAGAAACCCGCCAGATCACCCTGCCGGGAAAGAGTGGTATCGTGCTACCGGGTGACGAATATATCGCCACCTTCGCCCTGCCGAACTTCTATTTCCACGTCGCGACGGCCCACGCCATCCTGCGTAGCCAGGGTGCGCCGATCGGCAAACGCGATTATCTCGGCTAGACCACTGCATAATTCCTTAAATCGAGACCGATTTAAGGATAAAATTATGCAGCGATTCAAAGCGTTACAGCGTCCTTTGCGGGTCTGAAAAAGACGCGCGGCGCTGTAATATCAGGGCCGGTGCGTTACCGGCCCCCTTTCCGTCAGCTCGGTATAGGCGAGCGTCTGATCGAGATGGCATGCTCTGAGCGACAGCAGCTTCTCGGCATAATCGAGCCGTATCGCCGCATAGGCCGGATCCGCCGCGACATTGTCGAGTTCCATCGGATCGTCGGCAAGATTGAAGAGCAGCGGCGGCAAAGCGGTAAAATGCACATATTTGAACCGTGCGTCGCGGATCACCGCGAGATTGCATTCGTTGGACCGCAGCCGGAAATGACGCTCGGCCTCGCCATGCGCAATGTCGCGGAAATCGAATTCCCAGAATGCCGCATCCCGCCAGCCCTGTCCGCTCCCACCCCTGACAAACGGCATGAGCGACCGGCCATCGAGCCCGTTCTTCGCGTCGATGCCGAGCCTTTGGCAAAGTGTCGGAAAAATATCGGCAGCGCTGGTGAATTTGTCGACGACCCCACCCGCAGCACTGCTTGCGGGATCGCGTATGACAAGCGGTATATGATAGCCGCCGTCGAAGAAGCCGCCCTTGCCGAGCGTCCAGTGATCGCCCGCCATCTCGGCGTGATCAGAGGTGAAGACAATAAGCGTGTCGTCCCAGGCGCCCGCATCCTTGAGCGCCTGCCAGATGCGGTCGAGCTGCGCATCGACCTCTGATATCATGCCGTAATAGATCGCCCGGATCGCGGCGAAATCCTCGGCGTTCCAGCCGCTGAGCGGCCCCGTTGCGCCGCGGATGAAGTCGCCCCTGTCGGAGCGCGGCATGGCATAGGCGAGGTAGGGATGACTGTCCTGTTCGGCTTCGAAGTTTGCCGCACGGGCAAAAGCCGGTCCTTCGCCCGGCGGGAACATGCGGTTGAACGGCTCCGGCACGGAGAATGGCGGATGCGGCCGCAGGAAAGAGACATGCGCAAACCACGGCCTGTCCTGTTCGCCCATCCAGCGGATGAATTCGCCGGCCAGGAAAGCCGTCTGGGTCTCGTCGCGCGAATAAGCCGGCGCCGCATCGGAGATGTCTCCGGCTCTGGCACCGACCGGAATATGGATATCGCGGCTGACGGCATCCGCATGGCCGCGGGACCTGAGCCAGGAGAGCCATTGTCTTTCATGCTCGGGCAAAAGCTGGCGGGCCGTAAAGCCCGGCAGCACGCCTTCATAACTCGTCAGATGCGGATCCCTGGCATCCATCCCGCGCGGATCGGGCGCCGTATCCGTGTAGCCGAACAGCGTCGGGTCGTATCCTGCCCGCCGGGCGGCCAGCGCCAGATTGTCGAAGCGAGCATCGAGCGGCGAACCGTTGCGGCAGACGCGGTGGTTCATCTGATAGAGACCGGTATAGAGCGTGGCCCGCGCCGGTGAGCAGGGTGCCGCCCCGGCATAGTGCCGCCGGAAGAGCGTGCCTTCGCGCGCCAGCGCATCGACACCCGGCGTCTTTACGCAGGCATGGCCGACGGCCGACAGGCAATCACCGCGCCACTGGTCCGCCGTGATCAGCAGGATGTTCGGCCGGCGCACCTTGTCAATGCTGGTTGGACTTTGCATGCCAGTCCCAGGCGGAGCGGATGATCTCGGACAGATCATACTGCGGCACCCAGCCGAGCACGTCGCGCGCCTTGTCGTTATTGGCGACCAGCGTATGCGAATCGCCTTCGCGCCGGCCGATATATTCGACCGGGAAAGGCCGGTTCGACACGTCCTCGATCGCGCCGAGCAATTCCTTGACCGTCGTGCCGGTGCCGGTACCTAGATTGAGCGCGACGGAATCGCCGCCCTTCAGCAGATATTCGACGGCGCGCACATGCGCATCGGCGAGATCCAGCACATGGATATAGTCGCGCACACAGGTGCCGTCGCGGGTCTCGTAATCGCTGCCGAACACCTTGAAACCCTGGCGGCGGCCGAGGGCCGCGTCGATCGCCAGCGGTATCGCATGCGTTTCCGGCTGGTGCCATTCGCCGATCCGGCCCTCGAAATCGGCGCCGGCCGCATTGAAATAACGCAGCACCACCGAGCGCAGGCTCCTGTACTGGTCGTAATCGGCAAGCGCCTGCTCGACGATATATTTCGTCCGCCCGTAAGGATTGATCGGCACCTGCCGGTGCGTTTCGTCGAGCGGCACGCTCTGCGGCAGGCCGTAGGTCGCGCAGGTGGAAGAGAAGACGAAGGCGTTGATGCCGGCCGCCTGTGCCGCTGAGAGCAGCGTCAACGTGCCGATCACATTGTTCTCATAGAAGGCAATCGGATCCTTGACCGATTCGCCGACCTCGATCAGTGCCGCGAAATGCAGGATCGCCGCCGGCTTGTGCTTGGCCAGCACCTCATCCAGCCGGGCGCGATCGCGAATATCGCCTTCTTCGGCCGGTCCCCATCTGACGAACTCGCGATGGCCGTTCGAAAAATTGTCGAAGACGACAGGCGTATAGCCCTTGTTCGCCAGGTCGAGGCACGTATGCGAGCCGATATAGCCGGCGCCGCCGACGACAAGAACCGTTTCACCTGCCATGTACCACCCTTATTATTCAGTGAGAGATGGAAGAAACCTAGACGAGATACACGTCAATAAAAAGAAGGAACTGCGATCGGCGTCAACGGACAATACGTCAAATGCCGAAGCTACGCTCGACCGGGTGCAATCGGCCACCTGCGCAATTGTGTCGGATCAGGAAGAAACACATATTATTCGCGTGATTTGCGTGATTTGCATAGCGGCCCGATCTAAGGGGCTTGCACCACCATGTGATGATCAACGGTCCGCAGCCATCAGGCAGGGAGAGCGCAAATGAGGAAGGCATTGGTCGTTTGGGGCGGCTGGCAAGGCCATGAGCCGGAGCAATGCGCTCATATCGTCGCCGATCTGCTGCGCGAGGACGATTTTAGCGTCGAGGTGACCGGCGATCTCGGCGTGTTCGGATCGCCGACGCTGGCGAAAGCCGATCTGCTGGTGCCGATCATCACCGGCGAAAAGCTTGAGAAGGAGCATGCCGCTGGCCTCGTCGAAGCCGTGCGCGGCGGGCTCGGGCTTGCCGGCCATCACGGCGCGCTCGCCACGTCCTTCAAGGAAAGCGCGCCTTTCCGCTATGTCTCCGGCGTCACCTGGGTCGCCCACCCCGGCAACATCATCGACTTTCGCGTTGCCGTCACCCGCCAGGACGATCCCGTCATGGAGGGCATTCCCGATTTTGACTATCGTTCGGAGCAATATTATCTCCATTACGATCCGACCGTCGAAATCCTCGCGACCACCACCTTCACCGGCGCCTACGATCCGGCGGCCCGCAATGCGGTGATGCCCGTCGTCTTCAAGCGTCATTTCGGCGCCGGCCGCATCTTCTATTCCGCCCTCGGCCATGTCGCAGCCGAATTCGACCATCCTTACATGCCGCTCATCCTGCGGCGTGGCCTCAGCTGGGCCGCACGCCAGTAGCGCCAGAACGATCGCCCGCGGATGAGGATCGGCAACGATCCGGGCGATGTCGGCGGCTAAAGAACGCGGATCAGGCTGGAGGGCAGCCTCGCCTAATCGGCCGGCATGGGGCGGCCGCTTGCCGATCGTCTGCCCACGCCGCAACTTGCCCGGATGCAGGATCGCTTCTCTTTCTTCCCCGCCACCGCTGACCGCCTGCCCGATATAGAAGCGGTCTTCGACGATTGCGCCGACGGCCGGAATTGTCGCTGCGCCTACTGGTATCTTCCGAATGCCGACTACAAGACCGGATGGGGCGAGGGGAATCGCAACTGGTTCCGCAGCCTCCTCACCGAACCGCGCCCGCCCGGCATTCTCGGCTATTGTGAAAATGAGCCAGCCGGATGGTGCGGTGTCGCGCCGCGCGTCGTGTTCGACCGGCTGCGCCGTTCAAAGCCCTTTGCTCCAGTCGATGACAGGCCGGCCTGGTCGATCAATTGCTTCATCGTCCGTAAGGCGTTCCGGCAGCAGGGATTATCGCGACTATTGCTGAAATATGCCGTCGAATTTGCGGCGGCAAACGGAGCCGAATGTCTCGAGGCCTATCCCGTCGACCAGGCTGCCCGTGCTTCGAACGGAGCCGAGCTTTATCCGGGAACGCTCTCGATGTTTCTGGATGCCGGTTTCACCGAAGTGGCAAGACGCCTGCCGGCAAGACCGGTCGTTCGCCTGGAATGCCGCTGAATATTTCGGCAACCCAGAGATTGATAATATGGCTTAGCGGGCCGCCTTGATCTGCCGGTCGTTCTCCAAGGCGGGAGCCGCTTCGTCATAGATCCGCATCAGCCGCCCGGCTGCCTTGAGCTTCTCGATGAGGTCGTTTCCATCAGGCGAGGCCTTCGTCAGCTCCATCTGCTCGAACTCCCTCAGCGCCTGCGCCCAATGGCTTTCCCCACGCCCATCCGGCCTGCCTTCCGATTCCCATAGTGAATAAGCGCGCTGGCTGACCCAGGCGTCTCTATTATGACTCATAATCAACCCCAGCGAGAAATTTGGAAGCAATATTCGACAGGCAACAAGGTGCCAAAACCGGCTTTAGGAGTCGTTACGAGGCAGCGTTAGTTTTTAGCTAATCCGAGGTGCCGAGAGATTATTCCGTGCACACATTCCCGGACCTTGGCCTCGTACCGCCTCCAGGGTAGTGTCACCCGCAGAAGCGACAGCGATGACCGATGGCAGCCAAGACAACACTCAATGCGAAGAATCTCGAATCCCTCGGTGCGCAGCGCCTTGCCGAGCTGCTGATCGAGGTCAGCATGGGCAGCGCTGCCCACAAGCGACGGCTTCGAATGGAGCTTGCCGGCAATCACGGCAGCGAGGAGGTGGCGCGTGAGGTGCGAAAGCGGCTTGCCAGCATTGCCCGCGCCCGCACCGTCATCAACTGGCGCAAAGTGAAAGCGCTGAAGAACGATCTCGAAACCCAGCGCAAGACGATCGCAGAAACGGTTGCCGCCGATGATCCCCAGGAGGCGTTCGAACTGATATGGCAGTTCCTCGCACTGGCGAATCCGATCTTTGAAAGATCCAGCGACAGCAGCAGTTCTCTCATCCAAAGTTTTCATCAGGCTTGCAAGGATGCTGCCGCAATCGCCGCGTCCGCCAGGATCGACTCCAATGTTCTGGCCGAGAAGGTGTTCAAAGCCGTGCAAGACGATGGTTACGGCCAGTACGAGAGCCTCATTGCGGCGATGGCGCCAGCCCTCGGCAAGGATGGTCTCGATTGCCTGAAAACGCTCTTCGTCCAATGGTCCAAGGAACCGAAAGACAAGCCGGCCAGGGATGAGCGCAAGGTCATCGGCTGGGGCAGCGCAAGCCCCCTTTACGAAGATGAGATCTTCGGCACGCACCGGGATCTGACGGTGCGCATAGCCTTGCAGGAAATTGCCGACGCCCAGGGCGATGTTGATGCCTACATCGCCCATCACCCTGAGAAAACGCGCAGGATGCCGATAACGGCGGCCGACATCGCCAATCGTCTGGTCTCGGCCGGCCGGGCGAAGGAAGCACTTGAGGTACTGAATGAGGTCGATGCGACAGGCCGGGCCGACATGCCATTCGAATGGCAGCTCGCGCGCGTCGAGACGCTCGAGGCCTTGGGGCAGCAGGAGGAGGCTCAAACCTATAGATGGACGTGTTTCGAGCAGTCGCTGCACGACCAGCATCTCCGCGCCTTCCTCAAGCGACTGCCGGATTTCGACGATCTGGAGGCGGAGGAGAAGGCATTCGCCCATGCCCAGGCTTTCCCGGACGTCCACCAGGCGCTTACATTTTTTCTGAATTGGCCGGCACCGGCAGAGGCAGCAAAACTCGTGATGAGGCGGAAGGCGGAACTGGATGGCAATCTCTATGAGCTGATGCCGCTGGCGGTCGAAGCTCTGGCGGAGAAACATCCGCTCGCGGCAACCATCGCCTTACGCTCCATGATCGACTTCGCGCTCGATAGCGGCCGGTCCAGCCGCTATAAGTACGCGGCGAGGCATCTTGCGGACTGCGCATCGCTTGCGCCTCATATCGATGACTTCGGCAACGCAAGATCCCATGACATCTATGTCGCAGAACTTAAGCGCCGGCACGGCAAGAGGCATGGCTTCTGGAGCCTGGTGACCTAAATCGCTTCAGACATCTCACCTTCGGAGGAATTCCATGACCACCAGCGCCTGGCACGCCGATCCACTGACTTGGGGCAATGGACCCCGCATCTTCGAAGCCTTTCTGGAGCCGACTTGCCCCTATTCGGTCAAAGCGTTCAAAAAGTTCGATGATCTGCTGAGCCAGGCCGACGAAGACAAGATCACCGTGAAGATCCGCCTGCAGTCGCAACCTTGGCATATGTATTCGGGCGTCCTCGTCCGCGGCATCATCGCAGCCTCGACGCTGGAAGGTGGCAAGGAAACTGCAAAGCAGGTGATATCAGCCATCGCCGCCCATCGCGAGGAGTTCGAATTCGAGCGTCATGCCGGCGGCCCGAATATGGATGTGACGCCGAACCAGATCGTCGAGCGCCTGGAAGCCTACAGCGGCGTCAAGCTGAAGGAAGCCTTCGCAATTCCGGATCTCGATCGGGAGATCAAATGGCACTGCAAATATGCCCGCCAGAACGGCATCCATGTCTCGCCAACCTTCATGATCGACGGGCTGGTGCAGCCCGACATGAGCAGCGGCGACGAAGTTGGAGCCTGGGTGAAGAAGGCGCTGGGCAATTGACGCTGGCCGTGTGCCAGAGACTATCAAGCTGAGCCGTCTCGCCGATGTCCTTATCGTGTTCGCATGGGGAATGGAGTCAGTAATCAATCTGGGCTAATTGGCTTTTTAAGGCATTGCTGATGAACTGCCGTCATGACAAAGCCGCCCCGCAAGCCTTCCAAGCCGCTGCTCGGTGAAGCCTATGAGCCGCTCCGCAGCCGACCGCGCCGGCGGCAAGATCCCGCTCAGCCTAATCCCCCTCTCGATCCGATGACGGCGCGTATCACGCCGCGTCGGGGGTCGGGGAGGGCACGGTTTCAAATGACGGACGACCCGGAATTGACCCGGGCCGAAGGTCAGCAATGTCAGCAGCAGACGACCGGCCGGGACATGGCTGCTCGCTACTATCTGAGCCTCGACACGGCGATCTTGCTGGGGATCCTGTTTATTGCGATCGTCTTCAGGTTCCACAAGATCACCTTGCCGCTGGTCGACGGCTTCAGCTGGCGCGAGATAAGCACCGCAATGATGGCCGACAATTTCCAGCAGCGCAGCTGGAACATCTTCTTTCCGGAGGTCAACTGGACCGGGCCCGGGCCAAGCTATCAGGGCCGCGAGTTCCAGATCGTCAGCTATCTCACGGCCTTGCTCTACCAACTCTTCGGCTGGCAGGACTGGTTCGGCCGCGTGGTTGCGGCCTTCTTCGGTCTGGTGACGGTGTTTTCGCTGCATCGGCTGACGGCACTATGCTGGGGCGAGATGCACGCCCACGCGGCGGCACTTGCCTACGCGCTGATGCCGG
Organism: Rhizobium sp. 25PS6; assembly: GCF_032464655.1. Lineage (NCBI taxonomy): Bacteria > Pseudomonadati > Pseudomonadota > Alphaproteobacteria > Hyphomicrobiales > Rhizobiaceae > Rhizobium > Rhizobium sp. 25PS6. The sequence goes on from NZ_JAWDIV010000002.1 coordinate 284,027, forward strand.
CGGCGATCATGATCGACAGCTCGTTTCTTCCCGATCCCGCGATGCTGGCCTTGGTCACTCTTGGCGTCTGGCTGTTCGCCAAATACTGGGCCGGCGGCAGCGGCTGGCTCTTGCCTCTCGCCACGGTCAGCTTCTCGCTCGGCGTGCTGTCAAAGCCACCCGGCATCGCGGCCGGCACCGCCATCTTCTATCTGATGGTCTGCTGGATTCGGGAGAAGAAGCAAAAGCAGGCGACCTGGGTCTTCCTGTCGGGGCTTTTGAGCCTGGCCATCATCGGCGCTTACTTCAGCTGGGCGATTTACCTCGGCCGCAGCTATCCGCCGTTTCATGTCGCCGGCACCGGCGGCTATATCTGGGATGACGGCTTCTGGACTTATGTCAGGGACAGATTCTACTTCAAATCCTTGTGGAACACCTCGGTCTTGTGGTTCTACGGCTATCCGTTCCTGGTGCTGCTGGCCGTCGGCTTGTGGATGCCGCCCAGCCGCGCCGAAGACCCGAAGCAGCGCAGCCTTTCGGCCATTCCCTATGTGTGGCTGGCTGCGGCCATCATCCTCTATCTGGCGGCGGCGGGCGAGATTACCAGCAATGTGTGGAACTTCCATATCTTCCATGTGCCGATCGCGATGTTCTGCGGCCACGGCGCGCTTCTTCTGGCAACGCTTGGGTCAAAAACCGTTCTGACGCCGGCGGTGGTGCTTCGCTCGATCTTCATCGTGGCCATCGCGCTTGCCTGGTCGACCTTGCCCCTCGTCAGGACGATGAAGAAGCCAATCGCCATGAACGGCAAGCTGCTCGGTGAGGAACTGGCGCGGTTGGCACAACCGGGCGACCTCGTCGTCGCCATCGCGCCCGAGGTCGGCGATCCCGTCGCAGTCTACTACAGCAGGGCGCGCGGCTGGGTGTTCCCGCCTGGCGGAGGCGATGCGGAATGGTCGAAATTCGTTGCCGATGACGCCACTGCGATCGCGCAGCTCGAGGAACTGCGCGCGCAGGGCGCGGATCTGTTCGGCGTGGCCAAGAATGCCACCGACAAGGAGGGCCGGCTGTTCATCGAGCATCATGATGGGGTTATCGACCATCTGGACAGGACCGCAACCAAACTTGCGGATCTGAATAATTTGCTGGTCTATAGGATCACCCGTCCATGAGAACCGAGACGGTCTGGCATCCATGTCTCGCCGACCTTCATGATCGACGGGCTGGTGTAAGCCGACATGAGCTAGCGGCGATGAGGTTGGAGTCTGGGGGATGAAGGCGCTGGGCAACTGAAGCTGGCCGAGTGCCGGAGGCTATCTCCCCCGCTTATTTGTCTGCTGCCAGTTCTCGACCGCCATGAATATCATGTGTCGCGATCTTCCCAATCCGCTTACTCCCTGGTTCAAGACTGGTTTCGCAAGCCAAACAGCCATGTAGACATGTAGCTGCGTGCCACGCCGCCGGACCCAGGCTTGCCAGCGGCCTCTGAGTTTTCGGATCGTCCGCCATCTGGTCTCCAATAACTTCGTGACGACCTGCATAGTGCGCCTCTGGAAGCGTATTCGCAAAACCCCGCTCCGGTCACGACCTTGTGTCAGCAGGGTTCATTCGGTAGAATTGGGGCCGGCAATCTACAGCGGCGGGTGAAGGTTCGAACATGTAGGTCATTGGGAACTCGATCCCGGCGACGCACCGAAATTCCGCTCGTAACGCCTTCGGACAAGTTGACCATGACTGGCGTCGACGAGCGGCTTCTCGAAAGCAAGATGATCCAGATCGAGCAGGCTCGATCCTGGAGCCCGCGCGTGATCTCTAAGTTCGAAGCGCTGATCAGGGACGGCAACGATCTCTCCCTTTATCGTGTCAATCCGCTGGCGTTCGCACGTGACCGCGCGATAACTGACGCGGAATCCATTGACCTGTTTCTCCATGCCACCCGGTGTGGCCTGTTCGAGATGACCTGGGATGTGCTTTGTCCCCAATCTGGAATGGTGCTCGACAGCTTCGGCGCCTTGCGCACGCTCAAGACCCATTATGTCTGTGGCTTGTGCGACGTATCGGGCGAAACCGACCTCGATGACTTCATCGAAGTTACGTTCTCCGTGTCGCCGCATCTTCGGCGGCTGCCGTTTCATGATCCCGACTCGCTCTCGGTCGAAGACTTCCACTGGAAGCTTCGCTTCGCCAACGACGGCAAGCTGCCCGGCCAGCAAGCTCGATTTCTCGACTACCTGCGCGGACTGGTCCGAGGCCTCACTTATCTGCCGCCGAGCTCGAGCGTCACGCTACGGGCGGAGCTGGGTCCTGGTGTTCTCTCCGGCGTGAATGTCCAAACGCAAGCCGCCTTCATGACGCCGATATCAGGTGAGCCGGCCACAGCGCCGACGCTGCTGCGGGTCAGGTATGATGGGCAACGCTTTTCCCCGGCGTTGGCCGTTTTACCGCCGGGTCCTTGTATTATCGAGGTGGAAAATACAGGACCCGTTCGTGGCTCGCTGCTTTTGATAAACTGGCCGCCCGACGTGGCAGCCCTGACAATCAAGCCGCAGCTCGAATTCGAGCCGTATATCTCCGGCGGGATGTTGCTGGCAAGGCAGACCTTCAGGCGCCTGTTCCGGTCCGAGCGAGTCGACGAGCGGGAAGGGCTCGGCATTCGCCAAGTGACTTTCCTCTTCACAGACCTGAAAGGTTCAACGGCTCTCTATGAGCGCCTGGGCGACCTCAACGCCTACGCCTTGGTGAGGGAGCATTTTGCTCTCCTCGAATTGACGGCGCAGCAACATTCCGGCGCCATCGTAAAGACGATCGGCGACGCGGTGATGGCCGTCTTCTCTCGTCCAACAGACGCAGTTTCGGCGGCATTGGGGATCTTAAAGGAAATCGAGCGTTTCAATCGCGAACATGGCGAGCCGGGCATCATCATCAAAATCGGCGCACACTGCGGCCCATCGATAGCTGTCACACTAAACGATAATCTCGACTATTTTGGTCAGACCGTAAATGTTGCCGCACGCGTGCAATCTCTGGCAGACGCCGGCGAGATTTGTATCTCGGAAGCGCTCTATACGGCGCCAGGTGTCATTCATCTTCTGACCAGCCACCATGTCGTGGAGTTTGGTTCCTCACTCCACGGAGTTGAGGGCAATGCTTCCGTCTATCGCATCATCAACGGGCCATAACCACCTGCGTCGGACTCTTGGGAACGGGTTGCTTCAGCCGCGCCGCAGATGTGGCCCTGCAATCGAATGTGACGCACGCTAAAACCGCACGTTTTCGCACGTGCTATATTTCCATGATATTTGGTTTATGGCGGAGAGGGTGGGATTTGAACCCACGATACCCTTGCAGGTATGCCGCATTTCGAGTGCGGTGCATTCGACCACTCTGCCACCTCTCCGCGGTCTGGTCGGCGCTTGTTCGGCGCGGGCGTTCTCATAACGGGCAAATGACAGGCTGGCAAGCCGAAAAGTCGAACCATTCCATCCTTTTGCCTTGACACTTTTTTGCCACTCGGCTATCTCGGCTGCGCAATAGGTTTGGAGAAATCCGCGCCTAGCTTGTCCTGCGCTTGCGCGGGGCTTCACCGGCAGGAAGAGTTCGAGGATTAGACCTCTGAAATCCCTGCTTAACTTCGACTGATAAAAAGACGGCCACCTTGCTCAATCGGCGAGGAGAGCTGGAACGAACATGAAAGGATAAAAAATGTTCGCAGTCATCAAGACCGGCGGTAAACAGTACCGTGTGGCAGCCAACGACGTGCTGACCATCGAAAAGCTGGAAGCCACCGCTGGCGACTCCATTGAATTCACCGAAGTGCTCGTGATCGGCGAAGGCGCCGACGCTGCGATCGGTGCGCCCTTCGTTACCGGCGCCTCTGTCAAGGCAGAAGTCGTCGAACAGAACCGCGGCAAGAAGGTCATCGCCTTCAAGAAGCGCCGCCGTCAGAATTCGAAGCGTTCGCGCGGCCATCGTCAGCATCACACGGTCGTCCGTATCACGGACATCGTGGCTGCCAAGTAAGATCAACGGGACAAGGTTTAAAGGAGAACTCCAATGGCACACAAAAAAGCTGGCGGTTCATCGCGCAACGGTCGCGATTCTCAGTCCAAGCGCCTTGGCGTGAAGAAGTTCGGCGGCGAAGCCGTCATCGCAGGCAACATCATCGTGCGTCAGCGCGGTACTGAGTGGCATCCGGGTTCCAACGTCGGCCTCGGCAAGGATCACACGATTTTTGCGCTTACCGCCGGCAATGTGAACTACCGAACCAAGGCCAACGGTCGCGTCTACGTGTCTGTCATGCCGAAAGCGGAAGCAGCGGAATAAGCCGGTAGCGCTCAAAAACAGCCGGCGTCTCATCGACCCGGCTGGCCGTATCAGGTTCAGTCTAGAAAACAGGGGAGATGGGGCGCCATCTCCCCTTTTTCTTTACCCCTCAAGGAGGACTGAACCATGCAAGGCGAATTGTTAAGGGTAGACCAATCACGGTCTCCCCGGGAAGACCAGCGGTCTTCCACCGAGCGGCTGAGGCCGGAACGGTTAAGGACCGATTGCCCTGTCTTGTTATCGGAAAGGCTCGTCATGCGCGCGCCCCACGAAGAAGACATCGACGCCCTTGCCCATCTCGCCAACAACGCCAAAGTCGCCACCATGGTATCGCGTATGCCGCACCCTTATACCGCCGATGATGCTGCCGACTTCGTGCGTCGCACGAAAAATGGCGAGATTGGCAAGTGCGTCTATGCGATCACCAAAGCCGAAAACGGCGCCTTTATCGGCTGCTGTGGTGTTGAGCCGCAGACAGACGGCAAGACCGTCGAGATCGGCTACTGGCTGGGCGAGCCCTATTGGAACAAGAGTTATGCGACCGAGGCCTGCCATGCCCTGGTCGATATGGTGTTCAGGACCCGTCAGGACGTCGATCAGATCGACGCCCGTTGCCGGGTGATGAACGTCGCCTCGCGCCGCGTCATCCAGAAGTGCGGCTTCCAGTTCCAGGGTTCGGGGCTCGCCGCATCGCTGGCGCTCGGCAGCAACGTGCCGGTCGAATGGTACAGGCTCGACCGCAAGACCTGGATGTCCCTCCGAAGCTGGGGGAACATCGCATGAGCACGACTGCGCTGCAAAGGCCAGAGGTCAAGCCGATGATGCCCGGCCCTGCGCCGGTTATCTCGACCGCCCGGCTGACGCTCCGCCCCCACAGGCTGAGCGATGCGCCTGATATCGCGGAATCGCTTTCCGATTTCGCGGTCACGCGCATGCTGTCCCGCGTACCCGCGCCGTTCGACCGGCAGGATGCTCTGGACTGGCTGATCCCGGTCACCTCGGGCACCCTGCCCGACTGGCCGCTGGCGATTACCGGCAAGGACGATGTCCATATCGGTAACGTCTCGATCGAGTTGCGCCACGGTCGCTGGCACCTCGGCTACTGGCTGAACCGCTACTACTGGCGGCGCGGCTATATGAGCGAGGCGGTGACGGCGATCATCGAGCGTTTCTCGCGCCGCATGCCGGAGACGCCTGTTCATTCCGGCGTCTTTGCCGACAACCCGGCTTCGCTGCGATTGCAGGAGAAGCTCGGATTCCGCATGACGGGTTGCGGCGAAATCTATTGTTTCGCCCGCAACACCATGGTGTCGCACATCGAGACCGTGCTGCAGCCGGGCACGCTGCAGCCGCGAAAAGTGGCCTGACTGATCAAACTCGAGACGCCGCCGCATCGGCGGCGTCTCCTTCAATCGCCGATCTCGACCCATACGGGGAAATGATCGGAACCGACGGACTGCGTATCGATCCGGGCGGATTTCAACCGGCTCTGCAGGCCGCAACTGACGAAGCAGTAATCGAGATGCATGCGTTTGCCGCGATCTTCGGGATCCATCCAGCTGTAGCTCTCCGGAGAGTAGGCCTCCAGCGCCGCAAAGGCGTCGACCGGCGTGCCGATTCTGGCGACACGGCCGTAATATCCGCCGCCAGCCCCAGCAAGCGCGCAATATTCCGGCGATTCCGGCTCCATGTTGAAATCGCCCATGATGACATAATCCTCCGGCAGCGGCGGCTCCAGCAGGTCGAATTCACCACCCCCCGTCAGCGAACCACCCTCCTGGACGAACGCATTGATATGGGCATTCAGAAATTGCAGCTGTCGGATGCGCTCGTCGGCCGAGACATGGTCGAGATGGACGGAGTAGACGCGGATCGCGCCGGCGGGTGCGTCGATCACCGCCTCGATCGCGCCGCGCTGCAGGTTGATCTTGCCGATCGTGCGGCTGCGCGGCAGAAGCAGCGTTCGGGTCGAGACGATCGGCCAGCGCGACAGCACCATGTTGCCGAACTGGAATCGTGTGCCGCGCAACGGCCGGAGCCCGTCTTCATCAGCTTCGACATGCATGTCGCAGGCTGGCCCATACACCCAGAAATAGTCGGGAAAGAGGGCTGCAATATCGGCCGCCATGTCGGCAAAACCGTTGCGGGAGAAGCCGCGGGTCACCTCCTGCAGCGCGATGACATCGGCCCCCACGAGACTCCGGGCAATGCGCGCCAGATCGTATCTGCCGTCGAGACCGAAGCCGTACTGTATGTTATAGCTCGCAAAATTCACGATAATCTTTGACCTCCGTCGGAACCGCCTATAACGAATGGGCCAAGACGGGCCGTCCAACCGCCACTGAATATTGGAAGTAAAATGAAATTTCTCGACGAAGCAAAGGTCTATATCAAGTCCGGGGACGGCGGCGGCGGCAGCGTTTCCTTCCGACGCGAGAAATTCATCGAGTTCGGCGGCCCCGATGGCGGTGACGGCGGACGCGGCGGCGACGTCTGGGTCGAGGCCGTCAACGGCCTCAACACGCTGATCGATTTTCGCTTTCAGCAGCATTTCAAGGCGACGATCGGCACCCATGGCATGGGCAGGAACCGCACCGGCGCCAACGGCAGCGACGTGACGCTAAAGGTTCCCGTGGGCACCCAGATCTTCGAGGAAGACCAGGAAACACTGATCTGCGACCTGACCGTCGAAGGCCAGCGTTACTGTCTTGCCCATGGCGGCAATGGCGGCTTCGGCAACGCCCATTTCAAAACCTCGACCAACCAGGCGCCGGATTGGGCCAATCCCGGCCTGCCCGGCGAGGAAAAGACCATCTGGCTGCGCCTGAAGCTGATCGCCGATGCCGGCCTCGTCGGCATGCCGAATGCCGGCAAGTCGACCTTCCTGGCATCAGTCACCCGTGCACGGCCGAAGATCGCCAACTATCCCTTCACCACGCTGCATCCCAACCTCGGCGTTGCCACCATCGACGAGCGCGAGTTCATCCTGGCCGACATTCCGGGCCTAATCGAAGGCGCCCATGAAGGTGTCGGCATCGGCGACCGTTTCCTCGGCCATGTCGAGCGCACCCGCGTGCTGCTCCACCTCATCTCCGCCCAGGAGGAAAAGGTCGGCAAGGCCTATAAGACGGTCAAGCACGAACTCGAAGCCTACGGAAACGAGCTGACCGACAAGGCGGAGATCGTGGCGCTGTCGCAGATCGACGTGCTCGACGATGCCGAACTGAAGAAGAAGACCAAGGAATTGGCCAAGGCCTGCGGCAAGACGCCATTCCAGATTTCGGCTGTCACCGGCAAGGGCATGACCGAGGTGCTGCGCGCGCTGCGCGACATCATCGTCGAAGCCAATACCGAGGAGAAGCCGGCCAAGATGCCGAAGCTGCGTCATCGCGACATGGTCGTCACCGATGAGGGCGAGGACAAGGGCGAGGACGATGACCAGCCGTAAGCCGCTTGGCCGCTACCGCCGCATCGTCATCAAGATCGGATCCGCGCTTCTCGTCGACCGCAAGGCCGGGCTGAAGAAATCCTGGCTCGACGCCATGTGCGCCGATATCTCGGGCCTGAAGGCCAAGGGCATCGACGTGCTCGTCGTCTCCTCGGGCGCAATCGCGCTCGGCCGCTCGGTGCTCGACCTGCCCTCAGGCGCCTTGAAGCTGGAGGAAAGCCAAGCGGCCGCCGCTGTCGGCCAGATTGCGCTGGCGCGCGCCTGGTCGGAAAGCCTGTCACGCGACGAGATTGTCGCCGGCCAGATCCTGTTGACGCTCGGCGATACCGAGGAGCGCCGCCGCTATCTCAATGCGCGCGCCACCATCAATCAGCTTTTGAAGATCGGCGCCGTGCCGATCATCAATGAAAACGACACGGTCGCCACCAGCGAGATCCGCTATGGCGACAACGACCGGCTGGCCGCCCGCGTCGCGACGATGACCGGCGCCGATCTGCTCATTCTTCTCTCCGATATCGACGGTCTCTACACCGCGCCGCCCCATCTCGATCCGAACGCAACGTTCCTCGAGACGATTGCCGAAATCACCCCCGAGATCGAGGCAATGGCCGGGGGTGCGGCCTCCGAGTTTTCGCGCGGCGGCATGCGCACCAAGATCGATGCCGGCAAGATTGCCACCGCATCAGGCTGCGCCATGATCATCGCCTCCGGCAAGACCGACAATCCTCTATCGGCAATCGAAAGCGGCGCGCGTTCCTCGTGGTTCGCGCCATCGGGCACACCCGTGACCGCCCGCAAGACCTGGATTGCCGGGCAGCTGCAGCCGGCCGGCGAACTGCATGTCGATGACGGCGCTGTCGTCGCCCTCGGGGCCGGTAAGAGCCTGCTTCCCGCTGGCGTTCGCAGCGTTTCCGGCCTCTTCAGCCGCGGCGACACGGTGGCGATCATCGGCCCGGCCGGCCGCGAGATTGCCCGCGGCCTGGTAAGCTACGATGCCGACGACGCCCGCCGGATCGCCGGCCGCAAGTCGGCGGAGATCGAGGCCATTCTCGGTTATGCCGGGCGCGCCGCCATGGTCCATCGCGACGATATGGTCATGACCGCGCAGATCGGTTCGAAATCGGAAAGGCAGAAGAAGGACGCGAGCTATGCTTGATACCGTTGCGCCGGGCCCCGACATTGACGTGCTGATGAACGACATCGGCCGCAAGGCAAAGGCTGCGGCACGACCGCTGGGCTTTGCATCCACCGAGGCGAAGAACAGCGCGTTGAACGCCATGGCCGATGCGATCCTGGCGAATAAGGCGCATATTCTTGCCGAGAACGCGAGGGATCTGAAGGACATCGAAGGCACCGAGATGCTCGCTTCCTTCGTCGACCGGCTGACGCTGAACGACAAACGCATCGCCGAAATGGCCGAGGGAATCCGCGCCATCGCCGCCCTTGCCGATCCAGTCGGCGAAGTCATCGCTGCCTGGGACCGGCCGAACGGGCTGAAAATCGAGCGCGTCCGCACGCCGCTCGGCGTCATCGGCGTGATCTTCGAAAGCCGGCCGAACGTTACGGCTGATGCCGGCGCCCTCTGCCTCAAGGCGGGCAATGCCGTCATCCTGCGTTGCGGCTCGGATTCGCGCCGTTCATCGCAGGCTATCCACGCCTGCCTGGTTGAGGGTCTGAAGGCGGCGGGACTTCCAGAGCATGCTATCCAGCTCGTGCCGGTCACCGACCGCGCCGCCGTCGGCGCCATGCTGCGCGGCTTGGACGGGGCGATCGACGTCATCGTGCCGCGCGGCGGCAAGAGCCTGGTTGCCCGCGTGCAGAGCGAGGCTCGCGTGCCGGTTTTTGCCCATCTCGAAGGCCTTTGCCACATCTATGTCGATGCCTCGGCCGATATCGAAATGGCCAAGAAGATCGTGGTCAACGCCAAGATGCGCCGCACCGGCATCTGCGGGGCGGCCGAAACCCTGCTCGTCGATGGCGCCGCGATCGGCACGCATCTGACGCCGCTGCTTGAGGTTCTGACGGAGGCCGGCTGCGAGATCCGCGCTTCGGCAACAGTGCTGAAGGTCGCACCCGGCTTGAAGCCCGCGACCGAGGAGGACTGGTCGACCGAATATCTCGACGCAATCATCTCGGTTGCCGTCGTCGACGGCATATCGGGCGCCATCGCCCATATCCAGACATATTCCTCCAACCACACCGAGGCGGTTATCGCCGAGGACCCCGCCGTCGTCGCGCGTTTCTTCACTGAAGTCGATTCGGCAATCCTGCTGCACAATGCCTCGACGCAGTTTGCCGATGGCGGCGAGTTCGGCATGGGTGCGGAAATTGGCATTGCCACCGGCAAGATGCATGCCCGCGGCCCCGTCGGCGTCGAACAGCTCACCTCCTTCAAATATCGGGTGCATGGTGCCGGACAGACGCGGCCCTGACGTGACGACCGAGAATGTGGACCGGCACTATCTCCGCATGCCGCACAGCGAGCGCGGCATGGTTGTCGGTCTGTTCGGCGGTTCGTTCAATCCGCCGCATCAGGGCCACGCGCTCGTCGCCGAAATCGCCCTCAAGCGGCTTGGCCTCGACCAGCTCTGGTGGATGGTCACCCCGGGAAATCCGCTGAAGAGCCGCAACCAGCTCGCTCCGCTTGCCGAGCGCATTGCCGAAAGCGAGCGTGTGGCCGCCGATCCACGCGTCAAGGTCACCGCCTTCGAACAGACGCTCGGCACCAGCTACACCGCCAACACGCTTGCCCGCGTCAAGGCGCGTAATCCACATGTGCATTTCATCTGGATAATGGGTGCTGACAGCCTGCAGACCTTTCACAAATGGCAGAAATGGCAGGAGATTGCCCGCACCTTTCCGATCGCGGTAATCGATCGGCCGGGCGCGACGCTGTCCTTCCTCTCCTCGAAAATGGCAAGGACATTCGATTTCGCCCGTGTCGACGAGGATGATGCCCGTGTTCTCTGGAAGAAACGTGCGCCAGCCTGGACCTTCATCCATGGACCACGCTCCGGCCTGAGTTCGACGGCAATCCGCAACGGCTCGTCGCACAGCGACGCCGAATAGCCTAATTTTCAGAAGATCCCCGAAAACGAGAAAGCCCGACGGGGGAGGAGATCCGTCGGGCTTATAAACTCGATCGACAACTGGGAGGAGGAGTGTTGTCGACCCTATCGAACGGCTATGGGAGGAGGAGAAGCCGTGTCGATGAGTGTGTTGTAGCATATTTCGCAGGAAGATGAATATCGATTGGTGCATTGCAGCAATGCATTGCGTGCAACTCTGTGCAGCCTTGTGGCTTTGGCAATGCCGTTTTTCTTGGCAGAAATCCACGGAGCATGCCCTGCCGCCGGGAAGTCGTTGCGGTTTGCCAGCCTGTCGCCTGGGTATTTCCACCCTATGGATCTCACGCTGCGGTTCGAGCCATGCACTTCAACAATGCGTCACTATTCGGTCGTTGCTGACACCGCGGTCCAATATGGTTATATTTTCCTGGATATATCCCTAGCCAAGGCGCCTCACCCGTTATATTCGTCGCAATATCTCGAACTCCGGGGAATTGAATTATGCAAAAGCGCCGCCGATGGATGAAACTGGCAACCGCCGCGATCGCAGTCCTGTGGCTTGGCGCAGCAGCGCTCCCGGCGCCTGCCGCCGCAGCCGAAAAACTTACCGTCTTTGCGGCGGCGAGCCTCAAGAATGCGCTCGACGCCGCCAATGCCGCCTGGACGAAGGAAAGCGGCAAGGAAGTCGTCGTATCCTATGCGGCGAGCGGCGCGCTGGCCAAACAGATCGAAAACGCCGCACCCACCGATATCTTCATCTCGGCCGACTTCGCATGGATGGACTACGTCGCCGACAAGAACCTCATCAAGGCTGATACGCGCTCCAATCTGCTCGGTAACAAGATCGTGCTCGTTGCCGAAAAGGCCAAGGCAAAGCCGGTCGAGATCAAGCAGGGCTTCGATCTTGCGGGGCTCCTCGGTGACGGCAAGCTTGCCATGGGTGAGCCGAAATCGGTTCCGGCCGGCAAATACGGCATGGCCGCGCTCGAAAAGCTCGGCGTCTGGAAATCAGTCGAAACCAAGATCGCCGGCGCCGAAAGCGTGCGCGCTGCCCTGGCCCTCGTTTCGCGCGGCGAAGCGCCTTATGGCATCGTCTACCAGACGGATGCGGCAGCCGATAAGGGTGTCGCCGTCGTCGGCACCTTCCCCGCCGATTCCCATCCGCCGATCATCTATCCGATCGCAATCCTCGCCGAGAGCAAGAACCCGGATGCATCCGCCTATCTCGACTTCCTGAAATCCGACAAGGCAGCCGCCTTCTTCACGGCGCAGGGTTTTACCACACTGAAATGATCGAGGGGCGAGATGATCACGGAATCGACGACCGCAGCGCTAACAAAGTCGGCCAACTACTCTTTAGTCATGCTCGGGCTTGTGTCCTAAGCATCCGCATCGATAGATATCAGACATAGGGCTAATGGGTGTCCGCTTCGTGCCGATGTTGCCCCTCACCCTAACCCTCTCCCCGTAAACGGGGCGAGGGGACTTGCCCAGCGAGACGTTAGCGAGGGACGGAGAGGTTGCGGCTATTCCCCTTCGCCCCGCGAGCGGGGGTCCGAAGGACGGGTCGAGACCAGTGGCTCGACCCCGGTTGGTGCCGGCAGGCGGATGAGGGGCAGGCATCGGGTGACACCGGATCTTCCAGGGAGACAGCTGCATTTGGATATCTTCGGCTTGAGCAATGAGGAATGGACGGCGATCCTGCTCAGCCTGCGCGTCTCGATTGTCGCCATGCTGGCGAGCCTGCCCTTCGGCATCCTCGTCGCCCTGCTGCTTGCCCGCGGCCGGTTCTGGGGCAAGTCGGTGCTGAACGGCGTCGTTCACCTGCCGCTGATCCTGCCCCCCGTCGTCACCGGCTTTCTTCTTCTCATCCTGTTCGGCCGCCGCGGTCCGATCGGCAGCCTGCTCGACCAGTATTTCGGCATTGTCTTGTCTTTCCGCTGGACGGGTGCTGCACTGGCCTGCGCCATCATGGCTTTTCCGCTGATGGTGCGCAGCATCCGCCTGTCGATCGAGGCGGTCGACCGCAAGCTGGAAGAGGCGGCCGGAACGCTCGGCGCCGGCCCTGGCTGGATTTTCATGACGATCACCCTGCCGCTGACCCTGCCCGGCATCATCGCCGGCATGATCCTCTCTTTTGCCAAGGCGATGGGCGAATTCGGCGCGACGATCACCTTTGTCTCCAACATTCCCGGCGAAACCCAGACGCTGTCGGCGGCGATCTACACCTTTACCCAGGTGCCGGGCGGCGATGCCGGCGCGCTCCGCCTGACGCTTGTCGCCGTCATCATTTCGATGGCCGCCCTGCTCGCCTCCGAATTCCTTGCCCATCTCGCTGGCCGGAGGATCGACCCGGAATGACGCTGATCGTCGAGGCAAAACAGAGGCTCGGCGCCTTTTCGCTCGATGCCGCCTTCACCTCCGACCGTGGCGTCACCGCGCTGTTCGGCCGTTCCGGCTCCGGCAAGACCTCGATGATCCGCATCATCGCCGGCCTTGCCCGCCCGGATGAAGGCCGCGTCGTCCTCGATGGCGAGCCCCTGACCGAAACCGCAACCGGTATTCTCGTCCCGAAACATCGCCGCCGCTTCGGTTATGTCTTCCAGGAGGCGCGGCTTTTCCCGCATCTCAGCGTTCGCGCCAATCTGTTCTACGGCCGATGGTTCGCGGCGAGAACGGCGCGCGGCGAGAGCTTCGACCACATCGTCGACCTGCTCGGTATCGAGACGCTGCTCGCGCGCAGCCCCGCGAAGCTGTCCGGCGGCGAGAAGCAGCGCGTCGCCATCGGCCGCGCGCTTCTCTCCTCGCCCCGCTTGCTGTTGATGGACGAGCCGCTCGCCGCCCTCGATGATGCGCGCAAAGCCGAGATTCTGCCTTATCTGGAACGATTGCGCGACGAAACCGACATACCGATCGTCTATGTCAGCCACTCGATCGCCGAGGTGGCGCGGCTGGCAAACCAGGTCGTCGTCATGCGCGACGGCAAGGTGGAAGCGACCGGCCCCGCCATCGACATATTGAGCCGCCCCTCCACCGCCTCCGACCGGCGCGAGGCCGGCGCACTGCTGGAAGGCACGGTGGAAAGCTTCGATGCGCGGCACCATCTATCGACGGTCGCGCTGAAATCCAGTCGGCTCCATATTCCGGGTGCGGCCCTTGCGCCCGGCAAATCGGTCCGCATCCGCATTCCCTCCCGCGATGTCATGCTCGCGACCGCAAGGCCCGAGGGGCTCAGCGCGCTGAATATCCTGGAAGCAAGGATAGAGGGGATGTCGTCGACCGAGGACGGAACGGTGGAAATCCGGCTCGATTGCGACGGCGATATCATTCTTTCCCGGATCACCACACTGTCCTGCGAGCGTCTGGATCTTCGACCGGGAAGGGTGGTTTTCGCCGTCATCAAGACAGTTGCCCTGGAGGCCTGATCAGTTGCGCTCGCCCTGCTGCAGGTTGCGCTTGGCCTCGAGCCAGGCGAGATCTTCGGCAAGGCTCGTGCGCATCGTCCTTTCCATCCGGCGGAAACGCCCGAGCAATTCCTCGCCGAACGGCGTCAGCGCCGCGCCGCCGCCCTTCTGCCCGCCGCGCTGCGATTCCACCACCTGTTCGTTAAACATCCGGTTCATCTCGCTGACCAGCAGCCATGCCCGCCGGTAGGACATATCCATCGCCCGCCCGGCGGCCGAGATCGATCCGGTCTGGCGGATATGCTCCAGCAGTTCCATCTTGCCATGACCGAGGCGATCCTCATCCGGGAAGCTGATTCGCAGAACGGGCACGAGTGTTTTTGCGGCTGAGTCGGTCATTGAATCTGGAGATCGTGGAATTTGCTGCACTTTACGCTGCGGCATGGAAACTGTACACCGCCCGCACGAGGCCGTCCCGAGCAGTCAAATACTTCAATTCGAACGGCAGATCGGATTTTCGGCCGTTCTGTACCTTAGCATGTCTTGAAACATTAATGGTTTGATGCCTATCTTAACCATGATCCGGTCGCGATCGGATCTGTGTTGTGCATAGTTTGTCATTCCAGGAAAGGGAAAGCACTGACAACAGTACACGCCAAGGGAAAAACGTTCGCCGTTATCCCGAAGAGTGCGGAACGTGGCGCCGATGCCGCCGCCCGTGCCCTAGAAACCGTCCTCGCCAGCCTCGAGGACTCCAAAGCTGAAGATATCGTCACCATCGACATTGCCGGAAAATCGGCGCTGGGAGACTACATGATCGTCGTCTCCGGCCGCTCGAACAGGCATGTCATGGCGATCTCGGATCACCTGCTCACCGACCTTAAGGACGACGGCCTCGGTACGGCCCGCGTCGAAGGTCAGGAAGGCGGTGATTGGGTCCTGATCGACACCGGTGACATTATCGTGCATGTGTTCCGTCCCGAAATCCGCGAGTTCTACAACATCGAAAAGATGTGGGCGGCTCCGGATATGGATGAAAAAACACGGCACTGACTGGCGAGCCGGCATTCTGTCCGGCGCCTGAGACGTGGCATTGGCTGGCCGGCAAACATCATAAGCCGGCCGGTGGCGCGGTGTGCGCCCGATGTGCCGCATGAGCGGGAGCGGATGAATGCGAATAGGTCTTTTTGCGGTGGGACGGCTGAAGTCCGGCCCGGAAAAGGATCTTGCCGCTCGTTATTTCGACCGTTTCGCCAAGGCCGGCCCTGCCGTCGGCCTCGAATTGACCCGCGTTGCCGAAGTTGCCGAAAGCCGGGCCTCCAATGCGGAGACCCGCAAGCGTGAAGAGGCGGCGATGCTTCTGAAATCGCTTGCCGATGGCAGCATCCTCATTCTTCTCGATGAACGTGGCAAGGCAATCGACAGCGAAGCCTTCGCAAACCTGCTCGGCTCCTATCGCGACCAGGGCAAACGCGAGCTGACTATCGCGATCGGCGGCGCCGATGGCCTCGATCCCTCGCTTTACGACCGTGCCGACGCCACGCTGTGCCTGGGCAAGATGACCTGGCCGCATCAGCTCGTGCGCACACTGATTGCCGAACAGCTCTATCGTGCCGTCACCATCCTGTCCGGCCATCCCTACCACCGCGTCTGATGCGTCGGCGCGACACCCCGGCAAGGCGTCGCAATATCACGCAGCCGTGTTTGCTTGGCCACCCCGTTCTCCTGCAAACCTTATGGCAAAGCGCACCAAATCAGCTTAGTCTCCGCGCGATTTGAGAAAGTGCCCCAACACGCATGACGAGAGCATCCACCAGGCGACACCGCATGATCCTGCCAGCTATCGCGGCCGGCGTCGGTGTGGCGGTGATTGTCATGTCGGCAGATCCGTTCATCGTCCGGGCGCAGGATGCCGCGCCCGAGGCGGCACAATCTGCGCCGCAGCCGGCAGCCGAGCTCGCACCGCCGCCCGATCCGGCGGCCGAACTTGCCGCCAAGCGTGATCAGACCCGTGCCGAACTCGAAACCCTGTCGAAAACGATCAGCCTCTCAACCGACAAGGTGGGCGCGCTTCAGCAAAGCATTGCCGATCTCGAAAAGAGCACGGAAAGCATCCGCCAGGCACTCATCGATTCCGCTGCCCGCCGCAAGACGCTCGAAAAGCAGATCCTCGAAAGCGAGAAGAAGCTTGCCGATCTCGGCGTCAAGGAGGATGGCATCCGCCGTTCTCTGCACGAGCGCCGCGGCCTGCTGGCCGAGGTGCTGGCAGCGCTCCAGCGCATGGGCCGCAACCCGCCGCCCGCTTTGCTCGTCACCCCCGATGACGCGCTTGGCTCCGTGCGCAGCGCCATTCTGCTCGGCGCCGTCGTGCCCGGCATCCGCAAGGAGACCGACAAGCTTGCGGCAGACCTCGCAAGCCTCGCCGCATTGCAGACCGCAAGTGCTGCCGAGAAGGCCTCGCTGACCGCGACGATGACTGATGGCATCGAGGAGGAGCGGCGCATGGACCTGCTGCTTGCCGAAAACGACAAGCTCAGCCGCAGCAACGCCGCCGAACTCGAGGCCGAACGGAAACGCTCGGAGGAACTAGCAGGCAAGGCGACGAGCCTTGAAGGCCTGGTCGCCTCGATGGAATCCGAGATCGCTTCGGTGCGGGATGCCGCCGCTGCCGCCCGTCGGGCGGAGGAGAACCGCAAGCTGCTGACGGACGAGCAGCGCGCCCAGGCCAAGGCGCTTGCCGACAGCGGCGTGCCCGATAAAAACCGCATTGCGCCCGCATATCCCTTCGGAGAATTGAAGGCGAAATTGGAGGTGCCCGTTACGGGCGATATCCTGCGCCAGTTCGGCGATGCCGACGGCACCGGGCACGAGGCCATGGGAATGACGGTCGCCACCAATCCAGAGACAGTGGTGACGGCGCCTGCGGATGGTCTGGTGGTTTTCGCCGGCGCATTCCGCAGTTACGGCCAGATGATCATCCTCGACGCGGGCGATGGATACCACCTGGTTCTCTCGGGAATGGATACGATCAACACCCGTCAGGGAAAATTCGTTTTCTCCGGTGAGCCGCTTGCCGTGATGGGCGCGAAAAGAGTGGCAAGCGCAACTGCATTGGCGCTGGAAACGAACCGGCCAACGCTTTACATTGAATTTCGAAAGGACGGTAAACCGGTCGATTCCCGGCCGTGGTGGACCGCCAAAGACACTGGAAAGGCACGCAATGATTCGTAGGGCTTCTCTTGTTCTGGTCGGCGCATTGATGGGTGCGACCGCAATGAGCGTCATTTACTCGGCGAGTGTGCCGGCAGAAGCGGCCGGATCCTCGACTTACAAGGAACTTTCGGTTTTCGGAGATGTCTTCGAGCGTGTGCGTGCGCAATATGTGACGCCGCCTGCGGAAGACAAGCTGATCGAGAACGCCATCAACGGCATGCTCTCCTCGCTCGATCCGCATTCGAGCTACATGAATTCGAAGGACGCCGAGGACATGCGCACCCAGACCAAGGGTGAGTTCGGCGGCCTCGGCATCGAAGTCACGATGGAAGACGAACTCGTCAAGGTCATTACCCCGATCGATGATACGCCCGCCGCCAAGGCCGGCGTTCTCGCCGGCGACTACATCTCCGAAATCGACGGCCAGTCCGTGCGCGGCCTGAAGCTGGAAGACGCAGTCGAGAAGATGCGCGGCGCCGTCAACACGCCGATCAAGCTGACGCTGATCCGCAAGGGTGCCGACAAGCCGATCGAGCTGACGATCGTCCGTGACGTCGTCGCCGTCCAGGCAGTCAAGTCGCGTGTCGAGGACGATGTCGGTTATCTCCGCATCATCTCCTTCACCGAGAAGACCTATCCTGACATGGAAAAGGCGATCAAGAAGATCAAAGACACCGTTCCGGCTGACAAGCTGAAGGGTTATGTTCTCGATCTGCGCCTCAATCCGGGCGGTCTGCTCGATCAGGCGATCAACGTCTCCGATGCCCTGCTGCAGCGTGGCGAAGTCGTTTCGACCCGCGGCCGCAATCCGGACGAAACCCGCCGCTTCAATGCCGGCCCGGGCGACCTGACGGATGGCAAGCCGGTGATCGTGCTGATCAACGGCGGTTCGGCTTCCGCATCGGAAATCGTCGCCGGCGCTCTTCAGGATCTGCGCCGTGCCACCGTTCTCGGCACGCGCTCCTTCGGCAAGGGCTCCGTCCAGACGATCATCCCGCTCGGTGAAAACGGCGCGCTGCGCCTGACCACGGCGCTCTACTACACGCCGTCGGGCCGCTCGATCCAGGGCACCGGCATCACCCCCGACATCAAGGTCGAGGAGCCGCTGCCGGAGGAACTGCAGGGCAAGATGGTGACTGAAGGCGAATCCAGCCTGCGCGGCCACATCAAGGGCCAGAGCGAGACGGACGAAGGTTCGGGCTCCGTTGCCTATGTTCCGCCGGACCCGAAGGACGACGTTCAGCTGAACTACGCGCTCGACCTTCTGCGTGGCAAGAAGACCGATCCGGCCTTCCCGCCGAACCCGGACAAGGCCGTCGTCGCCAAGTAATCGATCAACTCAAGGCCGGGCACTCGCCCGGCCTTGACCCTTTGTGCTGTTTCCCGGTTTTGGAGCGGGCGAAAAATTGGGAACGGACCTGCATGCGCCTTTGGGCCGCAACCGCAAAACCGGCCGCCGGCGCCCAGGCATCCTGCGCCTCGGCCGTATCGCCGCCAGTCTCTGCCTTTTTGCGATAGGCGGCTTTTCCCTCTATACGGCATTTCGCGGCGATGGGCTCGAACGCGCCAAACCGCCGGCCGCCGAAAAAGCGGCAAAACCACCTTCCAATACTCCGCAACCACCAGCGACAGCTGCCAACCAGGCAACGGATGGCATGCCCCGCGCGGACCCGCGCTCTGGTGCCAATGTCGAGCAGATGGTCACTGGTGACGGCTCGGTCGTCACCAAATACAGCCCCCGCCCGCGCGACGGCGGCGGACCGGTGCTGGTCGACGCCATGCAGATCGGCCAGGATCCGCGCATGGCGGCCCAGCCCAATGAAGCACTGCTCGAAGAGACGCCCTTTGGCAGGCTGCCGATTATCGGCCCCGATGGCCGGCGGCCGATGGATCAATATGCGCGCCCCTCGTCCGGCGCGCGTGGCGTCCGCATCGCCATCGTCGTCAGCGGCCTCGGGCTCAGCCAGACCGGAACGCAGCGCGCCATCGCGGAATTGCCGGAAGAGATCACTTTCGCTTTTGCCGCGAGCGGCAACAGCCTGCAGCGCTGGATGCAGGAAGCCCGCCGCGGCGGTCACGAGATCCTTTTGCAAGTGCCGCTCGAGCCTTTTGATTACCCGGCGAACGATCCAGGCCCCGAAACCCTGCTGACCTCGAAGCCGGCCGCCCGCAACATCGAAAACCTGCACAAGGCGATGGGCGAGATCACCAACTATACCGGCGTCATGAATTATCTCGGCGGCCGTTTTCTCTCTGATCCCACCGCCATGGAACCTGTCATGCGCGACATCGGCAAGCGCGGGCTGCTGTTTCTCGACGATGGCACATCGGCGCAGTCGAAGACGGCGGCGATCGCCAGGGGAACCGAACTGCCCTATGCCTTCGCCGACCTGCAGCTCGACGGCCAGCTCGATATCAACGCCGTTCTGAAGAAGCTCGACGAGCTCGAGCGCATCGCCCGCAAGAACGGCCAAGCGATCGGCGTCGCCTCGGCTTTCGATGAGAGCGTTGACGCCATCGCCAAGTGGAGCGAGGAGGCCGCGATGCGCGGCATCGAGATCGTCGGCGTCGCCGCCATTTCCAACGACCCCCGGAATCCTTGAAAAAATTCTTGAGATGGATCCTTGAGAAGAATCCCAGAACGGAGAAGAAGATGAACCAGAGGACCGTGAAAGCCGAGGATCTGCCCTACCGCCCCTGCGTCGGCGTGATGATCCTGAACCGCGATGGCCTCGTCTGGGCCGGAAGACGCATCTCCGACGGCAATTCCGAATATGACGGCTCGCCACAGCTCTGGCAGATGCCGCAGGGAGGCATCGACAAGGGCGAGGATCCATTGGACGCCGCCTACCGCGAGCTTTACGAGGAGACCGGCATCAAGACGGTGACCCTGCTTGCCGAAGCGAGAGACTGGATCAACTATGATCTGCCGCCGGCACTGATCGGCATCGGGCTCAGGGGGAAATTCCGCGGCCAGACGCAGCGCTGGTTCGCCTTCCGCTTCGACGGCGACGACAGCGAGATCGCCATCAATCCGCCGCCTGGCGGCCACGAGCCGGAATTTGATGCCTGGGAATGGAAGCCGATGCGGCAACTGCCGGGGCTGATCGTCCCCTTCAAGCGCGCCGTCTACGACCAGGTGGTGGCCGAGTTCCAGCACTTGGAAACACTTCAATCGGAAAACTGATCACGGCAGGATGACCGCCTCCGTTTACGCTCGGCAATGATGCCTCCGAAGAATGCCGACTGCACCGATTCGCGTTCAACAGCGTCAGATCGCAAACACCGGCCGCCATAGTCGGCCGGCATCTCGTTCGAATATTATTCGGCTTCGTTGGCGGAATCGGCGTTAAGCTGGCCGTATTTGCTCTCGCCGATTTTCTCGAGCAGGTCGATCTGCGTTTCGAGGAAGTCGATGTGACCTTCCTCGTCCGCCAGCAGCTCCTCGAAAAGTTTCATGGAAACGTAATCGCCTGCGTCATGACAGATATCGCGCGACTTTTTGTAGGCCGCGCGGGCGTCGTACTCGCCGGCAAGATCGGCTTCCAGAACTTCTTTGACGTTCTGGCCGATGCGCAGAGGTGCAAGGGTCTGCAGATTGGGATGGCCTTCGAGGAAGATGATGCGCGCAACAAGCCGGTCGGCATGGTGCATCTCTTCGATGGATTCGGCGCGCTCCTTCTTGGCGAGCTTGGTATAGCCCCAGTCTTCAAGAAGACGATAATGAACCCAGTATTGGTTGACCGCACCGAGTTCGAGGAACAACGCCTCGTTAAGCCGCTCGATGACCTTTTTGTCGCCTTTCAATGTCCGCTCTCCTGTTTTCCTCATGGAATTGTTTCAAGCGGGACATGAAATCAAATATTTCGGTCTCCGTCGAGTGGCGACGGGCGTGATATTCCTCGGTTGTCTGGATAATCAGGTCGACCACGTTGGGGAAACAGCCGCAGCAGCGGCCGCGTTTTTCCATGGCGTGGTAGACCTTCGCAGGCACGATAAGCTGCCAACAGTCTTCATCGAGAAGGTTGGTGATAACCTCCCGGATTTCTTTATCGGTTATATAATTGCAGCTGCAGACAAGCACGTCTTCATTCCAAACATGACACTGACTATCGTGTTTTTTGCTAAAGAAGATGGTGGCTGTCAAGAAAAAATTCGAGTCCCGCAGCATCAAACAGCGGTGTGCGGATAAGGCCCCATGCATATCGTCCGGGATTATGCAGCGGTTTCAGGATGATGACGCCATAAGGCAAATGAAGGCGCGCCGCATGCTCTTGATCGGTGCAATGCATTTTTAATGAAAGTTGCGTCCGCGCGGCATCACCTCAGCGGTTTCCGCCGCACCCGCATGGCGGCCTGTGGCAATCATCCGCTTTTCCAACTCCGCCCTCTCCTGCGCATTCGCAAGCTTTTTCTGCCGCTGATCGGCACCCGGCCTCAGCACCTCGTCTGCCCGCTCACAGACGCCGAAACGCCGGGCCTCGCGTTGCAGGATACCGAGCGCCGGCGTCATGTCCTCGATATGCTCGACGACGGTATGGATCACCCCGCTCTGGCTTTGCAGCCTGCCGCGGATTTTCACCAGCCGGGCGCCCATCACGACCGAGCGGTATTTGTCGAACATTTTCGACCAGACGATCGCATTGGCCACGCCGGTCTCATCTTCCAGCGTCATGAAGATCACACCTTTGGCCGAACCCGGCCGCTGGCGCACCAGCACGAGGCCCGCGATCGTCACCCTTTTTCCGTTCGCGACCTTCAACAGATCGACATTGCGTGTCACACCGGCCTTGTACAATTCCTCACGCAGGAAGGAGACGGGGTGCGCCTTCAGCGACAGTGAGAGATAACGATAGTCCTCGATGACCTGCTCTCCCGGCAGCATTTCCGGCAGCTTCGCTACAGGCTCGGCCTGGAGGTCGACATGACGGACCTGCTCGAAAAGCGGCAGCTCCTCAGTAGCACTCCTCACATCCAGCGCCCGCACCGCCCAGAGCGCGTCGCGTCGTGACAGTTTGAGGGATTGGAACGCATCGGCATCCGCCAGTCGCTCGATGACCGATTTCTGCAGACCGGACCGCAGCCAGAGATCGCGCACCGAGCTGTAGCCTTCGCCTCGATGGCTGACGAGCCGTTCCATATCGTCTGTCGAAAGACCCTTGATCTGCCGGAAACCCAGCCGCACCGCATGCCGGGCCTTGATGATCTCACGCATCTTGTCGTGCCGGAAATCGACGGCATTCCGATCGAAAGCGGCCTCTTCCAGACCGCAATCCCAGTCCGATTCATTGATATCGACCGGCAGGATCTTTACCCCGTGCTCGCGTGCATCCCGCACCAGCTGCGCCGGCGCATAAAACCCCATCGGCTGGGAGTTCAGCATCGCCGCGCAGAAGACGTCGGGATAATAGGCCTTGAGCCATGAGGAGGCATAGACGAGCAGCGCGAAGGAGGCGGCATGGCTTTCCGGAAAACCATATTCGCCGAAGCCTTTGATCTGGTTGAAACACTGCTGCGCGAATTCCTGGGCATAACCTTTTGAGACCATTCCTTCGATGAACCGCTTTTCGAAATTACCGATCGTACCCGTTCTCTTGAATGTCGCCATCGCTCTGCGAAGCTTATCGGCTTCCGCCGGCCTGAACCCTGCTGCGGTAATGGCGATTTGCATGGCCTGTTCCTGGAACAAGGGCACGCCGAGGGTTCTTTCCAGAACAGTTTCCAGCTCCTTGCTCGGATATTCGATCGGAATGTTCTTGGCCCGCTGCTCCCGTCGCTTCAGGTAGGGATGCACCATGTCGCCCTGGATCGGACCTGGCCGAACGATCGCCACCTCGATGACGAGATCGTAGAACACCTTCGGCTTCAGACGCGGCAGCATGCTCATCTGCGCCCGGCTTTCGATCTGGAAGACCCCAAGCGTATCGGCCCGGCCCATCATCTCGTAAACCGGCTTGCCCTCATCCCCATGCTCCTTGTTGCCGAGGTCTGCGAGCGTCTTCTTCACGTCGTAATGCAGCTCAAGCAGCGAAAAGGCCTTCCGCAGGCAGGTCAGCATGCCGAGCGCCAGCACATCCACCTTGAGGATCTTGACGTTGTCGAGGTCGTCCTTGTCCCATTCGATCATGTAGCGATCCGGCATCGCCGTCTTCATGATCGGCACCACCTCGTCGAGCCGGTCCCGCGTGATGACGAAGCCGCCGACATGCTGGGTGAGGTGGCGCGGGAAGCCGAGAAGCTCGGAGGCATATTTCAGCACGTTCCGCGTCACCGGATCCTTGACGTCGAGACCGGCCGCCTTGGCATCACGTTCGGAAAGATTGTCCTCCGACCAGCCCCAGACGAGGCTGCTGATCGCCGACTGGACATCCTCCGAAAGCCCGAAGGCCTTGGCGACCTCGCGGCCGGCCGAACGGGTGCGGTAGGTGGTCACCCCCGCCGTCAGTCCCGCATGTTCTCTTTTGTAGTTTTTGTAAATAAACTGGATGACCTCTTCACGTCGGTCATGCTCGAAATCGACATCGATATCCGGCGGTTCGTCGCGATCCATCGAAATGAAGCGGTCGAAGAGCAGTGTGCTCTTTTCGGGATCGACTTCCGTTATTTCGAGACAATAGCAGATGACCGAATTTGCCGCCGATCCGCGCCCCTGGCACAAGACCTTGAGTTCATAGCGGGCATGCTGGATGATCCTATGCACCGTCAGGAAATAGGAGGCATATTTCTTATCCCCAATGAGTTTCAGTTCATAATCGATCTGTTGCGCCACCTTGGGCGGAATACCCTCGGGATAGCGTCTTACCGCTCCCGCTCTCGTCAGCCTTTCGAGAGTCTCCTGCGGCGTTTCGCCGGGATCGTTTTCTGGCGGATAATTGTGCTCCAATTCCTTCAGCGAAAAGGTTAGTTTGCCGAAGAAGCCTTGCGTATTTTCGACCGCATCAGGATAGTCCCGGAATATCCGGACCATTTCACGTGAATCCTTGAGGTAACGCTCGGCATTCGGCGCCAACAGGAATCCGGCTTGCGCTATCTGCACGTGCTCTCGGATCGCGATCACGACATCCGAAAGCGGCCGGCGCTCGGGGTGGTGATAAAGTGGTTGATTGGTCGCAATCAGCGGCACGCGGTTTCGAGCAGCAAGCATGGCAAGCACCGCAAAGACCTGCCTGTCGCGACCGTCATAGGCTGGCGCCAGCGCCATAAAAAAAGCCTTGCGGAAGCGTCTGCGAAACCGTTCCAGATAATCTTCCAGCGACGACTGACCCGTCTGATGATCGACAAGGGTGCGATCGGGAACGAAGGCAAGCATCATCTCGTCTCCCCATTCCATGAGTTCCGCTTCCGTCAGAATACAGCTTCCCTTGACCGCTTCCTCCTTCAGATTGCCGGCGCTGAGAAGGCGGCAGAGGTTTGCCCAGCCTCGCCGGTTTTGCGGATAGGCAAGGATATCAGGGGTTCCGTCGGAAAAGACGAGACGGGCGCCCGGTTGAACCCGGATAGGATCGAGGATGACCTCCATTTTTCCTTCCTTCTTCGCTTGGGCCAGAATCTCATCCCTGTTCTTGTATCTCTCCTCAAGTTGCTCCGCCTGCGCATGCGCCCGCACCACGCCGGCAACCGAATTCCGGTCCGCTATGCCGAGGCCGCCGAGCTTCAGATAAGCGGCCTGTACGACCATCTCTTCCGGGCCAGAGGCGCCTTCAAGAAACGAGAAATTCGTCCTTGTGCCGATCTCGAAGAATGCGCGCGTGGTTGTCATGCGAACACGCCATGCATGAACCAGCGAGGATCAAGCTCCTGACCATAAAAGCCCCGCCGATAAATCCAGAAGCGATGTCCGGTCTCATCTTCGATGCGGAAATAGTCACGTGCCTCGGCGTCATCCCCATCGATCCACCACTCCATGGCAATCCGTTCCGGCCCTTCGCTTCTCGCCACCTGATGCTGCATGCGCCGCCAGCGGAAGATCTGCGGCGGACCATCGGGCACTTCGGCAAGTATGGTCTCGACGGGCTCCGGCGTTGCAAAGAGCCGCAGCGGGCGCTCTTCGCGGAAAGGAAGCTGGATGTCCTGCGCTGCCTTCCGCCTGGGAAGGCTGTCCATCACAGGAACCGTGATGACGGCGCGTTCCGGCACATGGCTCTCGCGGAGCTGAAAGCTTTGCAGGCAATCCGCACCCAGTCGGGCCGAGACCCGGTCGACGAAAGCCGAAAGCGAGATCTCTCCCTGACGGTCGCCCTCGAAATCACCCTGCGCCTCGTTGAAGGGATCGTGCCGCAACACATTCAACCGCAGGATCTCGAAACCATAGCCGGCATCGAGATCGTCATAGACCGCCTGCAATCGTTCGGAAAAAAGCCCGGCGATGAACTTTGGTTCGCGAAGCGGCTGCGAAGCGCCGACGGAGATACGAAAAACCCTGCCGTCGACGCGGAACAGGACCAGTTCGAACACCCGCCCGCCAGCCCCCCGCGCCTCCAGCGACGGCTGCAGCGATAAGGCGACCTGCCTGGTGACGGCAAGAATCTGCTCTTCCGTCCCGATGGGCTCGATCAGCCGGCTTTCGGCCGAGAGGCTGGCAACAGGACGCCGGGGCGAGACCGGCTCCTCTTCACGTCCCAGCGCCTGGTCGAGACGCAGAAGCAGCTCCGGGCCGAACCGGCGGGTCAGCGGCGCCCGCGGTGCATCGATGACGTCACCGACATATTTCAGACCGAGTTTCTTCAGGGCATCGACGGTTTGTCCTTCCAGTCGCAAGGCTGCAACCGGCAAGGACATCAGCACATGTTCCGTCTCTTCGTCCTCGATCACGCCGCCTTGCCCGAAGCGGGACGCGGCCCAGGAAAGGCCGGGTGACGATGAGATCGCGCCGCGGGCATCGAACCCCATATGAAAAAGCCGCGACAGCACATCCCTAAGAAGCGCCTTTTCACCGCCGAAAAGATGG
Organism: Rhizobium sp. 25PS6; assembly: GCF_032464655.1. Taxonomy (NCBI): domain Bacteria; kingdom Pseudomonadati; phylum Pseudomonadota; class Alphaproteobacteria; order Hyphomicrobiales; family Rhizobiaceae; genus Rhizobium; species Rhizobium sp. 25PS6. Next base: position 310,409 of record NZ_JAWDIV010000002.1, read on the forward strand.
GCGCAGCCGCTAATATCGAGAAACAGGCCATCCTTGCCGTCGAACGCCACCAGCGGCGTATAACGGTCGCACCAGTCGGCAATTGCCTCCAGCAACCGGCGGTCGGCTGCCGGATCCTCTTCCGCGACCTCGAGCAGCGGGTGCATGGCGCGCGCTTCGGCAACGCCCAGCTCCTTCCTCAGCCCCAGCCTTTCGGCCAACTCGTCCAGTGCCGTCAGCCGCATGGCATTGTTGAGCTTGCCGGAACAGACGATAGGCGGCCCTTCAGGACGCCCTTTCGAACGCCAGGAGAGCCCCCATCGCCTGCGGGCGATGCGGTCCGTTGGCAGATGCGGGAAGCTGAGCGCCAGAATGCGCTGACTGTTCGCCTGGAGGACGAACGAGGTTTGGTTCGGCAACAGGGAAAAATTCGCGTTCATGGGGATTCCACTCCAGAAGAAAGGAGAGCGGGGCCGGATTGCGGCTCTTCTCCAGCGTCAGACGGAAAATTGGATTGCCGATGCTGCCGGAAAGTTTCGATCCATCCGGCAACGGCCGCAGAGCGGATGGGGCCGGTTCGACATGCAGACGGAAGGCCGCACTGCTTGCCTCCTCCGCCCCGGCCTGACGGACAAGAAAGAGCGGACGGCGGGCAGCATGCGCCCTGAGACTAAGCCTGCGGCTTTCGGTCAGGCCGAAATGGGCAGGATTGCCCCGTACTTCGAAGATGACGGCCGAGAAGGCAGCGCTTTCCACCGCGGCCTCCGCCAGCCAGAGCGCCTCGTCCAGCTTGCGCGGCGCGGCATGGAGAAACCGCTCCGGGCTCAGCCCGAAATCCCGAAGCCCGGGAGCATAGGGACGGCCTGCCTCCAGCGTGCCGACGGCATCGCCGATCCAGAGCAACGGCAGAAGGCGGCCGGCATCCGCTTCCTGTTTTTGCAGCCGCGCGGCAACAGCCATCGCCAGCCCGCTTGCAGCGCCGGCATCGCGAGACAGAGCGGAACGGAATTCGGTGATCGCATCGAGCGGCAGGCCGCCTTCCAGCGCCCCGTCAAGAAACTCCACCCCAAACGACAGGGGCGGCAGCGTGCGCTCCTGGTGGGTCTTACGTCCTTCCGCCAGGGCTTCCCGTTCCGCTGCGGCAAGCGCCGGCGCGGGCCGTCCCTCCAGTCTGGCGATGGTTTCGCGGAGCGCAAAAAGCCGCTCGCGCGCCAGGGCGTGCTGCGCCATGGCGTTCTCCGATCCGTCTTGTTCCTGTTATGTTCTTATAGATTCCAGAGAGCTAATGAAGAGTCAACGGCCATTTTCTATGAAAATATTCCTGCCTTTGATTCCGCACTCGAAAATCGGCGATAAAGGTTCTATATGGGCCCGCAAAGGAAGGAATGTTCATGGCCCGCATAGACCAGAGCGATGATTGGCGGGATCGCCATGCGCCGACGATCAGCGCCTTCGAGTCGCTGGCGATGGAGGCCTATAGCCATCTCCCGGATGAATTCCGCCAGCTGACGACCAACCTCACGATCGAGATCGAGGATTTCCCCGATGACGACGTTTTCGAGGACATGGCGCTGGAAACCCCTTTCGATCTGCTCGGCCTTTTCGAGGGCAGGGGCATTTCCGAACGTTTCACGGTGGAAACCGGCGAGATGCCGAACCGCATCCGCCTCTACCGCCGTCCCATTCTCGACTACTGGGCTGAGAACGACGAGACGCTCGGCGATATCATCACCCACGTCCTGATCCACGAGATCGGCCACCATTTCGGGCTGAGCGACGATGACATGGAGCGGATCGAGGCAAGCGCCGAGGAAGCCGCCGAGCGATAGAGCGCCGCGCGTCCAAGGACGCGCTAAGGACGCTCTATCACTTTCAATCACGCATAATCCTTTCCGAAAATCGGTTACGATTTTCGGGGTTATGCGCTAAAACCTCACTGCTCGGAGAGCTTCATCTCGGGATCGTAGTCCTTGCCTTCGACATGCTTGACGACGGCCTGGCCGCACTGCATCGCACCGGTTGCGGCATTGAAGGCATAGGTCGGCGAGCCCTCCAGCGACCAGCCCTTGTTGAGGGCGGCGGTGACCTTATGGCAGAAGGAAGCATCGTCGGGACCGGTCAGAAAGCGGTAGAGTTTCATCACATCGTCTTTCGTGCTGCAGCCTGGCGGGCTGCTATCAGGCGCGCTTTATGGACCAGACTTTCCGCCTGGACAAGATGCAGCCGCTCGACCATCCGCCCGCCTGCATTGATGACGTTCAGCCCATCGGAGGCGGGGTCGGCAAAGGCTGATATGATCGCCTCCGCTTCCGCAATCGCTGCCGGATCCGGGCTGAAATGCCGGTTGGCGGGCTCGATCTGCGCCGGATGGATCAGCATCTTGCCGGCAAAGCCCATGGCCCGGCCCTGCAGACATTCGGCATCGAAACCCTGTTCGTCCCTGAAATCGTTGAAGACGCTGTCGATCGCATCGAGTCCGTAGGCACTGACCGCAAGGACGACCTGCATCAGCCACGGCACGAGATAGCTTCGCCCCGGCTGCGGCAGCACGCCGGTTTCCTTGCGCAGGTCGTTCAGCCCGACGACGAGACAATCGAGCCGTGAGCCCGGCATGCGCCCGGCTGCGGCGATAACAGCCGCATTCAGGATGCCGCGCGGTGTCTCGATCATCGCCCAGATGCGCAGATCTTCCGGTGCATCGGCCTCGGAGAGAAGGTCACTGAGCGCCATGATATCCTGCGGTTCGTCGACCTTCGGCAGCAGCACGGCATCGGGACCAAGCGCCATCACCAGCTCCATGTCCGCCAGGCCGAAATCGGTGGACAGACTGTTGATGCGGATGATCCGCTCCTTGCCTTGAAGCAGCCGAGCCGAAAAGAAATTCCTTAGATTTTCCCGCGCTTCCGCCTTCTTTTCCGGCGCCACGGAATCCTCGAGATCGAAGATCACCGCATCGCAATCGACCGCATGGGTTTTTTCAAGGGCGCGGGGATTGATGGCAGGCACGCTCAGCACCGAACGGCGCAGGCGGATGGAGCGGGTCGTAGGGTTTCGGCTCATGGCGAATTAGTGCCAAGCTTTGAAAGCCGAAGCAAGCAGCCCACCCCAGACATCTAGCAGAACAACAAAAAGCCATGCTTGCCTTGCAGAGAGGAAGGAGAAGGACCACATTCCTTTCCGAAGAAAGGTCTCTAACCATGCAGAACATTCGCTCCATCTTCCTCATGCTTGCCGGCGCCACCGTTTTCGTGGCCATGCTGCTTTTCACCTTTTCGGTGACGCTCGCCGTTGGCGGCATCCTGACCGTGCTCATGGTCGGACGCGCGCTTTCGATGAAGATGAAGCCTGCTCCGGTCCGCGCCAAGGCAAACAATGGTAAGCGCGAGATGCGCGTGTGGAACGACGGCCGCGGCACGATCATCGATCTCTGATCACCTTTTCGCTGAAAATTTGGTTCGCTGAAAAAATTCGGCCGACCCTGTCGGATCACGCTTCCATGCTGCGTCCTTGAAGCAGCCAGGCATTCAGCCGGCGCTCAAAAACGAATGGAGGACAAGCATGGATGCGACGACAGAGAGCAACCCGACCAAGATGCCACCGGTCAAGAACGGCCTGCTGCCCTATCTGACGGTCAACGGCGCGGTGAAAGCTGCGGAATTCTACAAGAAGGCTTTCGGCGCCGAAGAGGCCTATCTCGTGCCGGTCGACGAGAGCGGCAGAACGATGCATGTGCATCTCTACATCAACGGCAGCTCCCTCATGCTGTCGGATGCCTATCCTGACTACGGCCATCCCTTCAAAGGCCATGAAGGCTTCGCCATTCAGCTGATCATCGACGATATCGATTTCTGGTGGGATCGCGCGGTTGCTGCCGGCGCCGAAGTCGTCATGCCGGTCGAACTGATGTTCTGGGGCGACCGCTATGGCCAGCTTCGTGATCCGTTCGGCGTCCTCTGGGGGTTGAACGCACCATCCAAATAGGGACAGCCGCAATCGGCGGACCGCGCGAAACGTCGCGTGGCCGCCATCTGTGAAAGATTCTCCTTCATTTCGGCGAAAAACTGGACTAGATGCAAATTCAGGAAGTAGATTTGCTGAAATGGAGCATGGGTCATGGATAAATTCGTGAAGCTCACGGGCGTTGCAGCGCCTCTGCCGGTCGTCAACGTCGACACCGACATGATCATTCCGAAGGATTATCTGAAGACGATCAAGCGCACCGGCCTCGGCACCGGCCTCTTCGCGGAGGCTCGTTATAACGAAGACGGCTCAGAAAACCCGGATTTCGTGCTGAACAAGCCGGCCTATCGCGATGCCAAGATCCTGGTTGCCGGCGACAATTTCGGTTGCGGCTCCTCGCGCGAGCACGCGCCTTGGGCGCTTCTGGATTTCGGCATCCGCTGCGTTATTTCGACCAGCTTCGCCGATATTTTCTACAACAACTGTTTCAAGAACGGCATCCTGCCGATCAAGGTCAGCCAGGAAGATCTCGACAAGCTGATGGACGACGCCTCGCGCGGCTCCAACGCCATCCTGACCGTCGACCTCGAAAACCTCGAGATTACCGGCCCCGATGGTGGCTTGATCAAGTTCGATCTCGACGAGTTCAAGCGTCACTGCCTGTTGAACGGCCTCGATGATATCGGCCTGACCTTGGAAAAGGGCAAGGCGATCGACAGCTTCGAAAAGAAGAACGCCGCTTCGCACCCTTGGGCAGCCTGAGCCGTTCCAATCGGTTACCGCATCAAGCCGGGCTTACGCCCGGCTTTTTCTTTGGTGTGGGTCAAAGAAATTTTTCTTTCCAGCCCCTGAGTTGGTCGAGCGACACGCCGATGCCGCCGCAGACTTCGATAAGCGGATTATCGAAGCGCTGAAGCAGCCCGGCATGTACATCGGCAACCGCAAGGGCCGCACCGCAAGCCGGCTCGACCAGAATGCGCTGCGCATCGGCAAATTTCAGGCAGGCGGCAACGGCATCGGCGTCGCTGACGAGAACACTTTCGATCGGATGCTGCTTCGGCAGGTCGAAGACATGCTGCGCCACCTGCCTCGCCCCGAGCGAATTGGCAATCGAGGTAATGGCGGGAAGGGTGATGCGCTCATTCGCCCTGAGGCTGGCATGGAGCGAGGCCGCCCCTTCCGTTTCGACGGCGATAACAGGCACATCGGAAAGCCCGTTACGCTTCAACCCCTCGACGATGCCGGCAAGCAGCCCTCCGCCGCCGACGCTGGTGACCACGCAATCGAATTTTGCCCCTTTCGCCACCACCTCGTCGATCAGCGTGGCATGGCCATCCCACAGAAGCGGATGGTCGAAGGGGTGCACATAGGTTGCCTTGCGGCTCCGGGCGAGTTCGACCGCATGGGCATTGGCCTCATCGAAAACCGAACCATGAACGAGGACATTCGCGCCCGTTGCGGCAATCGTCTGCCGTACGTCGGCCGCCGTCGTCTCCGGCACGACGATTGTGACCGGCACACCAAGCGCCCGGCCGGCATAAGCGGCCGCAATGCCGGCATTGCCGCCGGAAGCGCAGAAGATTTCGCGCGCCCCATTTTCCACCTCGTGCTGGCAAAGCCGGCCAACGCCGCGCAGCTTGAAGCTTCCGGAAGGCTGCAGCGCATCGAGCTTCAGCCAGAGCGGTTTGCCGCTGGCGCTGTAGCCAGGTGCGGTCTGGAGCAAGGGCGTGTCGAGGTGGAGAGGCGCGAAAGGCATGGAAACCATCCAGGATAAAGATAGGGTCACCGTTCTAATCCGTTTGCGGACGCAGGAGCAACCGTCGCGGCTCGGAACGAAGCGTACCGATTCACCGCTTCTGTCGCTTGAAATGCCCATTTCCGGGGTCTAAGAAACCGCAACTTGTTTTTCCCAGGAGGGTTTCATGACAGCGCGCAATCTTTTCCTGCTGCCGGGTGACGGCATCGGTCCCGAGGCCATGGGCGAGGTCCGCAAGATCATCGCCTATATGAACGAGGCGATGAATGCCGGTTTCGTCACCGACGAAGGCCTTGTCGGCGGCTGCGCCTATGATGCGCATGGCGCTGCCATCTCGGAAGCCGACATGCAGAAGGCGCTTGCCGCCGATGCCGTTCTGTTCGGCGCCGTCGGCGGCCCGAAATGGGATAGCGTGCCTTACGAAGTGCGCCCGGAAGCTGGCCTGCTGCGCCTGCGCAAGGATCTGCAGCTCTTTGCAAACCTGCGCCCCGCCATTTGCTATCCGGCCCTTGCTGCGGCCTCGTCGCTGAAGCCGGAACTGGTCGAAGGCCTCGATATTCTGATCATCCGCGAGCTGACGGGCGGCGTCTATTTCGGCGAACCGAAGGAAATCATCGACCTCGGCAACGGCCAGAAGCGCGGCATCGACACGCAGGTCTACGATACCTATGAGATCGAGCGCATCGCCGGCGTCGCCTTCGAAATGGCCCGCACGCGGCAGAATCGCGTCTGCTCCATGGAAAAGCGCAACGTCATGAAGTCGGGCGTGCTCTGGAACCAGGTGGTGACCGAGACGCATAAGGCAAAATATTCCGACGTCCAGCTCGAGCACATGCTGGCCGATGCCGGCGGCATGCAGCTGGTGCGCCAGCCAAAGCAGTTCGACGTCATCGTCACCGACAACCTCTTCGGTGATATGCTCTCCGACGTCGCCGCCATGCTGACCGGTTCGCTCGGCATGCTGCCGTCGGCCTCGCTCGGCGCGCCCGACGGCAAGACCGGCAAGCGCAAGGCGCTCTACGAGCCTGTGCACGGCTCGGCACCCGACATCGCCGGCAAGGGCATCGCCAATCCGATCGCCATGATCGCCTCCTTCGCCATGTGCCTGCGTTACTCCTTCAATCTGGTGAAGGAAGCCGACGATCTGGAAAAGGCGATCGCCAACGTGCTCGACAAGGGCATTCGCACCGGCGACATCATGGCCGATGGCGCAAGGCAGGTCGGCACCGTCGAAATGGGCGATGCCATCCTCGCCGAGTTCAAGACGCTTTCCGCCTGATATTTCACGTGAAACAGTTCCGGCCCTTCGCATCGCGCATGCGGAGGGCTTTTTCATTGCGGGCGGTGAAGCACGTCCCGCTTGGTCGAATTATCTAAAACGGACTATTCTCGGCCACAATCTCGTGTATTTTTGCGCCGGATTTCAATCAGCGCGTAACCCGAAGTCGGAGCAATTTTCGATGAAGGATCATGCGTCAATTCAAATAATCGAGCGTCCTTAGCGTGTCCTGTTGGACGCGTGGCGCTCTAGGCCAAATTCGAACGGACGACGAAATGCGGGCATTTTGGGCTTCCCTGGACAGGCGCTGGCGCCGGAGCGACGTCGGCATGCCGCCTTTGCGCTGGCAGGCCTGCCTCTTCGTCACGATCAATGCCGTGATCCTTTCGATGCTGCTCTTCGACGCGCCGATCGGCGCCGGCGGAGCTCCCGCGCCGGTGAAACACCTCGGCGAGCTGCTGACCGGTTTCGGCGATTCCGCCTGGCTGATCTACACCAGCATCCTGCTGTTCTTTCAGGGCAGGGCGGGTTACAAGCTTTTGAAGACGGCGCGCTCCAAGGCGCAGGCGCTTTATGTCAGCTGGATCGGCGCCTATCTCTTCGCCACCGTCGTCTTCTCAGGGCTTCTCGCCAATCTGCTGAAGCGTGCGATCGGCAGGGCGCGTCCCGATCATTTCCACGACTACGGCATGTTTTCCTTCGCGCCCTTTTCGGGCCATTCCGTTTTCGAAAGTTTCCCGTCCGGCCATGCCACCACGGTCGGCGCCTTCTTCGCCGCCTTCGCGCTGCTGTTTCCGCGCTATCGCGTCGCCTTCATCGCCTGCGCTATCTGGCTCGGCATGACGCGTGTCATGGTCGGCGCCCATTACCCGAGCGATGTCATCGCCGGCCTTGCCTTCGGCGGCTGGTTCTCACTGCTGACGGCGATCGTCTTTGCCCGCTGCGGCTTGCTCTTCAAGCTGGCGCCGGATGGCTGGCCGCTCTCGAAGCAGCTGTTTCGCTCGGCATAATTCCTTAAAACGGAATCAATTTAAGGATAAAATTATGCAGCAATTCAAAATGTTACAGCGTCCTTTGCACGTCCGAAAAGACGTGCGGCGCCGTCAAATGGAAAAGCCCGGCGCCTTGTAAGCGCCGGGCCTTTTTTTCAGGCTTGAAGGACGCGAATGCGTCATCAATCCATTGCGTGGATATCCCTGTTCTTCGTTTCCGGCAGGAAGATCAGGCCGATCACCAGCGTGATTGCAGCAAAGACGATCGGATACCAGAGACCATAGTAGATATCGCCCGCGGCAGCGCTCATCGCGAAGGCCGTCGCCGGTAGCAGGCCACCGAACCAGCCGTTGCCGATGTGATAGGGCAGCGACATGCCGGTATAGCGGATGCGGGTCGGGAAAAGCTCGACCAGCAGAGCGGCGATCGGGCCGTAGACCATCGTCACATAGAGGACGAGGACGAACAGCACGGCGATCGTGCCGATCCAATTGACGCGGGCGGGATCGGCGGTCATGGCGAAAGTGCCGCCATTGGCGATGTTGTAGACCGCCATGTCGGTGACGCCGTTGGCCTCCTCCGCCGTCAGCAGCTTGCCTTCGACCAGCTTGGCCGCCGGCATGGTTTCCTTCTCGCCGGCGCGCACGGTATCGGCGTTGAGCGCCAGTTCAGGATTGGCGGCGATGAAGGCATCGAGCTTGGAACCCGGCACCTTGGCGACACCGCGCTTCAGCGGATAGCCAGCGTCCTGAAGCGCAATGTTCACGCTTTTTTCGAAGGCCGCAGTCATGCCCTTCGCCTTGTCGCCGGCGGCAGCGACGTCGAAGCTCGGGATCGTCGCGTTGCCGACCTTCACCGTTGCCGGCTGTCCGGCGGTACCGGGCACGACGTCGTAGGGCACCGAGTTCTTGGTCAGGAACGCCGTCGCCACGTCGCAAGAGCTGGTGAACTTCGCCGTGCCGGTCGGGTTGAACTGGAACCTGCAGTCCGCCGGATCAGCTGTCACCGTTGCCCGAATCGAAGCCTGCGCTTCGGCTAGCGCCGGGTTTGCCGTCCAGGTCATCGCCTTGAACAGCGGATGATAGGTCACCGCCGCAATGAGAAGGCCTGCCATGATGATCGGCTTGCGGCCGATCTTGTCGGAGAGGCCGCCGAAGATGACGAAGAACGGCGTGCCGAGGAGAAGTGCGATGGCGACCATGACATTGGCCGAGAACAGGTCCACCTTCAGCACGTTCTGCAGGAAGAACAGTGCATAGAACTGGCCGCCGTACCAGACGACCGCCTGGCCCATGGTAGCGCCGAGCAGCGCGATGATCGCGATCTTGGCATTTTTCCATGTCCCGAAGGCTTCGGTCAGTGGCGCCTTGGAGCCCTTGCCTTCCGCCTTCATGCGCTGGAACGCCGGCGATTCGTTCATCTTCAGGCGGATCCAGACGGAAATGCCGAGCAGAACGACCGAGACCAGGAACGGAATGCGCCAGCCCCAGGCAGCGAACTGAGCCGCACCCATCAGATATTGAACAAGGACGATGACGATCAGCGACAGGAACAGGCCGAGCGTCGCCGTCGTCTGGATCCACGAGGTGAAATAGCCGCGGCGCCCGTTCGGCGCATGTTCGGCGACATAGGTTGCCGCACCGCCATATTCACCGCCCAGCGCCAGACCCTGGAGCAGGCGAAGCGCGATCAGGATGATCGGGGCTGCGATACCGATGGTGGCGGCACCCGGCAGAATGCCGACGAGGAAGGTCGACAGACCCATGATCATGATCGTCACCAGGAAGGTGTATTTACGGCCGACGAGATCGCCGAGACGGCCGAACACCAGCGCGCCGAAGGGGCGGACTAGGAAGCCGGCGGCAAAGGCGAGCAGCGTGAAGATGTTACGCGTTGCCTCGGGATATTGGGTGAAATAGGTCGCACCGATATAGGTGGCGAGCGAACCATAGAGATAGAAATCGTACCATTCGAAAACGGTGCCCAGCGAAGAGGCGAAGATGACCTTCTTCTCCTCGCCGGTCATCGGACCGGCCTTCGCGCCGTCGATGCTTGCGACATTTGCCATTGTTTGTCCTCCACAGAGTGATGATCAACGCGCGCGGCCTACTTCTCCTCAAAGCATACCCCTGGCCACGACACGCCTGACGGGAGTGTGCCAGAAACGACAGATCAAAAAGAGAGAGGCTTTCGGATTATGACTTTAGTCTAATGAGACCACGTTCCGTCGTCCCCATCGGGCCGCTGCGTAGCCTCCTACCAGCAATGCTATTTTGGAGGCGGAAGGTTCTGCTGCTTTACGAAGCAGACCTGCTAAGCCCTCAGCGCCTGCACCGGAGATTGCGGCGGCAGGCGGAAGCAGCCTCCTCACGCAAAAACCTTGACTCCTGTGGAAAACCTTCTAAGAGCAACAGCGGAAAAGGAATCTCCATGGTTCGCGACGAACACGCCATTGCTGATTGCAGTGACCGGGCACGAGTTGCCGGGGTGGACATTGCCGTTCCGGTTTCTTCCAAAACCAAGGCCAAAACGACGACGAAAACCGTCTGACGTCTCTGGCCTGCCGCTCTCTCCCCGGCTCGGCTGGGGACAGGAAGACGCGATTAATCGCGCCTTTCCCCTCACCGGACAAGAGGAGAGAAGAGAAAGAGAGCTTGAGAAATGGGTTTCAAAGTAGCAGTTGCGGGAGCGACCGGAAATGTCGGCCGGGAGATGCTCAACATCCTCTCCGAGCGAGGCTTCCCCGCCGATGAGGTCGTGGCACTCGCCTCCTCGCGTTCGCAGGGCACCGAGGTTTCCTACGGTGACCGGACGCTGAAGGTCTCCAATCTGGAGAATTACGATTTCTCCGATACAGACATATGCCTGATGTCGGCCGGCGGCGAGGTCTCCAAGAAGTTCTCCCCGAAGATCGGCCAGCAGGGTTGCATCGTCATCGACAATTCCTCGGCCTGGCGCTACGACGCCGACGTGCCGCTGATCGTGCCGGAAGTGAACCCGGATGCCATCAGCCAGTTCACCAAGCGCAACATCATCGCCAATCCGAATTGCTCGACCGCCCAGCTGGTGGTGGCGTTGAAGCCGCTGCACGACTTCGCTAAGATCAAGCGCGTCGTCATCTCGACCTACCAGTCGGTCTCCGGCGCCGGCAAGGACGGCATGGACGAGCTCTTCAACCAGACGCGCGCCGTCTTCGTCGCCGATCCGATCGAGAACAAGAAGTTCACCAAGCGTATTGCCTTCAATGTCATCCCGCACATCGACGTCTTCATGGAGGACGGCTATACCAAGGAAGAGTGGAAGGTGCTGGCCGAGACGAAGAAGATGCTCGACCCGAAGATCAAGGTGACCTGCACCGCGGTACGCGTGCCGGTTTTCATCGGTCATTCGGAATCGGTCAACATCGAATTCGAAAACGAGATCACCGCCGACCAGGCCCGCGACATCCTGCGCGATGCACCGGGCTGCCTCGTCATCGACAAGCGCGAGGATGGCGGCTACATCACGCCATATGAATCCGCCGGCGAGGATGCGACCTACATCTCGCGCATCCGCGAGGATGCGACGGTCGAAAACGGCCTCAACATCTGGGTGGTCTCCGACAATCTGCGCAAGGGCGCTGCGTTGAACGCCATCCAGATCGCCGAGTTGCTCGTCAATCGTGGTCTCGTCAAGCCGCGCAAGCAGGCCGCCTGATACCATTTGTAAACCATAATATGCTAAAGCCCTGCCGATGATGAAGGCAGGGCTTTTTGCCGAATTGTGGACGCTTCTGTCCATAAGCGTTTGCTGAAAAAGGTGATCGTGACAAGATCGCCTTCGGCTGGCATTCTGCCCGGCATCAAGCCAAGCATGCCGTCCAAAACCGTGCAGCGGTTCGGGACAGCGACATGAACAGAACGAAGACTTTGAGCGCGTCGCATGGCCCTGATCGGCTGCGGCGCGCTTCAGTAGATCGGAAGCGGGGTTTCTCATGCGCATGACAACATTCTTTCTGGCAGCGTTTACGGCGGCGGGCGTCCTCCACGCGCTGCCGGCAGCGGCCCAGGGCGCTCAATGCGGCAATAATAGCAGCGGTTTCGGTGCATGGGTCGCCGACTTCAAGCAGGAAGCAGCAGCTAACGGCGTCAGCCGCTCGGTCCTCGACCGCGCCTTCGCCAACGTCAATTACAACAGGCCGACGATCTCCGCCGACCGCGGCCAGAAGAGCTTCAAGCTCTCCTTCGACGCTTTCATGCAGAAGCGCGGCGGTGCCACGATCATCTCCCGCGGTCGCAGCATGAAGGCTGCCAATAAGGCGCTTTTTGCCTCGATCGAGCGCCGTTTCGGCGTTCCGGCCGGCCCGCTGATTGCAATCTGGGGCATGGAGACCGGTTTCGGCAGCTATATGGGCAACCAGCATACGCTGTCGGCTGTTTCGACCCTTGCCTATGACTGCCGTCGTTCGGAATATTTCACCGACCAGCTCTATGCAGCACTCCAGCTCGTCTCCGAGGGTTATCTGAGCCCACAGGCCAAGGGCGCTGCCCATGGTGAAATCGGCCAGACGCAGTTTCTGCCGCGCAATGTCGTGCGCTTCGGCGCCGACGGCGACGGCAACGGCCGCGTCGACATGGTCGGCTCCCGCGCCGATGCGCTGGCCTCGACGGCGAATTTCCTCAAAGGCCACGGCTGGCGCGCCGGCGCCGGCTATCAGCCTGGAGAGCCGAATTTCGTCGCCATCCAGGGCTGGAACGCCGCCAGCGTCTACCAGCAGGCGATCGCCTATATCGGTCAGCAGATCGACGGCAGATAAGACCGATAAAATACGCCAAAACGCCGCTGCGATATGCGGCGTTTTTCATTTCGGCGCGCGTTTGACTAGATCCTCGAAGTTCCGGTTGGTGGCTTCATTTGCTCGTCCGGCGCATCCAAAACTCGCCGTCACCTTGCGAACATCGCCGCTCGGCAGGGGGATATCCGCCGCCTCGATCGCCAGCCGTACGCGCTCGGCAACGATTGCCGCATCGTCATAAACTGGCATGTCCCTAGATTTCGGGACGAATGAAGTCGCGTGTCTCGGCGTCCATGACCCAGAGTTCACCGGTCGAAATGTCGAACCAGGCACCGTGGAGATGAATCTTTCCCGCCTCCTCGAGCGCCTTGATGTCGGGAAAGCTTCTGAGATTGTTGATCGAATTGCGAATGGAGACACGCTCCAGCGCCGTTTGCCGCTCGGCGGCCGTCATCACGTCGTTACTCTGGATCTGCTCGGCGGCGGGTTTGACCAGCGACATCCAGCGGCCGATGAAATCGCCGGGCGACAATGGCTCGGCATTCGGATCAAGCGCCGAGCGGATGCCGCCGCAGCGGCCATGGCCCATCACCACGATATCTGAGACCTTCAGCACCTGCACGGCAAATTCGAGTGCGGCCGAGGTCGAATGAAAATGACCGTCCGGCTCGTAGGGCGGCACCATGTTGGCGACGTTGCGGATGACGAAGAGCTCGCCCGGGCCGACATCGAAGATCAACTCCGGTGCCGCGCGCGAATCCGAACAGGCAATGACAAGCGTATGGGGATTCTGACCGTTTTCGGCAAGCTGCCGATACCTGTCGCGGGCGTCGGCATAACGCCCGTTCATGAAGTTGCGATAGCCGTCCAGAAGGGGATTTGGAAAACGCTGCATGCGTCTGGATTAGCGCGCGCGGAAGACAAGATCAACTGCTGCACCGCAAAATGAACATATTGGCAGATGCGTCATTTTTTCCGCCGCTGCGCCGGGTGCACGAGCCGGCGCATCTGCACCATGGCCATCGGCGTCGAAAGGCTGGAAGCGTCGCTTGCCAGCATCAACTCGTTGCTGCCGCGCTTGACGGCACGCGCAAGCACCTCGAAGACGCTGGCGGTGGCAAGCTGCAGCGCCTTTTCGTCCTCGATCCCGGAAAGCAAGCGCGACAGGAAGACCGCGGCGATGAGGTCGCCGAGACCATTCGGCGGGTTGTCGACGACGCGATGCTCGGCAAGAAGGGCGTGACGGCCGGAAAGATAGAGATTGCCGGTACCGCCCGCCATCATCGGCACCGCCGAAGTGACGAGCATGCGCGATGGTCCGAGCGCCAGCGCCGCCTCCATGATCGCGCTGTTGTCTTCGAGGGCTGCCCCCGAAAGCCATGCGAGCTCGTAGCGGTTCGGCGTCGCGAGCGAGGCGAGCGGAATGAGATGGTCACGAATGGCCTCAGCAGTCGCTTCCGGCACGTAAAGACCGCCAAGATCGCCCATGACGGGATCGCAGACATAGAGCAGCTCGGGATTGTTTTGCCTCAACGCACCGATCAGCCGGGCGACGGAGCGCGCCTGGGCGGCATTGCCGAAATAGCCCGAAAGCACCGCCTTGACTTCGCCGATCCAGGGCGCGCGGATCAGATCGTCGATTGCCGCATCGAAATCCGTTTCCGCAAAAGTCAGACGCGTCGAGCGGCCGTGGCCGGGATGCCAGGGCAGCACGATGGTCGGCAGAGCCCAGACCGGATGACCGAGTGTCTCCAGCGCAAAGACGGCTGCCCGGTTTCCGACCGAGCCCCGCACCACATGGCTGGAAATGACGATGACTGCGCCCGCTGCATTTTCCGACATGATATCCAAGATCCGAATGATGACCGCGTTTGATGATCTTTTTGACGCCACGCTGTCAACCATTCTTCATGCGGGCGTGGAAATGTTCGGCGGAACGAATGACCGGAAGACGGGACTTTTGCTTTCGCTTGGTGGAGAAGGCGGAAAATCTCTTACGATTTCTCGTTTCCAGCGCCAAAAAGCGTCAAAACAATCCTTCGGACCTCTCTTTTAGAGATTTTTTCGAAGAATCTTCTGTTAGCTTGCAAAAAATCAGACATTGAGGGAGGCGATCCATGGCTGCCAGAAACAATCCGAAACGGGAAAAGCAGATCGAAAGCGCGCGCAAGATCGCCAAGGCGACAGGCGAGGCGCATCTCGATCCGGCAACTCTCTTCGGCCGGGCAAGCAATGACGATCTCGAACTCTATACGCCGGAAATGCTGGCGCTCTCCGCGGTGCATTCGGCAAAGGAACTTGCCGCCTGGAACGGCAAGGCGCCCCGCGTCAGCATCGACACGATTGCCGATGTGACGCCTGACGGCATCGCCGTCTCGGTGCTTTCTGTCACCGACCACAACATGCCTTTTCTGTTCGAATCGGTCATGGGTGAAGTGACGAGCAGCTATCGCGACCTGTTCATGGCCGTGCATCCCATCCTGGTCATGGAAAAGGGCCAGGCGCCGGTGCTTTATTCCGCCGATCACCCGAGCGATCCGGCCAACCGCGTCAGCCATATCCAGCTTCATATTGCGCCCCTCAATTCCGCCCAGGCCGCCGATCTCGTCAAACGCATCGAAAAAGTGCTCGAACAGGTCCGCCTGTCGGTTTCCGACTGGAAGCCAATGCTTTCCAAGATCGACGGAGTGATCGCCGAGCTTGCGGCCAATGGCGCCAGCCGGAAGAAGGCCGATCGCGACGAAGCCGTCGCTTTCCTGACCTGGCTGCGCGATGAGAATTTCACGTTCCTCGGCATGCGCGAATATGTCTATTCCGGCAAAGGGACCGAAGCCAAGGTCGAACGCGACAAGGGTGCTGGCCTCGGCATTCTTTCCAATCCCGATGTTCTCGTGCTGCGCACCGGCAAGGATGCGGTGACGACGACGCCTGAGATCCTTGCCTTCCTCGACGGCCCCGACTTCCTGATCGTCACCAAGGCGAATGTGAAATCGATCGTCCATCGCCGCGCCTATATGGATTATGTCGGCGTCAAGCGCTTCGACGCCGACGGCAACGTCACCGGCGAACTGCGCATCGTCGGTCTTTTCACCTCGACGGCCTATACCTCGCTCGCCTCGGAAATCCCGCTGCTGCGTTCCAAGATCGAGAAGGTGAAGGAGCATTTCGGCTTCGACCCGATGAGCCATTCCGGCCGCATGCTCGACAATACGCTGGAATCCTATCCGCGCGACGACCTTTTCCAGATCGACACGACGCTGCTTGCGAGTTTTGCCGAACAGATCAACGATTTGGGCGATCGGCCGCGCGTGCGCGTCCTGCCGCGCATCGACCATTTCGACCGCTTCGTCTCGGTGATCGTCTACGTGCCGCGCGAGGAATACGACTCGATCGTCCGAGAGCGGATCGGCACCTATCTGAAGACTGTCTATGACGGCCGTGTCTCCGCCTATTACCCGGCTTTCCCGGAAGGCGGCGTGGCGCGCGTGCATTTCATCATCGGCCGCTCGGGCGGCAAGACGCCACGCATTCCGCAGTCAAAGCTCGAGCAGGTGATCCGCGAGATCACCGCCCGCTGGGACGACCGTTTCGAGGCGCTGGCAGGCGCCAAGGCGCCGAAGATATCGGTCGACCAAGCCTTCCAGGATTCCTTCACGCCGGAGGAAACCGTGGCCGACCTCGCCGATATCGGTGCCTGCGCCGCCGGCGAGCCGCTTCGCATCCAGTTCTACCATCGTCAGGAAGAACAGGGCCGCATCCTTTCCTTGAAGATCTTCCACGCCGGCGGCCAGCTGGCGTTGTCGCGCCGCGTGCCGCTTCTCGAGAATCTCGGCTTCAATGTCGTCAGTGAACGCACTTTCGACATCGGGGTGCCGGTCGCCGATGGAGAAAAAAAGCTCGTCGTGCTGCACGATATGGAGCTCGAGGCCCGCAATGGCGGCGAGATCGATCTGCAGCGTTACGGCGCCGCTCTCGAGGAAGGCTTCGTCGCCGCCTTCGCCGGCACGATCGACAATGACAGCTTCAACCGGCTGATCCTTTCGGCCGGGCTCTCGGCGCGCGAGACGAATGTGCTGCGCGCCTATGCGCGTTATCTCCGCCAGGCCGGCATCGCCTATTCGCAGGATTATATCGCGACGACCCTCGACAAATATCCCGGTGTCGCCGCTGCTATCTTTCGTCTCTTCCATGACACGCTCGACACCAGGCTTACGGAGAAGGCCCGCGTCAAGAAACTTGCCGAACTGCACCAGGCAATCGAGGCCGAGCTTGCCGACGTGCCGAGTCTCGACGACGACCGTATCCTGCGCCGCTACGTCAATATCGTCGATGCGACGCTGCGCACCAATTATTTCCAGAAGAACCCGGATGGCTCGCCGAAACCGATGCTGGCCTTCAAGCTCGATCCGCATTTGGTGGACGGGCTGCCGCAGCCGAAACCCTTCCGCGAGATGTTCGTCTACGGCGTCGAAGTAGAAGGCGTGCACCTGCGCTTCGGCAAAGTGGCGCGCGGCGGCCTGCGCTGGTCGGATCGCGCCGAGGATTACCGCACCGAGGTGCTCGGCCTCGTCAAGGCGCAGCAGGTCAAGAACGCGGTCATCGTGCCGGTCGGCGCCAAGGGTGGCTTCTATCCGAAGAAACTCCCCGTCGGCGGCAGCCGCGACGAGATCTTCAATGCCGGCCGTGAGGCTTACAAGACCTATATCCGCACGCTGCTTTCGATCACCGACAATATATCGGGTGCCGATATTGTGCCGCCGAAGGATACCGTTAGGCTCGATGGCGACGACCCCTATTTCGTCGTCGCCGCCGACAAAGGCACCGCGACCTTCTCCGACACCGCCAATGCACTGGCGCAGGAAGCCGGCTTTTGGCTGGACGATGCCTTTGCCTCCGGCGGCTCGGCCGGTTACGACCACAAGAAGATGGGCATCACCGCCCGCGGCGCCTGGGAAACCGTGAAACGCCATTTCCGGGAAATGGATATCGACATCCAGACGACGCCCTTCACCGTCGCCGGCGTCGGCGATATGTCAGGCGACGTCTTCGGCAACGGCATGCTGCTCTCCCCGAAGATCCGGCTCATCGCCGCCTTCGATCACCGCGACATCATCATCGATCCCGATCCCGATATGGAAAAGACTCTGGCCGAACGCCAACGGCTCTTCGACCTCCCGCGTTCAAGCTGGCAGGATTTCGACAGAAACGTGCTGTCGAAGGGTGCGATGATCATTTCCCGCGCGGCGAAATCAGTCACGCTGACGCCGGAAGCGGTTGCCGCAATCGGCATCGACAAGGCTGTGGCCACGCCCTTCGAGATCATGATGGCGATCCTGAAGAGCCCGGTCGACCTGCTCTGGTTCGGCGGCATCGGCACCTATGTGAAAGCGCCGTCCGAAACCGACACCGAAGTCGGCGACCGTGCCAACGACCCGATCCGCATCACCGCGGTTGAGGTGCGCGCCAAGGTGATCGGCGAGGGCGCAAACCTCGGCGTTACCCAGAAAGGCCGCATCGCCTACGGTCTGAAGGGCGGGCGCTGCAATTCCGACGCCATCGACAACTCGGCCGGCGTCAACACCTCGGACGTGGAGGTCAATATCAAGATCGCGTTGGCAGCCGCCATGCATGACGGGCGCCTGACGCGCGCAAAACGCGACCAGCTTCTTTCTTCGATGACCGGCGAAGTGGCGACCCTGGTCCTGCGCAACAACTATCTGCAGTCGCTGGCGATCTCACTGACGGAACGCAAAGGCACGGCAAACGGTCTGCAGCTTGGCCGCTTCATGACTGTGCTCGAGGGCGCCGGCCAGCTGAACCGCAAAGTCGAGACGCTGCCGGACGACCAGACGCTGGCCGAACGCTATACGGCCGGGAAGCCGCTGACGCGGCCGGAAATCGGCGTGCTGGTGTCCTATGCCAAGATCGTGCTCTTCGATGCGCTGGCCGCAAGCGATCTGCCCGACGATCCCTATTTTATCGCGACGCTTTCGAATTATTTCCCCGTGAAGATGCAGAAGTCGAATGCCGGCGATATCGCCAGCCACCGGCTGAAGCGCGAAATCGTCGCGACCGTGCTTGCCAACGAAGCGATCAACCGCGGCGGGCCAAGCTTCACCGTCGCCATGATGGACGCAACGGCGGCTTCGGCACCGGAAGTGGTGCGCGCCGCAATCGTCGCTAGAGACGGTTTCGACCTGACCAGCCTCTGGGCCGGGACGGACGCCCTGGACGGCAAGATATCAGGCGAGATGCAGAACCGCATCTACGAGGAGATCAGCCACAGCTTTATCGTGCTGACGCGCCTGCTGCTGAAAACGGGCATGACCAAGGCCGATATGGCAGAAGTGATTAGCCGGCTTCAGGCGGCCCTGAAGAAGCTGAAAACCGCCTTCGCCGGACAGGTGGCCGGCGAGGTCGCCGTGCGCCAGGCGGAGTACAGCCAGGCGGGCCTGCCCGAAAAACTCGCCGCCGACATCGCCAGCCTCCCGATCTTCGCACTGGTGCCGGAGATCATGCAGATCGCCGAGCGCACCGGCGAACCCCTGGTCCGCGCCGCCGAGAACTACATCGCCGTGTCGCAGACCTTCCGTATCGGCAGGCTGCTGGCGGCGGGCGGGCGGATCCTCACCTCAGACCATTACGAGAATCTGGCGCTTGCCCGCAGTATCGATCAAATCGCCAGTGCAAGGCGCGACATCGTTATCTCCGCCCTTTCCGATCACGGCAAGGAAAAGCTTCCCGTTCAAGCCTGGCATGCGCAGGATCGTATCCGCATCAACCGTATCCTCGAGGAGCTTTCAACTCTCAGCGACGGCGGCGATCCCAATCTCGCGCGTATTACCGTTGCTGCAGGTATCCTGACCGATCTTGCGCGCGACCGGGTGAGGTGAGACAGTCCGCGTCAAAGAAGGAGCGGATGTTGAATCGCATTGACTGGACAGGAACGCAACCGCCGAAGGCCACGGAGAAGGGCATCTGGGGGTGGATGTTCTTCGATTGGGCAGCACAGCCCTTCTTCACCGTGGTCACGACCTTTATCTTCGGACCCTATTTCGTTTCCCGCCTGACCGATGACCCGGTTTCCGCGCAGACGACGTGGAGCAACATGGCGACGATCTCCTCGGTGATCATCGCCCTGCTCTCACCCGTGCTCGGCTCGATCGCCGACCAGTCCGGCGCGCGCAAACCCTGGATCGGCTTCTTCGCGATCATCAAGATCGCCAGCCTGTTCTGCCTGTGGTTCGCCGCACCCGGTTCGCCTGTTCTCTATCCTGTCGTGTTCATGATCCTCGCCTCGATCTCGGCCGAGTTTTCGATCGTCTTCAACGATTCGATGATGCCGCGCCTGGTCGGCAAGCACGAGGTCGGCAAGCTCTCCAACACCGCCTGGGGGCTCGGTTATCTCGGCGGCATCATCGTGCTCATTGCCGTCGTGACGCTTTTGGCGGCGAGCCCCGAGACCGGCAAGACCATCCTCGGCCTTGATCCACTGTTCGGCCTCGATCCTGCGACCGGCCAGGATGCACGCATCACCGGGCCGATCTCGGCCGTCTGGTATCTGATCTTCATCCTACCGATGTTCTTCTTCACGCCCGATGTCGGCAAGGGTCTTCCCTTCGGCACCGCGGTGCGCTCCGGCTTGCGGGAACTCAGAAACACGCTTGGCGAGCTTAGAGAGCGCCGCGGCATCCTGAAATTCCTCATCGCCCGCATGATCTATCAGGACGGCGTCAACGGCCTGCTGATCCTTGGCGGCATCTTCGCGGCCGGGATGTTCGGTTGGGCGACGATCGAGATCGGCATCTACGGCATCATCCTGAATGTCGTTGCGATCTTCGGCTGCCTGATCGCCGGCCGCATCGACAAGGGCGTTGGTTCGAAGGTGACGGTCGTCATCAGCCTCACGATGCTGCTTCTCGCCACGATCGGCATCATCTCGACAGGACCGGGTTACACCCTGTTCGGAATGATGCCGCTGCCGGCGGCGGATTCCGGCGGCCTCTTCGGTACGGCTGCAGAAAAGGCCTATATCCTCTACGGCCTGCTGATCGGGCTCGCCTTCGGGCCGGTGCAGGCCTCGTCACGCTCCTATCTCGCCCGCAGCGTCAACATCGATGAAGCCGGCCGCTACTTCGGCATCTACGCGCTGTCGGGGCGCGCCACCAGCTTCATGGCGACGCTGCTCTTCTCGCTGGTGACCTATATGAGCGGATCACCGCGGCTCGGAATGGCAACGCTGATCCTGTTCCTCGCCGGCGGATTGATACTCTTGATCCGCACACCCTATCCGGCCGATCGCGCATAGGGACGAACCTGCTCGAGGAAGAGCGCCGGCCACCGCCGGCACCCGATCAGTGCCGGAAATGGCGCATGCCGGTAAAGACCATTGCGACGCCGTGTTCGTTGGCGGCATCGATGACTTCCTGGTCGCGCATCGAGCCGCCCGGCTGGATAACCGCCGTCGCTCCTGCGGCGATCATCGACAGAAGACCGTCGGCAAAAGGCAGGAAGGCCTCGGAGGCAACCGCCGAGCCATGCGTCATCGGAACCGCGAGGCCGAGCGCCTTGGCGGCTTCTTCGGCCTTAAGCGCCGCGATGCGGGCGGAATCGACACGGCTCATCTGGCCGGCGCCGATACCGGCGGTCTGGCCGTCTTTGGCATAGACCACGGCGTTCGACTTCACGTGTTTGCCGACCTTGAAGGCGAACTTCATGTCTTCAAGTTCATGCGCCGTCGGCGCGCGCCGGGTGACGACCTTGAGTTCCAGATCCTCGACCATGCCGTTGTCGCGGCTCTGGACGAGCAGGCCGCCGGAAACGGTCTTTGCCGTCAGGCCCGCAGCACGCGGATCGGGCAGGCCACCGGCAGACAACAGCCGCAGGTTCGGTTTGCGGGCGACGATAGCCTTCGCCTCCTCCGTGACATCCGGCGCGATAATCACTTCAGTGAAGAGCTTGACGATCTCTTCGGCCGTTTCGGCATCGAGCGTCTGGTTGAGCGCGATGATGCCGCCGAAGGCGGAAACGGAATCGCAGGCAAGCGCCCGCCGATAGGCCTCGACCAGGCTCGATCCGGTGGCGACGCCGCAGGGATTGGCGTGCTTGATGATCGCGCAGGCCGGCGCCTTCTCCGGCAGGAACTCAGCGACGAGCTCGTAGGCGGCATCCGTATCGTTGATATTGTTGTAGGAGAGCTGCTTGCCCTGGAGAAGAGCGGCCGTCGAAACACCCGGGCGCTTCTCGCCGGTCAGGTAGAAGGCGGCCTGCTGATGCGGATTTTCGCCGTAGCGCATCTCTTCCTTCAGTGCACCGCCGATGACCCGGTGGCGTGGCGTGTCGATCGTCAGCGCCTCGGCGAACCAGTTGGAGATCATTGCATCATAGGCGGCGGTGCGGGCATAAGCCTTGGCCGCCATGCGCTGGCGGAAGGCATAGGCGGTCTTGCCGTCATCTGCGGAAAGCTGCTCCAGCAGCTCGGCATAATCGGCCGGATCGGTCAGGGTCGTCACATAGGCATGGTTCTTGGCCGATGCGCGGATCATCGCCGGACCGCCGATATCGATATTCTCGACGGTCGTCGGATAGTCGCCGCCGGCCGCGCGTACGTCTTCGAAGGGGTAGAGGTTGATGACGGCGAGATCGATGCCCTCGATGCCGTGCTTTTTCATCGCCTCCTGGTGTTCGCCATCGTCACGGATCGCCAGCAGGCCGCCATGCACCGTTGGATGCAGCGTCTTCACACGCCCATCCATGATCTCCGGAAAACCGGTGATTTCGGAGACATCGGTGACGGCAAGACCGGCAGCGGTGATCGCTTTAAACGTGCCGCCGGTCGAAAGCAGGCGCACACCTCTGGCAGACAAGGCGTGGGCGAGGTCGACGATCCCGGTCTTGTTGAAGACGGAGATGAGCGCGGTCTTGATTTCGACCTTGTCGGGGGCGGGGATCTTCTTGGAAATGACGGCCATGAAACCTTCTCCGTTCGGGCTTCGGGAGGACATCCGCAAGGGATGTTCGCATGCTGGCGCCGCGTTAGCACAGCTTTGCCGCCGCGCAAACAGGCGTCAGCGCATGACGCCAAAAAGCACGAGCCATTTTTGGACGGCATCGTACTTTACTTCTTTGATGTGGATGCGATCCCGATTTTGGCCGCTCGGCTCAAAATCATCCGCTTCTAGCCTTTGCGGGACAAAAACCAGCGGATTTCGGTCTTCTCGGCAAGATCGAAATCGATCTCGATCTGGTCCGAGCCGCAGATGCCGGAGCTGTCGGCAAAGAAGATATCCTCGGCGATCAGCACTTCATTGCCGGGTGCGGAAAACAGCCAGCTTTCGCCGTCCGGCGCCGTCAGCAGCACGGACTCCCCGTCACTCTGATGCAGGACGATCGACGGATGGATATGAAAACGGGCGACGGCCTTCAGGGGCTCGTCACTCTCATATCCTTCGCGGACGACGAGCCGGTCGCGGCCGGTCACGATCGAACCTGCGGCATTGAGTGTCAGCTCACGCTCGTGCAGCACCCCGAACACCCTGAGATAACCGTCATGGCTGAGCTTTATGCCGTCGCGTCCGTCTTCGGTTTCGGCACGCTCGACGGTGATTGTCCTCACCGGTTCGGTGATTGCGTGGTTCAGGAAGGGCGAAGGCGAAAAGCGGCTGGACGAGGTGTCGTTGAGGATAACGGTCGAATGCGCCGCCGTCGTGCGCGCCATCTGGACATAACGATGCCCGGCAAATTTCGGCGAACCCGAATTGACGATGAAGCGATGACGTCCGGACGACATCTCGAAGGAGAGGCTGCCGGCATGCGCGGTCCGAAGCGCGCCTCCCGAAGGCGGCGTGCCGGTATCGGCAATGATCACCGTCTTGCCTCCGGAAAGCCGCTGATAACGCGAATGCGGCAAAGCCTTGAACGGCTGACCGGCGGTCTCGTCATATCTGAGCACCGACATCAGCTCGTTTGCGAGCGTGGAGGTCGCCCCGTTGAAGAGCGCCAGGTCTCCGTCCTGATGGCGAAAAAACCGCAGTGCCGGATAGATGCGATCTATGCCGGAGATCAGTTTCTGCGGCAGGTCATGGCCGAGATTGACATAGGTCTGCCGGAGCGGCAGCAGATCGAGCAGCAATTCCAGCCCGACGCGCGGATTGCGCGACACATGGCCGCCATCCGGCAGAATCTGGCTATCGAATTCGCGGTCGAGCGCCTGCGCCGCCCTTCTGAGCGTAGAGGCGCGCGCCGGCATGGCGACGGAGGCCATGGCCAGCGCGATACGCAGCCGAAACAGCTCCAGGCCGCCGAGGGTGAACGGCGCCATCCGGTGCAGGAACCTCACCTGGAACGCCAGCGACTTCATGAAGCGGCGATAAAAGCCGCGATCGGCATTCTGCAGTACCACCGGCGAATGCGACAGCCAGGCAATAACGCGCTGAGCGGTGACGTCGGTTTCCCAGGCAACCCCTTCCATGCGACCGGCATGGATGGAAAGCCAGCTGTCGACGATCGCGCGGGCGGCAGCCGAACTGCGCTCCGTCTTGTTCGCCCGCATATGCCGCAGCCAGCCGAAGCTATGAAGACGGATCGCGAAGGGGCGCGAGGGCAGGGTGAAGGTGAAGGGCGACTTTTCGTTGGTTTCCAGCATGCGCCCGGCCAGGAGAAACCGTCCGTTGAGGATCTCGTCGGCCACATGCGGATCGATGCTGCGCAGATCGGTCGGCGCGACGATCAGACGCTCGGGCACCTTGATCGAATGACGAAAGAGCTTCAGGCGCAGCAACGCGACGCGGCGCAAGGCGCGCCGCCAAGCCTCCCGAACATACATGCTCGCAAAACGCCGACCGGACTGCATATTCTATTGTCTATTGACCCTCGTGGTTAAGAATAGGTGAAAAGTGGCCGATTTCATCGTCCGCAATGAATTAATTCGTGACAAAGTTCGAATATACGCACATTGACGCGTTTCGCCTGAAATCATGCGAACGGTTTTGGAGAACGGCATGGGTGACGCGAGGCTATGAAGCACCTCGTATAAACCAGGCTCGCCGCGAGCGCTCACGCCTTGCAATCAGGCCAGGCGCCGCAGCACCGCCGCATAGAAGCCGTCGAGGCCGGAGCCGATGCCGTCAGGCATTTTCAGCATGGTGGGAAGCGTGCGGAATTCGCCGAGCGGAGTGATCGCCGTCTCAAGGCCAGGCCAGTCACCGGCGCCGATCGGAACGCGCTCGACCGCATCCGTATCGGAAAGAACACGGGCGACAACGTCCTCACCCTCGACAGGATCCAACGAACAATTCGAAAAAACCAGCGTGCCGCCCGGCTTCAGCAATGTCAGCGCATGACGCAGCAGCCGCTCCTGCAGCGCCGCCAGCCTGGCGATATCCTCAGGCCCCTTGGTCCACAACACATCAGGGTGCCGGCGTGTCGTGCCGGTAGAAGAGCAGGGAGCATCGAGCAGGATCGCATCGAAACGCTCCGTCGGCTCGAATGTCGTCAGATCTTCCGCAATCGTTTCCGCCTTGAGGCCGAGCCGCTCGAGATTCGAGCGCAGCCGTCTCAGCCGGTTTTCCGACTGGTCGAGCGCGGTGACTGCGCCGCCGGCAAGGATCAGCTGTGCCGTCTTGCCGCCGGGCGCAGCACAGAGATCGGCGGCACGTCTGTCCGAGAGATCGCCGAAAAGCTTCGCCGGTATGCTTGCCGCCGCATCCTGCACCCACCACGCGCCCTCGTCGAAGCCTTCGAGCGAGGGGATGCCGCCGTCGAAGGCGGCGAGACGAATGCCGCCTGTGGGCAAAACAACGCCGTTCAGCCGCTTCGCCCAGCCTTCGGGGTCGGACTTGACGGTCAGATCGATTGCCGCCGGTTCGAGCTGGGATTCCGAAATCGCCAGCGCCGCGTCTCGGCCATAGGCCTTTTCCAGCCTGGCGATAAACCATGCCGGCATCAGCGCGACCTTGCCGATGTCGGCAAGCACCTGCTCCTTCTCGCGGCCGAGCCGCCGAAGAATGGCATTGACCAGCTTGGCGAAACGGCGATTGCGCGGATCCTGATTGGCCTGCTCGACGGCGAGATCGACGGCCGAATGATCCGGCACGTCGAGATAGAGGATCTGTGCTGCCCCGATTGCGAGCACGTGATGCAGCGCCCTTGCGCCCTCCGGCAGCGGCGAATCCAGCAGCCCGGCAATCGCGGCATCGATACGCGGCAAATGGCGCAGCGTCGTGTTCAGGATGGCGCGGACGAGCGCCCGGTCGCTTTCGCCGAGCGCCCTATAGGCCGGATTGCCGTGTTCATGATCGAGAGCGCCATCGAGCGGCAGCTTGCGGTCGACGACGGCGCCGAGAATTTTTGCCGCCGCGGCCCGGGCCTGCAGGCCAGGCTTATCAGGCGCAGAGCGCTCAGTGGAGGGCTTATGCTTGCGGAATGGCTTCTTCGTGCCGTCTGAATTCAAGACCACGGACCTTTTGGCGGTTGCGAACCACCGCGACCAAGACCCGTATCCGGAACAGAGCGCGATTTGCGCGACGGATTAGCAGCACGAGCAGGCTGCGTCGAGACATTCATGCCGCCTTGCGCCATGTCGTGCAGCGCGGCGATGCGGTTTTCCGTGTTCGGATGCGTCGAAAACAGATTGTCCATGCGCTCGCCGGAGAGCGGATTGATGATGAACATATGCGCTGTCGCCGGGTTGCGCTCGGCATCCTCGTTCGGCACATGGGCAGCACCGCGCGCGATCTTGCCGAGCGCCGAAGCAAGCCACAGCGGATTGCCGCAGATCTCGGCGCCGCGGCGGTCGGCCGAATATTCGCGGGTGCGGCTGATCGCCATCTGCACCAGCATGGCGGCGAGCGGCGCCACGATCATCGCCACGATGACGCCGACGAAGCCGAGCGGATTGCTGTTGTTGTCACGATTGCCGCCGAAGAAGAAGGCAAAGTTCCCGAGCATGGAGATTGCACCGGCAAGCGTTGCCGTGATCGTCATCGTCAGCGTGTCGCGGTACTGAATGTGGGCCAGTTCGTGCGCCATCACGCCTGCGACCTCCTCGGCAGATAAGGCGCTGAGCAGGCCGGTCGAGGCGGCGACGGCGGCATTATCGGGATTGCGGCCGGTGGCGAAAGCATTCGGCTGCGGGCTGTCGTAGAGATAGACCTTCGGCATCGGCAAGCCGGCATTGCGGGCGAGATCGCGCACGATCGCAAAGAATTCCGGCGCGTTGCGCTCGTCGACCTCCTGGGCGCGATAGGCCGAAAGCACCATGCGGTCGGAATTCCAGTAGGAGAAGAAATTCATGCCGGCAGCGATGACGAAGGCAATCATCATGCCGGCCCGACCGCCGATCAGGAAGCCGACAAACATGAAAAGCGCCGTCATGAAGGCAAGCAACATCGCAGTGCGAACGAGGTTCATGGCGGATCTCCATCTCCGATTTCGGCGCCACAAGCTTTCAATCCCGGCACCGGCGCATTATGATTTGGTTATTCATCAGCCATTTTCAATATTTCCGGCAGGAGACGGCCATGCAGGACGCCGATAACGACAACAGCGAAACGCCGATGGCCGAGGGATCCGAGCCACCGCGCAAGATGCTGCCCCCGGCTGCCAGGCGCGCCCTTGCCGAAGCCGAGGAGCGGCGAAAAAACCAGAAGCCGCTGGAGCTGCCGCCGGAGATCGGCGGCCGCGGCGGAGCCGAGCCGGCGCGTTTCGGCGATTACGAAATCAATGGCAGGGCGATCGATTTTTAGGCCAATATTGCTGTGCCTTCCCCGGCCGCAGCAGAATGGAGTTAAGAATCCGGCTAACGACATCTTAAGCGACAAGTATTCCAGCCACATCTAGCGGGCGTGACCTCGCCGGGAAAGTTCTCAGGGCTTCGCCCGTGAACATGCTTGGATGCCGCAAACAACGCATCGAATACGCGGAAACAAAAGAGCCGCCCCGGAAGCCCGAAAGGGGACCGGAACGGCTCGATCTATCAGGCGGTCGCCTTGTTTTGCCGGTTGGCGATCAGATCGTTGACGACTGCCGGATCGGCAAGCGTCGAAGTGTCGCCGAGAGCACCGAAATCGTCTTCGGCGATCTTGCGCAGGATGCGGCGCATGATCTTGCCGGAGCGCGTCTTCGGCAGGCCGGGCGCAAACTGAATCTTGTCGGGCGCGGCGATCGGGCCGATTTCGGCCCGCACATGTTTCACCAGATCCTGGCGAAGCGTATCCGATCCCTCGTGACCGGACATCAGCGTCACATAGCAATAAATGCCCTGGCCCTTGATCGGATGCGGATAACCGACGACCGCCGCTTCCGAAACCAGATTATGCGAGACAAGCGCGGATTCCACCTCCGCCGTGCCGAGCCGGTGGCCGGAGACGTTCAGCACGTCATCGACGCGGCCGGTGATCCAGTAATAACCGTCCGCATCGCGCCGGCAGCCATCGCCGGTGAAATACTTGCCCTTGTATGTGGAAAAATAGGTCTGGATGAAACGTTCATGGTCACCATAGACGGTGCGCATCTGGCCCGGCCAGCTGTCGGTGATGCAGAGATTGCCGTCGGCAGGGCCTTCCAGCACCTTGCCCTCATTGTCGACCAGCTCAGGCTTGACGCCGAAGAACGGGATCGTCGCCGAACCGGGTTTCAGATCGGTGGCGCCGGGCAGCGGCGTGATCATGTGGCCGCCGGTTTCCGTCTGCCACCACGTATCGATGACAGGGCAGCGCTTGTCGCCGACGACATTGTAGTACCATTCCCAAGCCTCGGGATTGATCGGCTCGCCGACCGTGCCGAGCAGGCGCAGCGAAGAGCGCGAGGAGCGGGTGACGAAGTCGTCGCCAACACCCATCAGCGAGCGGATCGCCGTCGGCGCCGTATAGAAGATGTTGACCTTGTGCTTGTCGATGACTTCCCAGAAACGGCCCTGGTCCGGGAAGTTCGGCACGCCCTCGAACATCAGCGTCGTCGCGCAGTTCGCAAGCGGCCCATAGACGATATAGGAGTGGCCGGTCACCCAGCCGACATCGGCCGTACACCAGTAGACGTCGCCGTGGTGATAATCGAAGACATATTCATGCGTCATCGCCGCATAGACGAGATAACCGCCCGTCGTGTGCAGTACGCCCTTCGGCTTGCCGGTCGAGCCTGACGTATAAAGAATGAAGAGCGGGTCTTCCGCCTTCATCTTCACCGGCGGGCATTCCGCCTTCACCGTGGCAATTTCCTGGTGATGCCAGAGATCGCGGCCCGCTGCCCAGCCGGTCTTGCCGCCGGTGCGGCGAACGACCAGCACCTTGCTGACATTGACATGGTGGCGGGCGGCGATATGGATCGCCGTATCGGTATTGTCCTTCAGCGGCACCGGCTTGCCGCCGCGCAGGCCTTCGTCGCAGGTGATGACGAAGGTGGATTCGCAGTCGACGATACGCCCCGCCAAGGCCTCCGGCGAGAAACCGCCGAAGACGACCGAATGCACCGCGCCGATGCGGGCGCAGGCGAGCATCGCATAGGCTGCTTCCGGGATCATCGGCATATAGATGGTGACGCGATCGCCCTTCTTGACGCCGTGCTTCTTCAACACGTTCGCCATCCGGCAGACATGCTCGTAGAGCTCGTTATAGGTGACCTTCTTGTCGATATAGGGATTGTCGCCCTCCCAGATGATCGCCACCTGGTCGCCATTCGTTTTCAGATGACGGTCGATGCAATTGTAGGAGACGTTTGTCTGACCGTCCTCGAACCACTTGATCGAAACCTTGCCGGTAAAGGAAGTGTTCTTGACCTTGGTATAGGGCTTGAACCAGTCGATGCGCTTGCCGTGTTTGCCCCAGAACTTGTCCGGGTTCTCGACGCTTTCCTCGTACCATTTCAGGTACTTTTCCTTATCGATCAGGGCGCGCGCCTTCACCGGCTTCGTGACCGGATAGATCTTCTCCGACATGCAACTCCTCCTCATGGGACATGCGACGGGCCGCGTGAGCTATGGCCCGGACTTGAAATCACGGCAATTCATAGCAGTTCGCATCGCCACGGCAATTAGACGAAGGTCATTTCATTTCGGAAGAATTGCAATTCTGCGACAGTGCGGTTATATAGCGGCATATTTCCCGGACATTGTGGTGACAATCCACGGACCGCGACCGGCGCGGACGATAGAAGGACTATATCCATGGCTCAAACACTGCTCATGCCGAAGGCGACAGCCATCTGGCTCGTCGACAATACGGCACTGTCTTTCGATCAGATTGCGCAGTTCTGCAAACTGCATCCGCTCGAAGTCAAGGCGATCGCCGACGGCGAAGCGGCGCAGGGCATCAAGGGCCTCGACCCGATCTCGACAGGACAGCTTTCCCGCGACGAGATTGCCCGCGCCGAGGCCAATCCGAACCACAAGCTGAAGCTTTCCGAACCGAAGGTGCGGGTGCCGGAATCCAAGCGCCGCGGTCCGCGTTATACCCCGGTTTCCAAGCGTCAGGACCGCCCGAACGCCATTCTCTGGCTCGTTCGCAACCATCCGGAGCTGAAGGACGCGCAGATTTCCCGCCTCGTCGGCACGACGAAATCGACGATCGAGCAGATCCGCGAGCGCACCCACTGGAACTCCGCCAACCTGGCGCCGATGGATCCGGTCACGCTCGGCCTCTGCAGCCAGATTGATCTCGACATGGAAGTGGAAAAGGCCTCCAAGGGCCGTCCGCTGCCGACCGCCGCCGAGCTTGGCGCGACGCTGCAATCGGCCCAGGAGACCGAGCGCCTGAGCCCGACCTACGAGCGCGAGGAGGAAAAGGAAAAGGAAATCGACGCCGATGCCGTCTTCCGCAAGCTGAGCTCGTTACGCTCGGCGCCGAAGGACGAGGACGACGATCAGTACTGAGATATCAGCTCATCTCATGAAAAACCCCGCCGGTATGAGCTGACCGACGGGGTTTTTTATTGCGGATGACCTGTTTCGATTAGCTGCGGAACAGGGTGAGGATGTTCTGCGCCGAGGTATTGGCGATCGAGAGCGACTGGATGGCAAGCTGCTGTTGCGTCTGCAACGCCGATAGCTTGCTCGATTCCTCTTCCATATCCGCATCGACCAGGCGTCCGACACCGGAGTCGATCGAATCGTGCAAGCCACTGACGAACGTTTCCTGCAGCTGGATACGGGTCGAGATCGAGCCGAGCGCCGAGCCGGCGGCGGTCATGGCGCCGAGAACCAGTTCGATACCGGTCAGGGCTGCGTCGAGCTGACCCTGGGTGAAATTGGTGATGTCGAGAGCATATATCGACGGCATGACGATGACCGCGCCGCCATAGGTTCCGTTGAAGGCCGTACCAATGATACCGCTGGTCGTCTCGATCGCACCGGTACTGGTCATTCCGAAAAGCACGTTTCCAAGCGTGCCCGCATTGAGCACGTAGTCCGTCATCTTGACCGAAACGGCATTGCTGCCATCGCGCACGAAAGACGAAACGACGCTCTTTGTGCCGGAGGCGCCGGCAACCCAGTTTTCGCCGGAGAAGGACGCCGATTGAGCAATGCTGAGCAGTTGCTCCTGAAACTGGTCGAGTTCCTGCTGAATCTTCGTCTTGTCGACGCCCTTTTCGGTGGCGGCGACGATCTTGGCCTTGATTTCGCTGACGACATCGAGTGCGCTGTCCATGGCCGAATAGGCGGTATCGACTTTTGCCGCGCCGAGCCCGAGCGCGTCGGAGACGGCTGAAAGCGCCATGTTGTCGGAACGCATGGTCGTAGCAATCGACCAATAGGCGGCGTTGTCGGCCGCTTTCTCCACACGATAACCCGATGAAACACGACCCTGGGTGTCCTTGAGGCTATCGTTTACGCCGCGCAAAGTCTGCAGCGCTGCCATAGCAGCGTTGTTGGTGAGGATGCTTGTCATGATCCGTTCCACAATCGTTGAGAAAGGGGCAATCCGGACTACAGCGCCGCACGTCTTTCAGACGCGCAAAGGACGCTGTAGCACTTCAACTGCTGCATAATTTTGTCCTTAAATCGATTCCGATTTAAGAAATTATGCAGTAGGCCGGTAACGGCGACCGCGTCATGCAAAGCTTGCTATGCAAGCCATTGCCGTTAACAAATGCTTGCATCAACATAGTTAACAATTCCTCAATTAGGCTTACCGAAAGTTTAATTCACATCGGCAAGGAGCCTAAACCGCGCCCGCGCAGCGCCTCGGCAATTTCCTCTAAAATCGTTGGATCATCGATGGTTGCAGGCATTTTCCAGGGTACGCCGTCGGCGATCTTCTGCATCGTGCCGCGCAGTATTTTGCCGGAGCGTGTCTTCGGCAACCGGTTAACGGTGATGGCCGTCTTGAAGGCGGCAACCGGCCCGATCGAATCACGAATCATCGCCACGACCTCTGATTCGATCGCCGTCGCGTCACGGGAAACATGTCGTTTCAGCACCAGGAAACCGCAGGGCGCCTGACCCTTCAGCGCATCGATCACGCCAATGACCGCGCATTCGGCGACATCGGGATGACGCGCACAGACCTCCTCCATCGCCCCTGTCGAGAGCCGATGACCGGCGCAATTGATGATGTCGTCGGTGCGCGACATGATGAAGAGATAGCCGTCCTCATCGACATAGCCGGCATCGGCCGTCTTGTAATAGCCGGGAAACTCATCGAGATAGGCCGAGCGAAAACGCTCGTCGGCATTCCAGAGGGTCGGCAGGCAGCCGGGCGGCAGGGGCAGCTTCACGACGATATTGCCGAGCGTTCCCGCCTCGATCGGATGACCGGCATCGTCGAGCACCGCGATCTCATAGCCGGGCATCGGCAGCGCCGGCGACCCGTGCTTGACGGGAAGGGCGCCGAGACCAAGCGGATTTGCGGCGATCGGCCAACCGGTTTCCGTCTGCCACCAATGATCGATGACGGGTATGCCAAGCAGGTGCTCGGCCCATTTCAACGTCTCCGGATCCGCCCTCTCGCCGGCAAGAAACAGTGCGCGCAGATCCGGCATGGGATATTGGCGCATCAGTTCACCGTCACCGTCCTCCCGCCGGATGGCGCGGAATGCCGTCGGCGCCGTGAAGAGCACCCGCACCTGATATTCCGAGACGATGCGCCAGAATGTGCCGGCATCCGGAGTGCCGACCGGTTTTCCCTCGAAGATCAGAGTGGTCACGCCTGATAGCAGCGGGGCATAGACGATATAGGAATGCCCGACGACCCAGCCGATATCCGAAGCCGTCCAGAAGACCTCGCCCGGCTTCAAGCCGTAGATATTCCGCATCGACCAGTTGAGCGCGACCATATGGCCGCCATTGTCGCGCACCACGCCCTTCGGTTGGCCGGTCGTGCCCGAAGTATAGAGGATGTAGAGCGGATCGGTGGCCTTGACGGAGACACAGGCGATCTCATCGCCACGATGCTGCGCCACCGCCACCTCGAAATCCTGATCTCGACCGCCGACGAGATCTGCCCGAAGCTCCGGCCGCTGCAGCACCAGACAGCGCTCCGGCTTCGAACGCGCGATCTCGATCGCCTGATCGACCAGTGGCTTGTAGGCGACGATGCGGCCGGGCTCGAGCCCGCAGCTCGCGGTGATCACCAGCTTCGCAGCGCAATCGTCGATGCGCGCCGCAAGTTCGCTGGCGGCAAACCCGCCGAAAACGACGGAGTGAACCGCACCGATGCGGGCGCAGGCAAGCATGGAAAAGACCGCCTGCGGCACCATCGGCATATAAAGGATGATGCGATCGCCTTTGCCGATGCCACGCTCGACCAGTGCTGCTGCGATGGCCATCACCTCGCCAAGCACCTCATCATAGGTGAAACGGCGCTTCTCGCCGTTCATTGCACTGTCGAAGATGACCGCTGTCTCGCCGCCGCGGCCGGCAGCCACATGCCGGTCCAGGCAATTGTGGCATGTATTGGTTTCGGCGTCTGAGAACCAGCGGCCATAGACGCCTTCATTGGGTGAAAAAATCCGCTCTGGCGGCTCGAACCAGTCGATGTCACTGGCCGCTTCGCGCCAGAAGGCTTCGGGATCGCGTTTCCAGGCCGCATAGGCCTGATGATAGCCGTTCCGCATCTGCTCCTCCCCAGGACATGCAAACCTAATCTAGGCGGCATTGAGGGGAACAGGAAGCCCGACCAAAGCAGCGTTTCAGCGCGTGCCGAAAATCGCTGACCCCACACGCACGCTGGTGGCGCCAAAGGCGATCGCCGTCCCGTAGTCGCCCGACATGCCCATGGAAAGTTTTCCGACGCCGCATTTGAGCGCGAGCTTTGCCAGCAGGGCGAAATGCGGTCCGGGATTTTCCTCGGCCGGCGGAATGCACATCAAACCTTCGATCGAAAGGCCGAGTTCGTCGCGGCAGAGGGCGACGAAGGCCGGCGTGTCGTCAGGAGCGATGCCGGCCTTCTGCGGTTCGAGCCCGGTATTGACCTGGACATAGAGCCGTAGCGCCTTGCCTTGCCGCCTCATCTCCTCGGCAAGTGCGCGGGCGATCTTTTCCCGGTCCACTGTCTCGATGACGTCGAAAAGCGCCACAGCATCCGCCGCCTTGTTTGATTGCAGCGGTCCGATCAGATGCAGCTCGATATCCTGATGCTCGGCCTTCAGCGCCGGCCACTTGCCCTGACTTTCCTGCACCCGGTTCTCTCCGAAGACACGCTGCCCGCCTTCGATGGCCGGGCGGATCGCGTCCGCCTCGAAGGTTTTCGACACCGCGACGAGCTGAACGGAACCCGCCGAACGGCTTGCCTCGCGTTCTGCGGCGGCGATCCGGGACCGCACCTCGTTCAAGCGCTCTTGAAGTTCCATCATTCTGCCTCGACATACCTGCATGAAAGGATTGGAATGAACTAGCCAGCCATTCTGTGCTTGCCAAGTCCCGCCCCGGCGAAATCGCCTGGTCACGATCAAGATCGCACGCTTGCAGCGCCTGCAAAACTTGACGCTGTAGTGGTTTCATGGTGAAGGTCTCGACCAACCTCCCCTGATTTTCCGGAAATACGAATACCATGGCCACCGAACGTTATAATCCGCGCGATGCCGAGCCCCGCTGGCAGCAGAAATGGAATGAAGACAAGGTTTTCGAGACCGACAACGCCGATCCGCGCGAAAAATATTACGTCCTCGAAATGTTCCCCTATCCGTCGGGGCGCATCCATATGGGTCATGTCCGCAATTACGCCATGGGCGACGTCGTCGCCCGCTATAAGCGCGCCCGCGGTTACAACGTGCTGCATCCAATGGGCTGGGACGCCTTCGGCATGCCGGCGGAGAATGCCGCCATGGAGCGCGGCGTGCATCCCGCTTCCTGGACGTACCAGAATATCGGCTCGATGAAGGCGCAGCTGAAGGCCATGGGTCTTTCGCTGGACTGGAGCCGTGAGTTTGCCACCTGCGACGTCGAATATTACCAGCACCAGCAGCATCTCTTCCTGGATTTCCTGGAAAAGGGCTTGGTCTATCGCAAGCAGTCGAAGGTCAACTGGGATCCTGTCGACAACACCGTGCTCGCCAACGAACAGGTGATCGACGGCCGCGGCTGGCGTTCCGGCGCGCTGGTCGAACAGCGCGAACTGACGCAATGGTTCTTCAAGATCACCGACTTCAGCCAGGATCTGCTCGACGCGCTGGATACGCTCGACCAGTGGCCGGAAAAAGTGCGGCTGATGCAGAAGAACTGGATCGGCCGCTCGGAAGGCCTGACGATCCGCTGGGAGATCGTGCCGGAAACGGCACCTGCCGGCGAGAGCGAAGTGACGGTCTATACCACCCGGCCGGACACGCTGTTCGGCGCCTCCTTCCTGGCGATCGCCGCCGATCATCCGCTGGCGAAGGATGCCGCCGCGAAGAACCCTGATATCGACGCCTTCTGCGACGAGTGCCGCCGCGCCGGCACCTCGCTCGCAGCACTCGAGACTGCCGAAAAGAAGGGCATGGATACCGGTATCCGCGTCAGGCATCCGCTTGATCCCTCCTGGGAGTTGCCGGTCTATATCGCCAATTTCGTCTTGATGGATTATGGCACGGGCGCGATCTTCGGCTGCCCCTCGGGCGACCAGCGCGACCTTGATTTTGCACGCAAGTATGACCTGCCGGTCGTGGCCGTCGTCATGCCGAGGGATGGCGATGCCGCAAGCTTCTCCGTCGGCGACACGGCCTATGACGGCGATGGCGTGATGATCAATTCGCGCTTCCTCGACGGCAAGACGACCGAGGAAGCCTTCAATATCGTTGCCGACCGGCTGTCGGCTGCTTCGCTCGGCAATGCGCCGCAAGGCGAGCGCAAGGTCAATTTCCGTCTGCGCGACTGGGGCATTTCCCGCCAGCGTTATTGGGGCTGCCCGATCCCGGTCATCCATTGCGACGATTGCGGTGTCGTGCCGGTGCCGAAGGCGGACCTGCCGGTCAAGCTGCCCGACGACGTCACCTTCGACCAGCCGGGCAATCCGCTCGACCGTCATCCGACCTGGCGCCATGTCTCTTGCCCGAACTGCGGCAAGGATGCCCGCCGCGAGACGGATACGATGGACACCTTCGTCGATTCGAGCTGGTATTTCACCCGCTTTACCGCGCCCTGGGAAGGAGAGCCGACCGATCCGGAGGCGGCAAACCGCTGGTTGCCGGTCGACCAGTATATCGGCGGCATCGAGCACGCGATCCTGCACTTGCTTTATTCCCGCTTCTTCACCCGCGCCATGCGCGAGACCGGTCACGTCGCCGCCACCGAGCCTTTTAAGGGTCTCTTCACCCAGGGCATGGTGGTCCACGAAACCTATAGCCGCGGCGCCGGCGCCAGCCGCGAATGGGTGGCACCCGCCGATATCCGCATCGACGAACTCGACGGCAAACGCCGAGCCTTCTTGTTGACGAACAATGAGGAAGTTGCGATCGGCTCGATCGAAAAGATGTCGAAATCGAAAAAGAACGTTGTCGATCCCGACGATATCATCGCCTCCTACGGCGCCGATACCGCCCGTTTCTTCGTTCTGTCCGACTCCCCACCCGAGCGTGACGTCATCTGGTCCGAAGCGGGCGTCGAAGGCGCTCATCGTTTCACTCAGCGTCTGTGGCGCTTGATTTCCGAAGCAGCCGACGCGCTCTCCGCCGTGGTACCTGCGCCGGCAACCGATGGGGAGGCGTTGTCGATCTCGCAGGCCGCCCACAAGACGCTGAAGGCTGTCGAGAACGACTATGACAAGCTCTGGTTCAACAAGGCCGTTGCCCGAATTTATGAACTCGTCAACGCACTGGCCGCCCCGATGACGAGGGTTGCGGCAGGTGAGGGTGATGCCACCTATCGCGCGGCGGTGCGCGATGCTGCCGAGATTCTGATTCAGCTCGTCTCTCCGATGACGCCGCATCTGGCTGAGGAATGCTGGGCCGCGCTCGGCAATGAAGGCCTGCTTGCCCGGACAAGCTGGCCGCGATACGACGAAACACTCGTCATCGAAAACGATGTCGTTATGCCGGTACAGATCAACGGCAAGAAACGCGCTGAATTGACAATTTCTCGCGATGCAGATCAGAATGCCGTCACCAACGCCGTCCTGGATCTGGATGCGGTGAAGAACGCGCTGAACGGACAGGCACCGAAGAAGATCGTCGTGGTTCCCCAAAGGATTGTAAACATTGTCGTTTGATATCGCTTGCAAGCTGGCCCGCAATGCCGGCATCGCCATGATCCTTGCCGCGGCGGCTTTTCTCTCCGCCTGCCAGGTCCGACCGCTTTATTCCGAGAATTCCGGTGTCGTCGAAAAGCTTTCCTCGGTCGGCTTTTCCCCAGCAAGCAGCCGCGTCGAGCAGCAGGTGCGCAATCGACTGATCTTCCTTGCGTCGCGCGGTGCCGGTGAAGCGGTAAACCCGCAATATCAGGTTGAGATTCGCGCTACCACGTCTGTTGCCGATACGCTCCTGAGGGATTCCTCGGACACGTCGCGCGCCGGCCGTGTGACCGTCAGCGTCACCTACACGCTGCGTTCGACGACCGACAATCACGTCATCAAGGCCGGCAGCCGCGCTACCACGGCGCTGGTGGATTTTTCCGAACAGGAATTCGCCAAGCAGCGGGCGATCCGTGATGCCGAGAACCGCGCGGCGGATCAGGTGGCGGAATTCGTGGGAGCCGATATCGCCGCTGCCCTCAGCCGCTGAGGGCGGGGATGTGGCAGAGATAAAATCCCACGAATTCGAGACATTCCTGCAGAAATCGGCACGGAATTATCGGATTTACGTCATCTACGGACCGGATCGCGGCCTTGTTTCCGAACGGGCAAGCCAGCTCGCCGACAAGAGCGGTGTTGCACTCGATGATCCCTTCTCGCTGACCAAGCTCGATATCGGCGACCTGCAGAAAGACCCCGGTCGGTTGGTCGACGAGGTCCAGTCGATCGGTCTGTTCGGCGGCGAGAAACTGATCTGGATCCGCGGTGCCGCCAACGAGAAATACCTCGTCGATTCCTTGGCGCTGCTGGCCGAAAAACCACTCGAAGCCGCCTATCTGATCATCGAGGCCGGTGACCTCAAGAAGGGTTCCCTGCTGCGCAAGGCCGCGGAAGCCGCCCGATCCGTCATGACGATCCCCTCCTACGCCGATGACAGCCGCGCCCTGAATGCATTGATCGATACAGAGCTCGGTGCAGAGAAGCTCGGCATTACGCCGGCCGCGCGACAAGCGCTGATCGCGTTGATCGGCGGTGACAGGATCGCTTCCCGAAACGAGGTGCGCAAGCTTGCTCTTTACTGCCGGGGCTTCGATACGGTCGAAGAACATCACGTTACCGAAATAATTGGCGACGCCAGCGCCATCTCGGTTGACGACGCCGTCGACGCCATCCTCGGCGGCGATCTCAACGCCTTTCTGCACGCCATGCAAAAGATCAGCAGTTCGAAAACCGCGATCTTTCTGGTTCTGCAGGCATGCCTGAAGCAATTCCAGCTTCTGGATGCGATGCGCGCCGAAATGGATGAAAAACGGCTGCAGCCACCTCAAATCATGCAGACAATGGGGCGGCATCTGCATTTCCGCCGCAAGCCGATCATCGAACAGGCGCTGCGCCAGTGGACAGCGGAAAGCATCGCCCGTGAATCCAATCGGCTACAGGCCGCTATTCTGCAAACTAGACGGCGGCAGGCGCTGGAAGACAGCGTTGCGATGCAAACGCTTCTGTCCACCACCCTTCAATCCGGCCGGAAATCCGCCTGACCAGCACAACGTCGGCCCAAAAAATCCTAACCGATTTTCGGAAAGAACGATGCGTTGTTTCAAGGAGTTAGAGCGTCGGTGCTCTGGAGCATGATGCCGAAAAGTGTGAGCGGTTTTCGGACGACATCATGCTCTGACTGTATAATGTAGAACAGGATTCAGATTTTAGGCCGACCCGGCCTAAAATCATCCTGTTCTAGCGCCTCTCGAGCAAGCGGCAGATTTCCTCGAGCTGCTCTAGCGACTTATAGGAAATTTTGATCTGGCCGCCGCTTGCCTTGTGATTGATCGCAACATCAAGGCCGAGCGCATCGGAAAGTGTCCGTTCCAGCGCCAGCGTGTCCGAATCTTTCTGATCTCGCCGCAAGGCCGCCTGCTGCGGCTCCGATTGGGCCTTGATATTGTTTTGCGCCAGCTTTTCCGCATCACGCACCGACATGCCCTTGGCAACGATCGTACGGGCAAGACTTGCCGGGTCGGATGTCGAAACCAGTGCGCGCGCGTGGCCAGCCGATAGGCTGCCGGCAGCAAGCAGATCGCGAACCGGATCAGGCAATTTCAACAGGCGCAACGAGTTGGCAACATGGCTGCGGCTCTTCCCGATGATTTCGCCGAGGTCGTTCTGGGTGTAGCCGTATTCCGCGATCAGCTGCTCATAACCCAAGGCCTCTTCGAGAGCATTGAGATCCGCGCGCTGCACGTTTTCGACAATGGCGATTTCCAGCGCGGTCTTATCATCCACATCACGGATAATGACAGGAATCTCGATCAGCCCGGCAAGCTGAGCTGCGCGCCAGCGTCGTTCACCGGCGATGATCTCATATCGATCCCGCGACATCGTCCGCACAACAATCGGCTGAACGATACCGTGTTGACGAATGGAGCTTGCGAGATCGTGCAGTTCGGAGTCATCGAAGAACCGACGGGGATTGCGGGGATTGCGGCTGACGAACTCGATCGGGATCATTCTGTCGGCGCTGATAGTCCGCTCGGCTTCCACCGGGACAGGCTGATCCATTTCACCAATCAGCGCCGCAAGGCCGCGGCCCAATCGCCTTTTTGATACATCGTCATTCATGATCTACACTCACCTACACCCCTAAAATGATATCACGCGGCCAGTCTTTGGCGTTCTCGCTGGATAACCTCGGAGGCCAGCTGCAGATAGGCCTGACTGCCCGCACACTTCAAGTCATAGAGAATAGCCGGCTTACCGTAGGACGGAGCCTCGGAAACCCGGACGTTGCGCGGAATTAGCGTGTGGTAAACCTTGTCTCCCAGATGCGTACGCACGTCATTGACAACCTGCTGGGCAAGATTGTTGCGCGCATCGAACATCGTCAAGACGATACCCTGAATATCCAGACGCGGGTTCACCGTCCGCCGAACCTGGCTCACGGTCTCAAGCAGCTGGCTCAGCCCCTCCAGCGCAAAGAATTCACATTGCAGCGGCACCAGGACCGAATGCGCCGCCGCCATAGCATTCATCGTCAGCAGATTGAACGACGGCGGGCAATCCAGAAGAATATAAGAAAACGCCATTGCTTCGGGCGAAGAGAGCGCCTTCCGCAATTTGAACACCCGATCGCTCTGCTGCGAGATTTCCATCTCGATGCCAAGAAGATCCATCGTCGACGGGACGATAAACAGATTAGGAACCGCTGTTTCGAGAGTCACTTCGGGAATCCCACGATCACCGACCATCAGATCGTAGGAAGACAGCTTGCGATCACGACGATCGATACCGAGGCCTGTGCTGGCATTGCCCTGCGGGTCGAGATCGACGATCAGGACGCGCTCGCCGATAGCAGCAAGCGCCGTTGCCAGATTGATTGCTGTGGTCGTTTTGCCAACGCCACCCTTCTGATTTGCGATGGTGATAATCCGATGTCGTTCGCCAGCCATTGCCGCAATATCCGATCTGTTAAACCAAGCGCCGGAGATTTGATATTTCCAGAATAACAGATTCCTGCTCGACGGCGCTCTTATGTTCTAACAGATCGAATTCCCACCGACCACGTGCTTTGTCAATTTCCCTCAGGTAATCCCGGCCTTTATGAAAGAAGCCACGACAATTTTCCTTGCCAAGCATCCAGGGGGATGAATAACCGATGAGCCCATCAAGATCCGTAAGGGCGCGCGCCGAAATCGCACCACATTCGCCAACCTCCGTATAAGCATCTTCGATTCGAATGCTATGGACGCTGCCGCGCGCATTTGTCTCCCGTAGCGCTGTCCGCAGAAACGCTGCCTTTTTATGGTTGCTTTCGACCAGATGGACCCATCCACCTCGCAGCTCGGCCAGAAAAATCGCCGTAATAACACCGGGAAAGCCGCCTCCGCTCCCGAGGTCAATCCAAGTAATCGGTCGAGGATGAATCTGGAAGACCTGGCTGCTATCAGCGATGTGCCGGTGCCACAGATCATCCAGTGTCGACGGCGCCACCAGATTGATTGCTTTTGCCCACTTCTGAAACAGCGCTGCAAAGTGTTGCAACC
Organism: Rhizobium sp. 25PS6; assembly: GCF_032464655.1. NCBI lineage: Bacteria > Pseudomonadati > Pseudomonadota > Alphaproteobacteria > Hyphomicrobiales > Rhizobiaceae > Rhizobium > Rhizobium sp. 25PS6. Next base: position 351,822 of record NZ_JAWDIV010000002.1, read on the forward strand.
GCTCCTGTGTTTCACGTGAAACACGCAAACCGTTTAATTCCATTCTGAAAGACTCTCAAATCTTGTATCAAGCGCTATGGCGTTCGGCAGAGGATAGTCGACGCAAGTGCACGAGCAGCAACGCGATTGCCGCAGGCGTCATCCCTTCAACGATTGCGGCCTGGGCAATATTGAAAGGGCGAGCAGCGCTGAGCTTGACCTTCAGCTCGTTCGAGAGACCGGCCAGTGCATCATAGTTGAAATTTAGCGGTATCTGCCGCTCCTCGTCGCGTTGTTGATCGGCAATCGCCGAGGCTTGTCGATCGAGATAAACCGAATAGCCTGCCTCGATTTCCAACGCTTCCGCAACTTTCCGTCCAATCATGCCGAGCTTCTCCGGCCAAACCTGCCGAAGCGCGGCGAAATCATAATTCGGATAGGACAGTAAGTCATACGCGGTTCGGCGCTGCCCATCGAGATTGATATTCAAGCCCGCGCGGCGCGCCTCATTCGGTGTCACCACCAGCGACTGCAGCAGCGCCCGACTGGTTTCGATCTCTGCCTGATAGGATGTGAATCGCTGCACCCGCGCGTCACTGACGCATCCAAGCCGCATGGCCAGCGGCGTCAAGCGCATATCGGCGTTGTCAGCCCGCAAACTCAGCCGATACTCCGCGCGCGATGTAAACATTCGATACGGCTCCGTAACGCCTCGTGACGTGAGATCGTCGATCATGACGCCAATATAAGAACTCGTCCGGCTGAAATGGAACGGATCCGAATCGCTGCTTCGCAATGCGGCATTCAGCCCGGCTGCCAGTCCCTGCGCCGCCGCCTCTTCATATCCGGTGGTGCCATTGATCTGGCCGGCGAGAAACAAGCCTCTCAGCCGTTTGACCTCCAGCGATGGAGTAAGCTCTCTCGGATCCACATGATCATATTCGATCGCATAGCCCGGTTGCAGTATCCTTGCCGCTTCGAGGCCGGGGATCGTTTTGATGAAGTCTGCCTGCACCTCCGCCGGCAAGGAGGTAGAAATCCCGTTCGGATAGACCGTGTCATCATCCAGTCCCTCAGGTTCGAGAAAGACCTGATGTCCATCTCGCTCTCCGAATTTCACCAACTTGTCTTCGATAGACGGGCAATAACGAGGCCCGACACCTTCGATCTGCCCGGAATACATTGCCGAGCGCATAATGTTGTCGACAATGATGCGGTGGGTCGCTTCGGTCGTTCTGGTAACCCCGCATTCGATTTGTGGCGTGGTAATCGTGTCGGTCATGAAGGAGAAGGGGACAAGCTCCTCGTCAGCCCCCTGTCGACCGATGGATTGCCAGTCGATCGTCTTGCCGTCCAGCCGGGCGGGTGTGCCGGTTTTCAGACGTCCCAACCGCAGTCCCAGCCGGGCGAGGGTCGCAGATAATCCGATCGACGGCGCTTCACCGACACGTCCGGCCGGTGTCTTTTCCGACCCGATATGAATAAGACCGCGCAGAAAGGTTCCAGTGGTTAAAACCACCGCCGGCGCTTTCAGGGTCCGACCATCCTTCATGATCACGCCAGCGACGCAACCATCGACAACGTCCAGATCAAACGCATCGCCCTCGATGATATCCAGGTTCGGCGTCGCTTCGATCGCCGCCAGCATTGCTAGGCGATAAAGCTTTCGATCGGCCTGCGTCCGCGGTCCTCGGACAGCCGCGCCTTTCTTCTTGTTGAGCATCCTGAATTGAATGCCTGCAACATCGGCGATCCGACCCATCAGGCCATCCATCGCATCGATCTCCCGAACAAGATGGCCCTTGCCCAGCCCGCCAATTGCCGGATTACAGGACATGACTCCGATCGTGTCCCGCCTATGCGTAATCAGAGCGGTTTTTGCCCCCAGGCGCGCAGCTGCGCTGGCAGCCTCCGACCCCGCATGGCCGCCACCGATCACAATCACATCGAAGACATTATCCGTCATTCAAGACTCCATACCCGGTAGACGTTTCACGTGAAACCGTGCAGGGCCTTTGGCTCTAAAGGTTTCACGTGAATCATTTGCCAATACAAAATTCGGAGAAGATTACGCCGAGCAATTGTTCGACATCCACTCGACCAGTAATTCTGCCCAAATACTCAGCGGCAATTCGCAACTGCTCGGTCCGCAGTTCAAGATTCACATCCGGCTGCGATATGGCCGCATCAAGCGCCGCCAAGCATTTCGCGAGCGAATCCTTATGCCGCAGCCGGCTGGGAATTGCCATAGACAGGCCGGCAAAACGTCTCTCGACGATGTCGCCGATCAACCGCCGTAATTCCGATAGACCGTCACCCGTCGCCGTCGAAATCTGCAAATCATACCGACCCGAAGCGATTTCGGTCAGATCCTTCTTTGTCCCGACAGTAACATGCGGAGAGGACTGCTCCAAGTCGTCGGGAATCAGAGGATTCGTCATGTCGACCAGCAACAAGACAAGATCGGCATCACGGAGTGCTACGCGCGCGCGCCGCACACCTTCTATTTCGACTCTGTCGTCCGCCTCGCGAAGACCGGCAGTGTCATAGAGCTTGATCAGGTAACCATCAATGTCGAGATCAACCTGCAGGACGTCGCGGGTGGTTCCGGCAATCTCCGTCACGATGGCGACGTCTCGACGCGCCAAAGCGTTCAACAGGCTCGATTTTCCAGCATTCGGAGCACCGGCGATGACCACTTTGAAGCCGTCTCGGATAATCTCGCCGGCCGAAGCTGCTGCCAGGTGATCCCCGATATCGCTGCGAAGCTTCGCCATATCGGCCCAGACTGCATCCGATACCGACCCTGGAACGTCATCCTCGTCGGGGAAATCAAGTTCCGCCTCGATCAGCGCGCGGGCGCGCGTTAATCGTTCCGCCCACGAATCGTAAATTGCAGAAAGCCCGCCTGCGCTATGTTCGACCGCAAGGCGTCTCTGCATTTCGGTCTCGGCGCCGATGAGATCGGCCAGCCCTTCCACCTCGACGAGATCAAGCTTGCCGTTTTCGAAGGCCCGGCGGGAGAACTCACCCTCGACCGCCATCCGAACACCCGGAATATCGCCAAGGGTGTGAAACAGCGCCGCCAGCACGGCTCTGCTGCCGTGGATCTGCAGCTCGGCAACATCCTCGCCGGTAAACGAATTCGGAGCAGGAAAAAACAGCACCAGGCCGCTATCGATCGGCTGATTGTTACGAGTCCGAATCGTTCGGTGAGACGCAGACCGGGCTGCCGGAACGGATCCGACGAGCTTCACCAATATGTCTCTGGTCAGCGGGCCGCTGATTCGAACGACTGAAACACCCGAAGGCAGGGCGCCACTCGATAGTGCATATATCGTATCATTCAACATGGCCATATCGCCTGGTTCATCAGTTGGAATCGAAATCGATCCTCTCAAATAGAAAAGCTGGCGGCATCGCAAGATGCCGCCAGCTTCAAGGGGTGAATCCGGCTAAGGATTATGTGTTCATCGATTCGAAGAAGTCGGAATTATTCTTCGTCTGCTTGAGCTTGTCGATCAGGAATTCGACCGCATCGGTCGTGCCCATCGGCGCCAAGATACGGCGGAGCACGAAGATCTTCTGCAGATCCTGACGTGGGACCAGAAGGTCCTCCTTGCGCGTACCGGACTTCAGGATGTCCATTGCCGGGAAGATACGCTTGTCGGCGACCTTGCGGTCGAGGACGATTTCCGAGTTGCCGGTGCCCTTGAATTCTTCGAAGATGACTTCGTCCATGCGGCTGCCGGTATCGATCAGCGCCGTCGCGATGATCGTCAAAGAGCCGCCTTCCTCGATGTTACGCGCCGCGCCGAAGAACCGCTTCGGCCGCTGCAGAGCGTTGGCGTCCACACCGCCGGTCAGGACCTTGCCTGACGAGGGAACGACCGTGTTATAGGCACGGCCCAAGCGCGTGATCGAATCGAGCAGAATAACAACGTCGCGTCCGTGTTCGACAAGGCGCTTGGCCTTCTCGATGACCATCTCGGCCACCTGCACGTGACGCACCGCCGGTTCGTCGAAGGTCGAGGAGATTACCTCGCCGCGAACCGAACGCTGCATGTCGGTCACTTCTTCGGGGCGTTCATCGATCAGCAGGACGATCAGATAGCACTCCGGATGGTTGGCGGTGATCGAATGCGCGATGTTCTGCAACAACACGGTTTTACCGGTACGCGGCGGCGCGACGATCAATCCACGCTGGCCCTTGCCGAGCGGTGCCACCAGGTCGATCACACGTGGCGACAGATCCTTGGTGGTGGGAATATCCAGTTCCATCTTGAAGCGCTCATTCGGATAGAGCGGCGTCAGATTGTCGAAATGAACCTTGTGACGGATCTTTTCCGGATCGTCGAAATTGATGGTGTTGACCTTGAGCAGCGCGAAATAGCGCTCGCCTTCCTTCGGCCCACGGATGGGGCCTTCGACCGTATCACCGGTTTTCAGCGAGAAACGGCGGATCTGCGACGGGGAGATATAAATATCGTCCGGGCCCGGCAGGTAGTTCGCATTGGGCGACCGCAGGAAGCCGAAACCGTCCTGCAGCACTTCGACGACGCCTTCGCCGATGATTTCGACATCCTGGCTGGCAAGCATCTTGAGGATCGCAAACATCAGCTCCTGCTTGCGCATCGTGCTTGCATTCTCGACCTCGAGCGATTCGGCAAATGCCAGCAGATCCGTCGGGGATTTACTCTTAAGTTCCTGAAGCTTCATTTCAGCCATGAAGTGACCAATACTCTTTTCAATTTCAAAGGGGAAAGGCGATGTTGGGTCGTATTCGGTACCGCGAAAGGGCTCGCAGACGACTGAACTCTACACACATGCCACGTAGATGAGGTGCGCGGAAAATAGCGACTCGCAATCGCTGCCGCAAGAGGGCTGGTTAAAATGAAGCAAATTTAACCTGAGGACGATTTTCCTCAGAAAGGTTTCACCACGACGAGGATGACGATCAGGATCATCAGCACCGTCGGGGCTTCGTTCATGAACCGCCAATAGCGCGCCGAGCGGCGGTTTTCATCCCGATCGAAGGCCCTGACGGCGCGGCTGAAGAACATATGAACACCGGTCAGCAGTACGACGAGACCGATCTTGGCATGCAGCCAGCCGCCCTGGAATCCATAAACCGACCAGGCGAGATAGAGGCCAAAAATCCACGTCAGCATCATCGCCGGCGTCATGATGATTCGAAGCAGCCGACGCTCCATCACCTTGAAAGTTTCCGATTGCACCGAGCCGGGCTCCGCATCGGTGTGATAGATGAAAAGCCGCGGCATGTAGAACAGTCCTGCCATCCAGGAAATGACTGCAATGATATGCAGCGCCTTGATCCAGAGATAGAGATTATCGGGGTTCCAGGCAAAAAGCCCGACCGCCATCAGCGCAAAGAAGGCCAGCGCAAAATGAGCCCGGCGCCGGGCGTAGGCGCCGGATCTCCGATCGGTCTGCTTTTCCATCGTCACGCCCCGCCTCGCACGCGATCCACCAGCAGACGCACATGCTCTGGGTCGGCCTGCGGTGTAATGCCGTGACCGAGATTGAAGATCAGCGGACCATTGCCGAGATGCTGCAGAATATCATCGATGCCTTCCTCCAGCGCCCGGCCGCCGGCAACGACGCGCATCGGATCAAGGTTGCCCTGAACCGGTCCATCCTTTTGAAGTTCGGCTGCAAAGGCCAGCGGAACCGACCAGTCGAGGCCGATCGCATCAGCACCCGTCTTCTGGCGATAGGTCTTGAGCTGATAGCCGGCGCCCTTGGCAAAGGCGATGATGCGAGCATGCGGCCGTTGTGATTTGACGGAAGCGATCATCCGCGCAACCGGCTTGATCGCGAACGCCTCGAACTCCTTCTCGCCGAGAACACCTGCCCAGGAATCGAAGATCTGCACGGCATCGGCGCCGGCATCGATCTGGGCGACGAGATAATCGGCCGATACGTCGGCAAGCAGCATCAGCAGATGCTCGAAAGCGCGGGCATGCTTGTAGGCGAAGAGACGGGCAGGGGCCTGATCCGGCGTGCCGTGACCGGCAATCATGTAGGTGGCAACCGTCCATGGCGCGCCGCAGAAACCGAGCAGCGTCGTCTCCGCTGGCAGCTCTTCACGCAGCCGCCGTACCGTTTCCAGAACCGGCCTGAGATAATCGACAACCTCTTCGCCGTTCAAACTGCCGATCCCGGCTTCATCGATCGGATCCATCTCCGGGCCATGGCCCTCGGTGAACCGGACATTTCGCTTCATTGCGTCTGGAATGACCAGGATATCGGAAAACAGAATGGCCGCATCGAAGCCATAGCGGCGGATCGGCTGCAATGTCACTTCGACGGCGTGCTCAGGCGTGTAGCAGAGATCGAGAAAACTCCCTGCCTTTGCCCGTGTCTCCCGATATTCCGGAAGATAACGTCCTGCCTGTCTCATCAGCCAGAGAGGAGGAGGGGAGAGGCTTTCGCCACTCAAAACCCTCATGATCTTTCGCCGCGTATCGCTCAAGCGCTTCTTCCCTATAAAAAAACAAAGATCTTTTAAAAGGTTTCTATTTCTTAGAGTCGGTGACTATCAAGGATTAAAATCCATCCACCGCCGATGCCATTTATCGCGCGCCTGCAAAAGACCATCGGAAGGATTTGCCGATCTCCTCCGAATTTCGGGGAGAAGCCGAATCTGAAAGTGATTCCAGATCCTTCCAGCTCGGCGATTTTTCTCATAGCTGTGGATAGGCTGTGGACGAGCTTTCAGGAAATAGATCTCTTCCCCATCGTCCACAGGGCCAATCGAAACTGATCCGCAAAATCCGAAATGTGGATAAGGAGGCATGTTTTCCCTTGCCCGAGACTGCCTCGCCGCCGTAGCTCTGTTTCATCCAGTCTTTTCAACAGGCAGCGGAAAATAGCGTGGAGAACAGAACGAACTTCTTTCATCTGCATCTGATTTCTGACTCAACAGGAGAGACTCTGATCTCCGCCGGGCGCGCCGCGTCGGCGCAGTTCAGATCGGCGCAGCCGATCGAACATGTCTATCCGCTGATCCGCAATCGCAAGCAGCTGCTGCCGGTTCTACAGGCGATCGATGACGCCCCCGGCATCGTGCTCTACACTATTGTCGACCGGGAGCTTGCGAGCCTGATCGATGAACGCTGCATCGAGATGGGTGTCGCCTCGGTGAATGTGCTCGAGCCGGTGATGAATGCCTTCCAGATCTATCTCGGCGCCCCGTCTCGCCGCCGTGTCGGGGCCCAGCATGTGATGAATGCCGGCTACTTCGCGCGCATCGAAGCGCTGAATTTCACCATGGATCACGATGACGGCCAGATGCCCGACGATTACAACGAAGCCGATGTCGTGATCATCGGCATCAGCCGTACGTCGAAAACACCGACCAGCATCTACCTCGCCAACCGAGGCATCAAGACGGCGAACATTCCAATCGTCTATGGCGTGCCATTGCCCGAGAGCCTCTTCGTCGCGAGTAAACCGCTCATCGTCTGCCTGATCGCCACCACCGACCGTATTTCCCAGGTGCGAGAAAATCGTGTGCTCGGGGTGACGCAGGGCTTCGATCGCGAACACTACACCGATCGCGCCGCAATTTCCGAGGAGCTGAAATATGCCCGCTCCCTTTGCGCCCGTCACAACTGGCCGCTGATCGACGTCACCCGGCGCTCAATCGAGGAAACAGCCGCGGCAATCGTTGCCCTGCGGCCGAAGCTGCGCTAAGCGCTGACGAAAAGCCGGCACGCCGAGGAACCCATGACGCCGAAACTCATCCTTGCATCGCAGAGCCCCTTTCGCCGGATGCTGATGGAAAATGCCGGTCTGCCCTTCGAGGCGCATGCCGCAAGGATCGATGAACGGGCCATCGAAGCGCCGCTGGAAAAAGCCGGCGCTAAGCCTGATGCCGTGGCCCTCGTCCTGGCAAGAGCCAAGGCTGAGGAAGTCAGCCGCCGTTTTCCGGATAGCCTGGTCATCGGTTCGGATCAGACGATGTCGCTCGGCGACAGCGTCTTCCATAAGCCGAAGGACCTGGCCGACGCGGCTAGCCATCTTCAGGCACTTTCCGGCGTAACTCACCGATTGAACAGCGCCGTCGCCATCGTCAGCGATGGCGTGGTCTTGTGGGAACATCTCGCCCATACCGAACTGACGATGCGGCCGCTGACGGGGGAGTTCATCGCCAGACATCTGGCGCGGGTTGGCGAACGGGCGCTTTCCAGCGTCGGCGCCTATCAATTGGAGGGGGAGGGCATCCAGCTCTTCGAAAAGATCGAGGGTGATTATTTCACCATTCTCGGCCTGCCGATGCTGCCGCTCTTAAAAAAATTGCGAGAACTCGGAGCGATCGATGGGTGATTCACGTGAAACATTTGGGCCGAAAGCGTTTGTCACGGGCTTTCCCATCAAGCATTCGCGCTCGCCACTGATCCACGGATACTGGCTGAAGACGCTTGGCCTGCCGGGCAGTTATCGCGCTCATGAAGTGGCGCCCGGGGCCTTTGCCGATTTCATTCACTCGTTGAAGGATGGCAGTTCCGGCTTTACCGGGGGCAATGTCACCATTCCTCACAAGGAGTTGGCGTTCCGGCTCGCCGACAAACCGGACGCGCTATCGCAAGAGCTCGGCGCCGCGAACACGCTCTGGCTGGAGGACGGCGCTCTGCATGCGACGAATACCGACGGTCGCGGCTTCATCGCCAATCTTGATGAACGCCATCCGGGCTGGGACCGGCATGGCACGGCCGTCGTCTTTGGCGCCGGCGGCGCCAGCCGGGCGATCATCCAGGCGGTCCGTGATCGCGGTTTCAAGGAGATCCACGTCGTCAACCGCACCGTCGAACGCGCGCGTGAACTCGCGGATCGTTTTGGCCCGCGTGTTCGGGCCTACCCGATCGGGGCGCTTGCCGAAGTCATGAGCGGCGCCGGCCTCTTCATCAACACAACCTCGCTCGGCATGGACGGCGAGCCAGCGCCGCAACTCGATTTCTCGCCTCTTGCAGCCAATGCCGTCGTCACCGATATCGTTTATGTCCCCTTGAAGACCCCGATCCTGGAGCAGGCGGAAGAGCAAGGATTTCCCATCGTCGACGGTCTCGGCATGCTCTTGCACCAGGCCGTGCCCGGATTCGAGAAATGGTTCGGCCAGCGTCCCGTCGTCGATGCGCCGCTGCGCGCGCTGATCATCGCGGATATGGAAGCACACTGATGCTGAAGATCGGCCTTACCGGCTCCATCGGAATGGGAAAATCGACAGCGGCAAGGCTCTTCGCCGATGCCGGAATCCCGGCGAATGATTCGGATGCCGTGGTCCACGATCTCTATGCCGGCGAGGCTGCACCCCTGGTGAATGCTGCCTTCCCCGGCACGATGAAAGATGGAGCCGTCGACCGACATGAACTCGGCCGCCAGCTCGCTGTTGATCCTGCCGGCTTCAAACGCCTGGAAGCGATTGTCCATCCGCTGGTTCGCAAACGCGAGACGGAATTTCTGGAACGGCAACGCGCCGCCGGCGCCGACATGGTATTGCTCGATATTCCATTACTTTTCGAAACTGGCGCCGAGGCAAGAGTGGATGTCATCGTCGTCGTCAGCACTGATCCACAGATTCAGCGCCAAAGGGTGCTTGCGCGCGAAGGCATGACCGAGGAAAAATTCGAGATGATTCTCTCACGCCAGACGCCGGACACGGAAAAACGGCGCCGGGCCGATTATCTGGTCGATACCAGTCACAGTATCGCGACGACGAGGGAACGAGTGCTTGAGATCGTCGCCGACCTGAAAACGCGGATTGCCAAGGGAGATTTCCGGAATGCGTGAGATCATCTTCGATACGGAAACAACCGGCCTCGACAACCGCGCCGACCGCATCATCGAAATCGGCGGCATCGAGCTCTTCAATCATTTCCCCACGGGCAACACGATCCATATTTTCATCAATCCTGGAGATCAGAAGGTTCATCCGGATGCGCTCGCCGTGCACGGCATCACCGATGAATTCCTGAAGGACAAGCAGCCTTTCGCCGACATTGCCGAACAAATCCTTACCTTCTTCGGCGATGCGAAGTGGATTGCCCACAACGCCACCTTCGATATGGGCTTCATCAACGCGGAATTCGCGCGGATCGGTTTGCCGCCAATCCTGCCGGAACGGGTGCTCGACACGCTGTCAATGGCGCGGCGCAAACACCCGATGGGACCAAATTCGCTCGATGCGCTTTGCCGGCGCTACGGCATCGATAATTCGCACCGCACCAAACACGGCGCGCTGCTCGACTCTGAACTGCTTGCCGAAGTCTATATCGAGATGATCGGCGGCAGGCAGGCAGCCCTCGGTCTCGGCATGGTCGGCAAATCCAACCAGGCAGTGCGCGGTGACACGGGGATGGAAGACGACGTGGTGATTGCCGTGCTCGAGAGGCCCCGGCCGCTCGCCCCGCGCCTCAGCCAAACCGAGGAGCAGGCGCATGAGGCGCTCGTCGCCAAGCTCGGTGAAAAAAGCGTCTGGGCGAAATACGCCAACCTCGATTAAACCGGTCCTCAAATGAACCGGTCCTCAATTGAAGATGCCTGGGACCAGCCCGGGCATCCGCATTTCAGACAAGAAAGAGCCGGTCAGTTCGGGACGGCCTGAACCTTGGCGCGGGCCTGTTCTTCGGCAACGCGCTGAGCGAACATCTGCGTGAAGTCGATCGGGTCGATCATCAGCGGCGGGAAACCGCCGTTGCGGGTGACGTCGGCGATGATCTGACGGGCGAAGGGGAAAAGCATGCGCGGGCACTCGATGAACAGAACCGGCAGCATGTGTTCCTGCGGGAAACCGGCAACGCGGAAAACGCCGCCATAGGTGAGTTCGGCATGGAAAACCGTCTTGTCGCCGTCCTTGGCTTCGGCATTCAGCGACAGCACGACATCGAAATCCGTATCGGAAAGCGGGTTGGCATTGACGTTCACATTGATGTTGATCGTCGGCGCCTTGTCGCGGGCCTGCAGCGAACGCGGCGCACCGGGATTTTCGAAGGACAGATCCTTGGTATATTGCGCAAGGATCGAAAGGGTGGGGTTGGCCGCACCGTTGCTGTTGTTATCGTCTGCCATTGGCTTTTCCTCGAGGGGCATGGGAATGGTGCCGCCATCTAACATTTCAGGGAAGGGCTTACAACCCTGGGCGCTTGGCGCGGTTGATCAGCCGCAGTGCCTCAGTCGCCGAGATGCTTGCCGGACCAAGGCGAGTTGCGATCCGGCTCCCTATGATAGTCCTCCTCGTCGAGATCGACTACCTTCGAGTTCGGCTTGCGGTCGCGGAAATCGGGTTGCGGACCCGAGGAAGAGCCGCCCTTGGCATTGACGACGACGAAGCGTTTGGCGATCGCCCGCCAGACGAGATCACGCACCGGCGGAATGAGAATGAGGATCGCGATGATATCCGTGAGGAAGCCGGGAATGATCAGGAGCAGCGAGGCGATGACGTTCATCGCCGGCCGCAGCAGGTCGCGGCCCGGCATCACCCCATTTCGTCCTTCGCTCGACATGCGGCGCAAAATACCGATTCCCTGCCGGCGCAGCAGAACCACGCCGACAACGAAACCCAGCATGACCAGAACAAGCGTCAGCCACAATCCGATAGCCTGGCCGACGACGACGAAACCGGCAATTTCGGCGAACGGCAGCAGCAGAATGAAGGCTGGCAGTATCGAAAAACGCATGTCGGTCATGTCCCGGGCTCGCCGGTCTCCTCTTTGCGCCGGCGAAGATGCCAGCCATCATTTGAATCATCTGTATAGGCAGACTATATGGGAGTACAAATCAGAGATGTTAACGGCGGCTGCGATACGATATGAGTTCGAACGACTTCATCACATTATTTTTCCTGGTGGCGGCTGTGCTGATTTTCTTTCAGCTCCGCTCCGTGCTCGGGCGCCGTACAGGAAATGAGAAGCCGCCGCGCGACCTCTATACGCCGCGGGATGCGGCTCCGGCCGAAGCCGGCAAGGTCGTGACGCTGCCGCGGCGCGATGCGACGACGGAGGATGAGGATCGCTTCGCCGCCATCGATGCTTTCGCGGCGCCCGGAACGCCGCTCAACGAATCGCTGCGTGCGCTGAACAAGGCCGATCCCGCCTTCAGCCCGAAGGAGTTTCTGAACGGCGCCCGCATGGCTTATGAGATGATCGTCATGGCCTATGCGGATGGCGACCGGAAAACGCTGAAGAACTTGCTGTCTCGCGAAGTCTATGACGGCTTCGATGCGGCGATCGGCGAGCGTGAAGCCCGGGGCGAGAAGGTGAAGTCCACTTTCGTCGGCATCGACAAGGCCGAAATCACCCATGCGGAAACAAAGGGCAGCGAAGCGCAGATCTCCGTGCGCATCGTCAGCCAGCTGATATCGGCCACCTACGACAAGGCGGATGTGCTGATCGAAGGCGACGCCGAAAACGTCGCCGAGGTCAACGACCTCTGGACCTTTGCCCGCGACACCCGCTCGCGCGATCCGAACTGGAAACTCGTGGCGACCGAATCGGAACATGAGTGACCACGCATCGGACTTCGTCCTGCAGGCAATAAGCTTCGACACTCTGGAAGGCTGGAAGGATGATGATCCCTCCGGCCTTTTTGAAGTCATGCGAAGCTGCCAGCGGCAGATCACCGATGTCAAACCGTACCGCACCGGATCGCTGGGCCTGAGCTCGGAAGACCTGCTTCCGCTTCTCGCCGCCGCCGGAGATTTCATCCCGTCATCTCCGGCATCGGCACGCGCTTTTTTCGAGACGCACTGTCGGCCCTTTCTGATTCGCCGCAAGGACGGCAATGCCGGCTTCGTCACCGCCTTCTACGAACCTGATATCGACGTGTCGGAGCGGCCGGACGAAATTTTCCGTTTTCCCTTCTACCGGCGTCCGGACGATCTGATCGATCTCGACGACGCCAATCGCCCCGCCGAACTCGACAAGGCCTATGCTTTCGGCCGTCTGCATGAGGGCCACGTCACTGCCTATCCGGACCGCCGCGCCATCGATCAGGGATTTATCGAGGGCCGCGGCCTCGAAATCGCCTGGGCGAAGTCGAAGGTCGATGTCTTCTTCGTGCATGTGCAAGGCGCTGCCCGCCTGCGTTATGAGGATGGTCGTATCGGCCGCATCACCTATGCGGCGAAGGCCGGCCACGCTTTCTCGGCGATCGGCAAGCTGCTGATCGAGCGCGGCGAGATCGATCGGGCGGAGATTTCGATGCAGGCGATCCGTGCCTGGCTGGGGCGCAATCCCGAGCACGTCGATGAAGTGTTATGGCATAACCGCTCTTATATTTTCTTCCGTGAAGCGCCGGTTGCCGATCCGCAGGCAGGTCCGATCGCCGCCGCCAAGGTTCCGCTTCTCGCCGGGCGCGCGCTTGCGGTCGACCGGATGATCCATACCTTCGGCTTTCCCTTTTTCATTCGCGCCGAAAGCCTCACCCATCTCGACCAGGGCCGGCCGTTCCGCCGGCTGATGCTGGCGCTCGATACCGGTTCGGCGATCGTCGGGCCGGCGCGGGGTGATATCTTTACCGGTTCTGGGGATATGGCCGGGGAAAGTGCCGGCACCGTCCGCAACGAGGCCGATTTCGTCATCCTCATTCCCAATGCCGCCGCTGGACGATTCGACTGATGGCCAGGGATCGCAAGCTCAACACCGACGAGAGGATCCTCTGGGGCAAGGTCGCCCGCAGCACCCGGCCGATGCCCGGCAAGGCGGGGGCGTTGACCGAACTCGATGCTTTTCTTGCCGAAGCCGAGGCGGCGGCCGAACGGGAACAGGAAAAGCAGACGCCCGCCACACCCACGCCGCCGCAGCCGGCAGCACCGTCAATGGCGAAACCATCGGCCGGGGTGCATCATCCGCTGGAAAAGCCGGTCAAGCGGAAGATCGCCAAGGGCCGGCTGGCGCTCGAAGCGCGGATCGACCTGCACGGGCTAGTGCAGAGCCAGGCCCATGCCATCCTTCTCGATTTCCTGATCCGCGCCCATGAGCGCGGCATGCGCCATGTGCTGGTCATTACTGGCAAGGGCAGCTCCATGGGCAGCGACGGCGCGCTGAAGCGGGCTGTGCCTCTTTGGTTCTCGAAGCCGGAATTCCGCTACCTGATCTCCTCCTATGAACCGGCCGCACAGCATCATGGCGGTGAGGGCGCGCTCTACATTCGCCTGTCGCGGCGGCATGGGGAAAGGCCATGACACCCTTCGGAGAGGCGGTTCGCAGGCTGCGGGCGCGCAAGGGCGTCTCGCAGAAGGAGATGGCGGAGGCACTGAATGTCTCCCCTGCCTATCTCTCGGCGCTCGAACATGGAAAGCGTGGGCTGCCGACATTCGATCTGCTGCAGCGCATCGCCGGTTATTTCAACATCATCTGGGATGAGGCCGAGGAACTGTTTCTGCTCGCCCGTTCTTCGGACCCGCGCGTCGTGATCGACACCTCCGGCCTGCCCCCCGAATATACCGATTTTGCCAACCGGCTGGCCCGGCGAATCCGCAGCCTTGACAGCGCTGAGATAGGCCGGCTATCGGCTCTTCTCGAAAATGGCGGTAAAGGCGACGGAAAAGCGTCATAATCCCCTGTTTTATGCCTTGTTTTAGGGGCTTGCCATTGGGAAGTGGGTTCAAAAAACCTATATACGAGAGTGAAGAAAGCCGGTGATTCGCAAGGCGCACCGCAGCTTTACGACAACAGGGAAAATCTCGACAGAATGAGCGATACATCCGCGACGGAAAACGGCGTAAGCACCGAATATGGCGCAGATTCCATCAAGGTTCTGAAGGGCCTCGATGCCGTGCGCAAACGCCCCGGCATGTATATCGGCGATACCGACGACGGCTCCGGCCTGCATCACATGGTCTATGAAGTCGTCGACAACGCGATCGACGAAGCGCTTGCCGGCCATGCCGACATCGTCACCGTCACTCTCAATCCGGACGGTTCGGTGACCGTCACCGACAATGGTCGCGGCATCCCGACGGACATTCACACCGGCGAAGGCGTGTCGGCTGCCGAAGTCATCATGACGCAGCTCCATGCCGGCGGTAAGTTCGACCAGAATTCCTACAAGGTTTCCGGCGGCCTGCACGGCGTCGGCGTCTCCGTCGTCAACGCGCTGTCCGTCTGGCTGAAGCTGAAGATCCGCCGTCACGACAAGATCCATGAAATGAGCTTCACCCATGGCGTGGCCGATGCTCCGCTGAAGGTTACGGGCGACGCGCCGAATGAAACCGGCACGGAAGTGAGCTTCATGCCGAGCACCGGCACCTTCACCATGACGGAGTTCGACTACGGCACGCTGGAACATCGCCTTCGCGAGCTCGCCTTCCTGAATTCAGGCGTCCGCATCCTGCTGACCGACAAGCGCCACTCCGATATCAAGCAGGAAGAACTGCGTTATGACGGTGGCCTCGAGGCTTTCGTCGCCTATCTCGACCGCGCCAAGAAGTCGCTCGTCGACAAGCCGGTTGCCATCCACGGCGAAAAGGACGGCATCACCGTCGAAGTCGCGATGTGGTGGAACGACAGCTATCACGAGAACGTGCTGTGCTTCACCAACAACATCCCTCAGCGCGATGGCGGCACGCATATGGCCGGCTTCCGCGCGGCGCTGACGCGCCAGGTCGTTTCCTATGCCGACAGTTCCGGCATCACCAAAAGGGAAAAGGTGACGCTGCAGGGCGAAGATTGCCGCGAAGGCCTGACCGCGGTTCTGTCGGTCAAGGTGCCGGATCCGAAATTCTCCTCGCAGACCAAGGATAAGCTGGTTTCCTCGGAAGTCCGTCCTGTTGTCGAAAGTCTCGTCAACGAGGCGCTGAACACCTGGTTCGAAGAACATCCGAGCGAAGCCAAGATCCTCGTCGGCAAGGTCGTCGAGGCAGCCGCCGCCCGCGAAGCGGCCCGCAAGGCCCGCGAGTTGACCCGCCGCAAGGGCGCCCTCGATATCGCTTCGCTGCCGGGCAAACTCGCCGACTGCTCCGAGCGTGATCCGACAAAATCCGAAGTCTTCCTCGTCGAGGGCGATTCTGCCGGCGGTTCGGCCAAACAGGGCCGCTCGCGCGAGAACCAGGCGATCCTGCCGCTGCGCGGCAAGATCCTGAACGTCGAACGCGCCCGTTTCGACAAGATGCTGTCGAGCCAGGAAATCGGCACATTGATCACCGCGCTCGGTACCGGCATCGGCAAGGACGAGTTCAATGTCGAAAAGCTGCGCTACCACAAGATCATCATCATGACGGACGCTGACGTCGACGGCGCCCATATTCGCACCCTGCTGCTCACTTTCTTCTTCCGCCAGATGCCGCAACTGATCGAGCGCGGTCATCTCTATATCGCCCAGCCGCCGCTCTATAAGGTCTCGCGCGGCAAGTCGGTGCAGTATCTGAAGGATGAGAAGGCGCTCGAAGAATATCTCATCAGCCAGGGCCTGGAAGATGCTTCGCTGAGGCTCGGTAGCGGCGAAGTTCGCGCCGGCCAGGATCTGCGCGAGGTCATCCTCGATGCTCTGCGCATGCGCGCGCTGCTCGACAATCTCCATTCGCGCTACAATCGTTCCGCCGTCGAACAAGCGGCGATTGCCGGAGCGCTCAACGCCGAGCTCGCCAGCGACCCGGGGAGAGCGCTGGCGCTGGCAAACGAAGTGGCTGGGCGCCTCGACATCATCGCCGAGGAAACCGAGCGCGGCTGGCGGGGCGATGTCACAACCGATGGCGGCCTGCGCCTCGAGCGCATGGTCCGCGGCGTCAAGGAACTCGTTGTGCTCGACATGGCGCTGATCGGTTCCTCGGATGCCCGTCACATCGACCAGCTGACGGCACGCCTCAAGGAAATCTATCAGACGCCGCCATCGCTGCATCGCCGCGAAGGCGACGTCGAAATCTCCGGCCCGCGCGCCCTGCTCGATGCAATCTTCGCAAGCGGCCGCAAAGGCCTCACCATGCAGCGCTACAAGGGTCTTGGCGAGATGAATGCCGAGCAGCTCTGGGAAACGACGCTCGATCCGAACGTGCGCTCGCTGCTGCAGGTCAGGGTCAACGACGCCACCGACGCCGATGGTCTCTTCGCCCGCCTGATGGGGGACGAAGTCGAGCCGCGGCGCGAATTCATCCAGGACAATGCGCTAAGCGTCGCAAATCTCGATATCTAATTGATATTTCCGAAATAAATGGCCCCGCTATCTTTAGGATGGCGGGGCTTTCGTTTGCCCGATATCTGCTTGGCCTTTGGCTTCGCTCAATTCGCGACGAAGCGCCCGTTGAAGGCGACCTCGGAGAGCGGCTTGCGCTGGCTGGGGAATTCGCGCGCCTGATTGCGTTCGGAAAGAACGCTCTTGTCGGCCAGGCGGCCGATGGCGACGCCTGCTTCGACCCGGTATCCCTCGGGAATGGCGAAAGCCTGCCTGATCTCTTCATGCTTGATGCCGCCCATGCCATGGGCGTAAAGGTCGGAGAGGCGCGCCTGGATCGCCAGATGCCCCCATGCCGCACCGGCATCGAAGGAATGGGTGTAGCTCGGCTTTTCCTCAGCTGAGCCGGCAGCCCCGGTGAAGGCACGCGACACGACGAAGATCAGCGCCGACGCATTCCTGGCCCATTCCTGGTTGGCGTCGACGAGCAATGCGACGAATTTCTCCCAATGCCCTGAACCCTTGAGCGCATAAATGAAGCGCCATGGCTGGTGGTTGGCTGAGGACGGCGCCCAATGGGCAGCGTCGAGCAGACCGAGCAGCTGCGCCTCCTCGATGATTTCGCCGGTGAAGGCGCGCGGCGACCAGCGGTCGAGAAACATCGGATTGATCGGATAGTCGGATTCGCGGTGATTGCTCTTCGTCATGCTTGTTCCAGGGTTCGGGGCAGAAAATTTGGATCGGGGGCTGGGCTTAATCCGTCCAGACGATGTCGAGTTCTTCGCGGAAGGCAAAGCGCTTCAGATGATCGTCGATGACGTGCTGCATCCTTTCCTGTTGCGAGGGATCGGCGACGGAAAGTGTCATGGTCAGCGTCGCATCGTCGGCCGCAAACGTCACCTCGGCCGTATCGCTGAACGGCACCCGGCCCCTCAGAGGATCAAAATCGACGCTGAACTTGTGGCTCCAGTGTTTGCAGAGCTGCTGCAGGTAGCGGCTTGCATGTTCGGTCGGCACGACGGCCTTCGAGAGATGCATTTCGAACTCCACGTCATTTTGTATAGCAGAGACATATTTCCTGCTTCACCGGGCTTGGCAAGCGCAGCATCGTCGCAGTTTGGGTGTACAGACTGTCTTCATAAACGCGGCATCACGCCGGCGTCGAAGCAGGATAATGAACCATTTCGTCAATCGATCGGGGAGTTGCGCATGCTGGTGAACGGAAAATGGACGGAAGACTGGCAGCCCGTTCAGGCAAAGGACGAAAAGGGCGGCTTTATCCGCCAGACCTCGAGTTTCCGCAATTGGGTGACCCCGGGTGGCAGCGCCGGGCCGACCGGCGAAGCCGGCTTTGCCGCCAGCGCCGGCCGTTACCATCTCTATGTCGCCTATATCTGCCCCTGGGCCTCGCGCACCCTGATCGGCCGCAAGCTCAAGGGCCTGGAAGATATCATCTCGATCTCGGTCGTCGAGCCGCTGCTGGGCAAGCAGGGCTGGGGCTTCGGTGATTATCCCGGCGCGACGCAGGATCACGTCAACGGCGTAACCTATATGCATGAAATCTATACCAGGGCAGCACCGGATTTCACCGGCCGGGCCACCGTGCCGGTTCTCTGGGACAAACAGAAAAAGACCATCGTCAACAATGAATCCGCCGATATTCTGCGTATGCTGAACAGCGGCTTCGGCGGTCTGGCAAAAAATCCGATCGATCTTTACCCGGCGGAGAGGCGCACCGAGATCGATGCTTTCAACGATCGCATCTATCCTGCCCTCAACAACGGTGTCTACCGCGCCGGTTTCGCCACCACGCAGATCGCCTACGAAGAAGCCTTTGCCGATGTCTTTGCCTGCCTCGACTGGGTCGAGCAGCAGTTCGAGGGCCGGTCTTTTCTCTTCGCCGATCATCCCACCGAGAGCGATATCCGGCTTTTTGTAACGCTGGTGCGCTTCGACGTCGCCTATCACGGCATCTTCAAATGCAATCTGCGCCGGCTTTCCGACTATGCCAATCTGCGCGCCTTCTGCCGCCGAATGCTGGATTGGCCGGGCATCGGTGAAACGGTGAATCTCGATCATATCAAGCGCGGCTACTATTCGATCGAAAGCCTCAATCCGACGAAGATCATTCCCTCCGGCCCGGATCTGGCGGAAATTTTTAGAGCATGATGCCGGCAGGTACCGGCGGTTTTCGGCAGAAAATCATCCGAATCGCGGCAAAGCCGTACCGCTTCCTGGGAAAGCCGTAATGACACCGATGAATAATTCGTTCATAGGTGGCTGCAAATCCGTTTTCGATGAGGAGGAATTCCATGAAGCTGATGCGTGTTGGCGAAGCAGGCGGTGAAAAACCAGCACTTCTCGATGCCGATGGCAAGATCCGCGATCTCTCCGGTCATGTCGCCGATATCGGCGGTGAAGCGATCGGACCGGCAGGCCTTGCAAAGATTGCGGCCATCGATCCGAAGAGCCTTCCGGAAATCGCACCCGGCCGCATTGGCGCCTGCGTCGCGGGCACTGGCAAATTCATCTGCATCGGCTTGAATTATTCGGATCATGCTGCCGAAACAGGTGCGACCGTGCCGCCCGAGCCGATCATCTTCATGAAGGCAACATCCGCAATCGTCGGACCGAACGACAATGTCGTCATCCCCCGCGGTTCGGAAAAGACCGATTGGGAAGTCGAACTCGGCGTCGTCATCGGCAAAACCGCCAAATATGTGACGGAAGCCGAAGCGCTGGATTATGTCGCCGGTTATTGCGTTTCCAATGACGTTTCCGAGCGCGCTTTCCAGACCGAGCGTTCCGGTCAGTGGACCAAGGGCAAATCCTGCGACACGTTTGGCCCGATCGGCCCCTGGCTCGTGACCAAGGATGAAATTGCCGAGCCGCAAAACCTCGGCATGTGGCTGACGGTCAACGGTCAGAAGATGCAGAACGGTTCATCGAAGACGATGGTTTACGGCGTTGCTTTCCTCGTCTCCTACCTCAGCCAGTTCATGTCGCTGCGTCCCGGCGACGTGATCTCGACCGGTACGCCTCCGGGCGTCGGCATGGGCCTCAAGCCACCGCGCTATCTCAAGAACGGCGACGTGGTCGAACTCGGAATCGAAGGTCTCGGCACGCAGAAACAGACCTTCGTAGCGGATCGTTAACGACGCTTCCTGTTGAGAAACTTAAGTTTTCAGGTCAATTATGATGCCGGGGATCAATTCTCCGGCATTTCTTGTGCGGGTCTGGTGCGTCAATGTTGCTGTGCAACAAAAACCTGTTAGTCTGCGTTACGTGCCCGCGTTACGAAAAGAGTCGATGCCTCTCAATCGGTGTCATCTTTTCGATAGAGAAAGGTGGCGCCTTCCAATGTTTTATCAGCTTTATGAATTGAACCATGCCGCCATGGCGCCGTTTCGCGCCGCGGCCGATATCATGCGATTTGCCTATGCCAATCCGCTGAACCCGTTCTCCCATACGCCATTCGGCCGGACGATGGCGGCAAGTCTCGAAATGTTCGAACGCACGACGCGCCGCTACGGGAAACCGGAATTCGGACTGAAGCAGACGACGATCGGTGACAAGACGGTGTCCGTCCGCGAAGAGGTCGTCTGGTCGCGACCCTTCTGCAATCTTCTGCATTTCGCCCGCAGTATTCCAGCCGCCCGCGGCAATGATCCACGCATCCTGATCGTCGCGCCGATGTCCGGCCACTATGCCACGCTGCTGCGCGGCACGGTCGAGGCGCTGCTGCCGAGTGCCGATATCTACATCACCGACTGGATCGACGCCCGCATGGTGCCGATGACAGAAGGCACGTTCGATTTCGACGATTACGTCGACTACGTTATCGAGATGCTGCATTTCCTCGGTCAGGACACGCATGTCATCGCCGTCTGTCAGCCTTCCGTTCCGGTGCTGGCAGCCGCTGCCGTGATGGAACAAGCCAGGGATCCGCTTTCGCCGGCGTCGATGACGCTGATGGGCGGCCCGATCGACACACGCATCAATCCGACGGCGGTCAACAAGCTCGCCCAGGAGCGGTCGCTGCAGTGGTTCTCCGACAATGTCATCATGAACGTGCCCTGGCCGCAGCCGGGCTTCATGCGCCCGGTCTATCCAGGATTCCTGCAGCTTTCGGGCTTCATGTCGATGAATCTTGATCGCCATCTCGTCGCGCACAAGGAATTCTTCATGCATCTCGTGAAGAACGACGGCGAGCCGGAAAGACATCGCGATTTCTACGACGAATATCTCGCCGTCATGGATCTGACCGCCGAATTTTATCTGCAGACGGTGGAGGAGGTCTTCATCAAGCATTCGCTGCCGAAGGGCGAACTGATGCATCGCGGCAAACGCGTCGATCCGGCGGCCATTCGCAACGTGGCGCTGCTGACCGTCGAAGGTGAGAATGACGATATCTCAGGGGTCGGCCAGACGGAGGCGGCGCAGACCATCTGCGTGAACATTCCCGAAGATATGCGCATGCATTATCTTCAGCCGGATGTCGGCCATTATGGTGTTTTCAACGGCTCGCGTTTCCGCCGCGAGATCGCGCCGCGCATCATCGATTTCGTCCGCCAGCATTCCCGTTCCGCCGTCAAGCCTCCCATCCCGCGTGTCATCAAGGGCGGCCGGACGGGCTGAATCAGGGACAGCTGAATTAGCAAAACGGATTCAAAGCCTTGTCCGATTTCGTGGGCAATCGTCTTGAAGGCGGTTATTGTGGTAACCACATCGATTTCAGCGTTCGGTATTCTGCCGGGCGCGGAAAGCGAGGGATACCCGCACGATGAACCAGTCAGCATTGCTTCGACCGGATTGGACTCCGGCTACCATTGCCCTGATGATTCTCGGCTTCATGGTTTTCTGGCCTCTGGGTCTTGCCATGCTTGCCTACATCATCTTCGGCGACCGTCTGCGCGGCTTCAAGCGTGACGTCAACCAGGCGACCGATGGCTTCTTTGCCTCCTGCCGCCGCCCGCATGGCCGTCACCGCCCGCATTTTTCGACCGGCAACGTCGCCTTTGACGACTGGCGCAAGGCCGAACTCGACCGCATCGAGGAAGAGCGCCGCAAGCTTGACGAAATGCGCGAGGAATTCGACTCCTATCTTCGCGAACTCCGCCGCGCCAAGGATCAGGAAGAGTTCGATCGCTTCATGCGCGACCGCAGGAACGCCAAGCGCGATGACAACGGCCCGGTCGCTGAATATCAGACGCCGTAAACGCCTGAACGATGAAATGATGACCGGCATCTCTCGATGCCGGTTTTTCCATGTCTGCCCTTCCGGCGATCATTTAGATTTGCCGGCGAATCGTATAGAAAACACGCATGTTCTCGCTTCTGAAAACAAGGTCGAAGGCGCGAAAGCCGGCTCCGCCCGAAATGCGGACGCTCGATGTCGCCGGCCGGCTCATGCCGCTGACGATCAAGCAGCATGACCGGGCGACACGCATCACGCTGCGCATCGAACCGGGCGGTCGCGCCTTGAAGATGACGGTGCCGAAAGGCCTTGCGGCGCGTGAGGTCAATGCCTTCCTCGATCGTCACCAGGGCTGGCTCCTCACCAAGCTTGCTAAGTTTTCGACCGATACCGGCCTGCGTGATGGCGGCGAGATCCTCCTTCGCGGCGTTTCTCACCGCATCCAGCATAGCGGCAGCTTGCGCGGGCTGACGGAGGTGGTTTCCACAGGCGGCATCCCGGTGCTGCGCGTCAGCGGCATGCCGGAACATGTCGGACGGCGCATTGCGGCCTTTCTCAAGAAGGAGGCGCGCGCCGATCTCGCAAGACTGGCGACGATGCATGCCGCAACGATCCGGGCGCCGATCCGTTCGATCTCGATGAAGGATACCCGTAGCCGCTGGGGCTCCTGTTCGTCGGAGGGAAATCTGAGCTTTTCCTGGCGTATCGTCATGGCGCCGCCGTCGGTGATCGATTATCTCGCCGCCCATGAGGTAGCCCACCTCAAGGAAATGAATCACGGCCCGCACTTCTGGGCCCTCTGTGGCAAACTTTGCCCCGGTATGGACGAGGCGAAATCCTGGCTCAAGCGGCATGGCAGCCAGTTGCATGCCATCGATTTCGACTAGCGCGTAACCCCGAAATCGGAATCGATTTTTCGGAAAGCATTATGCGCAGATTTAAAGTGATAGAGCGTCCTTAGCGCGTCCTTTGGATGCGCGGCGCTCTAGCCGAGAGCCGCGCTAAATTCAGTGTTCGTCGCAAATTGGCTCGACTCTTTCCGCATTTCGTGTCACTTCGCTGCCATGAGACCGGATATCAAGATCTGTGGTTTGAAGACGCCTGAGGCTGTCGATCGTGCGCTGAAACGCGGCGCGACCCATATGGGTTTTATCTTCTTCGAAAAGAGCCCGCGCTATATCGAGCCGGACCTGGCGGCAAAACTGGCCGAACCTGCGCGCGGCAAGGCGAAGATCGTCGCCGTCGTCGTCGATCCGACCAATGACGAACTCGACGAGATCGTATCGTTGTTGAAGCCGGATATGCTCCAGCTTCATGGTAACGAGAGCCCTGAACATGTGCTGACCATAAAGGCGCTCTATGGTCTGCCTGTGATGAAGGTCTTTTCGGTCCGCACGGCAGACGACCTGAAGCGCGTCGAGGCCTATATCGGCATCGCCGACCGTTTCCTCTTCGACGCCAAAGCGCCGAAGGGTTCGGAACTGCCTGGCGGCAACGGTATTTCCTTCGATTGGAGCCTTCTCAGCTGGCTTGACGGCAGCGTCGATTACATGCTTTCCGGCGGGCTGAACAAGGACAATGTCGCCGAGGCGCTTTTCATCACCAAGGCACCGGGTATCGACGTCTCCTCGGGAGTCGAAACTGCGCCTGGCGTGAAGAGCGTCGCGAAGATCGATGAATTTTTTGACGCGGTCGAAAAGGCGAATGCGCCGATGATGGCCTCAGGGAGTTGAGAGTGAACGAGACGCCTAAACCGAATTCCTTCCGTTCCGGCCCCGATGAAGATGGCCGTTTCGGCATCTATGGCGGTCGTTTCGTGGCCGAAACATTGATGCCGTTGATCCTTGATCTGCAGGACGAGTGGAACAGGGCAAAGAACGATCCGGCGTTCCAGGCCGAATTGAAGCATCTCGGCGCGCATTATATCGGCCGCCCGAGCCCGCTCTATTTCGCCGAGCGGCTGACGGCCGAACTCGGCGGCGCCAAGATCTATTTCAAGCGCGAAGAGCTGAACCACACCGGCTCGCACAAGATCAACAACTGCATCGGCCAGATCCTGCTCGCCAAGCGCATGGGCAAGACCCGCATCATCGCCGAAACCGGTGCCGGTCAGCACGGCGTCGCCTCCGCAACCGTTGCCGCCCGCTTTGGCCTTCCCTGCGTCGTCTATATGGGCGCCACCGACGTCGAGCGTCAGGCGCCGAATGTTTTCCGCATGAAGCTGCTCGGCGCGGAAGTCAAGCCGGTCACGGCGGGCAGCGGCACGCTGAAGGACGCCATGAACGAGGCACTTCGCGACTGGGTCACCAATGTCGAGGATACCTATTACCTGATCGGAACGGCAGCCGGTCCGCATCCCTATCCGGAGATGGTCCGTGATTTCCAGTCGGTGATCGGCATCGAAGCGAAAGAGCAGATGCTGGCAGCCGAAGGCCGTCTTCCGGATCTGGTCATCGCTGCCGTCGGCGGCGGCTCGAACGCCATCGGCATTTTCCATCCTTTCCTGGATGATCCCTCTGTCAAGATGGTCGGCGTCGAAGCCGGCGGCAAGGGTCTGCAGGGCGACGAACATTGCGCCTCGATCACTGCCGGTTCGCCGGGCGTGCTGCACGGCAACCGCACCTATCTGCTGCAGGATGGCGACGGTCAGATCAAGGAAGGCCATTCGATTTCGGCCGGTCTCGATTATCCTGGCATCGGCCCCGAACATTCCTGGCTGAACGATACCGGCCGCGTCGACTATGTGCCGATCATGGATCACGAAGCGCTCGAGGCTTTCCAGACCTTGACCCGCCTCGAAGGCATCATCCCGGCGCTCGAGCCCTCGCACGCGATTGCCGAGGTGATCAAACGCGCACCGACGATGGGCAAGGACGAGATCATCCTGATGAACCTCTCCGGCCGCGGCGACAAGGATATCTTCACCGTCGGCAAGATTCTGGGAATGGGACTGTAAGACATGACCGCACGCATGGACAAACGCTTTGCCGAGCTGAAGGCCGAGGGCCGTCCGGCGCTTGTGACCTATTTCATGGGCGGCGATCCCGATTACGACACCTCGCTCGGCATCATGAAGGCGCTGCCGGAGGCAGGCTCCGACATCATCGAGCTCGGGATGCCCTTTTCCGATCCGATGGCCGACGGCCCGGCGATCCAGCTGGCCGGCCAACGGGCGCTGAAAGGCGGCCAGACGCTGAAGAAGACGCTGCAGCTGGCGGCCGATTTCCGCAAGACCAATGATGCGACGCCGATCGTGATGATGGGTTACTACAACCCGATCTATATTTATGGCGTCGAGAAATTCCTCGACGACGCGCTCGCCGCCGGCATCGACGGCCTGATCGTCGTCGACCTGCCGCCCGAGATGGATGACGAGCTCTGCATTCCGGCGATCCGCAAAGGCATCAATTTCATCCGCCTTGCGACGCCGACGACCGATGAAAAGCGCCTGCCGAAGGTCCTGAAGAACACCTCCGGCTTCGTCTACTACGTCTCGATGAATGGCATCACCGGTTCGGCGCTGCCCGATCCGTCGCTGGTTTCGGGCGCGGTCGAGCGCATCAAGCAGCATACCAAGCTGCCCGTCTGCGTCGGCTTCGGCGTCAAGACGGCGGAACATGCAAAGGTCATCGGCAGTTCGGCCGACGGCGTCGTCGTCGGCACCGCGATCGTCAATCAGGTTGCGACCAGCTTGACGCATGACGGAAAGGCAACGGCGGACACCGTTCAGGCGGTTGCCACGCTGGTGCGCGGCCTTTCCACGGGAACACGTTCGGCGCGCCTTGTTGCTGCCGAATAGTTTGCCCACATTGGCAATAAAGCATGTCGCGCAAAAGTGTGCAGCGGTTTTGCGGCAACGACATGCGGGAAACTAGGACCTAAAGCGTGGCAGCGCATCTGAAAGATCGCTACGCGCTTTAGACTATCAGGAGTATTCGAGTTGAACTGGATCACCAACTACGTTCGCCCGCGGATCAATTCCATGCTGGGCCGTCGCGAAGTGCCGGAGAACCTCTGGATCAAGTGCCCGGAAACGGGCGAGATGGTCTTCCACAAGGACCTGGAAGGCAACAAATGGGTCATTCCGGCGTCGGGTTATCACATGAAGATGCCGGCCAAGGCCCGGCTGGCCGATCTTTTCGATAATGGCGAGTTCGAATCGCTGCCGCAGCCGAAGGTCGCGCAGGACCCGCTGAAGTTCCGCGATTCGAAGAAATATAGCGATCGCCTGCGCGACAGCCGCCTGAAGACCGAACAGGAGGATACGATCCTCGCCGGTGTCGGAAAGGTGCAGGGACTGAAACTCGTGGCCGTTGTGCACGAATTCAACTTTATCGGCGGTTCGCTCGGCATGGCCGCCGGCGAGGCGATCGTCAAGGCTTTCGAGCGCGCGACGTCTGAAAAGTGCCCGCTGGTGATGTTCCCCGCTTCCGGCGGCGCGCGCATGCAGGAAGGCATCCTGTCGCTGATGCAGCTGCCGCGCACGACGGTTGCCGTCGACATGCTGAAAGAATCCGGCCAGCCCTATATCGTCGTGCTGACCAACCCGACGACGGGTGGCGTCACGGCCTCCTATGCCATGCTTGGCGATATTCATCTGGCCGAGCCCGGCGCCGAAATCGGCTTTGCCGGCAAGCGCGTGATCGAGCAGACGTTGCGTGAAAAACTGCCCGAAGGCTTCCAGACCGCCGAATACCTGCTGGAGCATGGTATGGTCGATATGGTCGTCAAGCGCCACGATATTCCGGAAACGCTGGCGCGCCTCTTGAAGATTCTGACGAAGAAGCCGGTTTCGGCGGCGAACGACATGAATGGCGGCGCCATCGCTCTGGCGGCGAGCGCCTGATAACTGACAAGCAGGCGGGGTGCCGAATTGATACCCAGAGGCCAAACCGCGGTGAGTGAGGCAGCGCAGGAGATCGACAAGCTCATGGGATTGCATCCCAAGGGCTTTGATCTGTCTCTCGATCGCATCACCCGTCTTCTCGATCAACTCGGCAATCCGCACAGGAAACTGCCGCCGGTGATTCATGTCGCCGGCACCAATGGCAAGGGGTCGGTCACCGCCTTCTGCCGCGCCCTGCTCGAAGTCGGCGGCTACAGCGCTCACGTCCACACCTCACCGCATCTCGTCAATTGGCACGAGCGTTATCGCATCGGCGTCAAGGGCGGACGCGGACAGCTTGTCGACGACGCCGTCTTTGCCGAGGCCGTGCGTCGCGTGGCCGATGCCAATGCAGGACAGCAGATCACCGTCTTCGAAATCCTGACGGCAGTCACCTTCATCCTGTTTTCCGAACATCCGGCCGATGCCGCGATCATCGAAGTCGGTCTCGGCGGCCGGTTCGACGCCACCAATGTCATTTCCGATCCGGCCGTCTCGGTGATCATGCCGATTTCGCTGGATCACCAGCCCTATCTCGGCGACAGGGTCGAGCTGATCGCGGCCGAAAAGGCCGGCATCATGAAACCGGGATTTCCCGTTGTCATCGGTCATCAGGAATATGACGCAGCGCTCGACGTGCTGATGTCGACGGCCGAACGGCTGCATTGCCCGAGCGCCGTCTTCGGGCAGGATTTCATGGCGCATGAGGAATATGGCCGGCTCGTCTACCAGGACGAGTTCGGCCTTGCCGACCTGCCGCTGCCGCGCCTTCCCGGCCGCCATCAATATGCCAATGCCGCCGCTGCCATTCGTGCCGTCAAGGCGGCGGGTTTCACCGTCACCGAGACGATGATGGAAAAGGCGATGAGTTCGGTCGAATGGCCGGGCCGGCTGCAGCGCCTGAGCGAGGGCCGGCTGCTGCCGCATGCACCCGCCGGCGCCGAGATCTGGATCGATGGCGGGCATAATCCCGGTGCCGGCGAAGTGATCGCCGAAGCCATGGCCACTTTCGAGGAGCGCCAGTCTCGGCCGCTTTTTCTGATTATCGGCATGATCAACACCAAGGATCCGGTCGGTTATTTCAAGGCCTTTGCCGGCTTGGTCGAGAAGGTTTTCTGCGTGCCGATCCGCGGCAGCGAAGCGATGGTCGACCCGGTGATATTGTCGAATGCCGCTTATGATGCCGGCTTGGTTGCCGAACCGATGTCGACGGTCGGCGATGCGCTGGAAGCGATAAAAGCCGTCGCCGACCCGGAGGCATTGCCGCCGCGCATCCTGGTCGGCGGCTCTCTCTATCTTGTCGGCGACGTGCTTGCCGACAACGGCACGCCGCCAAAATGAAGGCTGCGAAATGAAAAAAAGCCCGGTCGAGCCGGGCTTTTTCGTCAATGTGATATAAATTCGTCGATATTAATCAGGCAGCGCTCGAAATCCAGTTCGAAAGAGCCGTCTTCGGCTTTGCGCCGACCGAGATATCGGCAACTTCGCCGCCCTTGAAGATTGCAAGGGTCGGAATGGAGCGCACACCGAACTGTGCAGCGAGTTCCGGGTTCTCATCGATATTCAGCTTGGCGACCTTGACCTTGCCTTCCATCTCGACGGCGATTTCTTCGAGGCTCGGAGCAATCATCTTGCACGGGCCGCACCATTCGGCCCAGAAATCGACGACGACGGGTTCTGCGGATTCCAGAACTTCCGACTGGAAGTTATTGATATCGACTTTCACGGTAGCCATGGGCTGCTCCTTTAACGGAATTGGGTGTTGAACCACATGTGATGGTGCGGTGCCGAACTTTCAATGTCCGGTATTTCACTTTGTCTTGACCGCTGCAAGCGCCAAACCGAGCGCCTTTTCGCTCAGCGTGTAGAGCGAAGCGTTCTCGGTATAGACAAGCATGCAATCGATACGCTTGTGAGGATAGAGCGGCGCCAGGATCTCGCGATAGATCGCCAGCTGTGCCCGGTGCGCGAAGGGGATAGCTTCTTCTGTTGCTGGCGGTACCCGATTGGTCTTGTAGTCGAGAATGACGACGCGATCGGCAAGAACGGCAAGCCGGTCGATGCGGCCGGAGACGGCATAGCGCCGGTCTTCGAGCGTCAATGTTCCCATGATCGAGACTTCGGGCTGGGCCTGCGCACCGAGAACAGCCTGCAGGCCTTCCTCGTCCAATAGTTTCAGAACCGAATCGACAAGCTTGCGCCGTTCGGCTTCCGGCCAGAATCGAGCCGCCCTTTCGGCATAACGGCTCGCCGCGTCAGGCCGTTCGCCAAGCGGAATTTCGGGAAGCGCCTGCAGCATGCGATGGATCAGCCTGCCCTTTTCCAGCGAACGATCGCTGCGCTCCTTTTCGCCGAACAGCGGCGAGACAATCAGCAGACCGCCCTCGTCTTCATCGATGATCGTCCCGGCGCCGGAAGGACTGAGCGGCCGGGGCAGCTCAGCCTGCGGCGGCAATGGCCGCGACAGACCGTCGGGCAAGGTCTCCTCGCTGCCGCGCTCTTCGGTGCTATCGGTACGCTCGAAGCGTCGTTCCACCCGCGGCACGCGCCATTTGACGCCCGGCCATTCCCCATCGGGACCGGAGAATGTGGTCGCCTCCACATGCGGATGGTCGTCGCGCAGGGCCGTCGAGATCATCATATGCCAGGTGTCGTTATTCACACGCACGCCACGATAGCCGCAGACGACCAGCCGGTCGGCGGCGCGCGTCATAGCGACGTAGAGCAACCGGCGGTATTCCTCTTCCGCCAGCATCTGGATACGTGCGGCATCGTCCTGGGTCAGCGAATTGGCCAGATCGGAGACAGGAACCCAGACGGGCATCGGTGGTTCGTCGGGGCTGGTCTCGATCAGGCGAAGCTTCGGCAGATGGGTATGGGTGAAGGCCTTCGAACCGCCGTCGACAAGAAAAACGATCGGTGCTTCAAGACCCTTGGAGGCATGCACCGTCATGATCCGCACCTCGTTGCGCCCCTTGTCCTGCTCGCGCTTCATTACCGGGGCTTCGAGCTCCAGCGTCGAGATGAAGGATTGCAGCCCGGGAAGGCCGGAGCTCTCATGGTCGAGCGTGAAGGTCAGGAATTCGTCGAGAATATCGCTGACTTCGGTGCCGAGACGAGCAAGGAATTGCCGCCGCCCGCCATAGTTGCCCAGCACGCGCGCATAGAAATCATGGACCGACAGGCTCCTGGACTGCCGGAGAAACAGCTCCAGCCTCTCGACGGCAGCGCGGAAACGTTCGGTGCCGTCGGCGGCGAAGCTTTTGAGATGGCTCCAGACGCTTTCATTGTCGCCGCGCAACGCGGCGATCGCAAAGATGTCGTCCTCCGAGAGATCGAAAAGCGGGCTCTTCAGCACGGCGGCGAGCGAAAGATCGTCTTCCGGCAGAAGCAGGAAACGGCCGAGCGCCAGCAGATCCTGCACGGCGATATGGCTGGTCAGCACCAGCCTGTCCGCGCCGGCGACGGGAATATCGCCGCGGCGCTTCAACGCGCGCGTCAACGCATTGACGAAGGCATCGCGCTTGCGCACCAGCACCAGGATGTCGCCCGCCTCGATCAAGCGCTCCTTGCCTTTGTCGACGATCGTTTCCCGGCCAACAAGCGTGCCGATCGAATGGGCGATCCGCCGCGCGAGGATCGCGGCCGGCGCGCTTTCCGGCGTCGCATCGAAGGGCGCCGTCCAGTCCTCCTCCTTCACCACCGCTTCCGGCGCAACCATTTCCCAGAGATCGACGGCGCCGGGATGTCCGATGCGGCTTGAACGATGCACGACCGGTTCGCCGAGCGCGCTGAGGCCGCGCGCATTCTCGGCTGTCTTGAAAATGTGGTCAACCGCCTCGAGTACGTCTGAGGTCGAGCGGAACGACAGTGGCAGCCGCACGGAGGAAAAACTCTGCCCGCTATCGGAAACGCGCCGCCGCGTCCGGTCGCTCTCCTCGGAAAAACGCTCGGGCCGCGCCCCCTGGAAGGAATAGATCGACTGCTTTTCGTCGCCGACGGCAAACAGCGTGCGCACGGTCGGCCGGGCGCTTTCGCCGGAGAAGAAATCTTCGGCGAGCGACTGGATGACGCTCCACTGGATCGGGCTGGTATCCTGCGCCTCGTCGACGAGGATATGATCGATGCCGCGATCGAGCTTGTAGTGGATCCAGGGGCCGACGCCACTTTTGGTCAGCAGGTCGGCAGTGCGGGTGATCAGATCCTCGAAATCGAGCTGGCTGCGCTGCTTCTTCAACTCCTCATAGTCGTGATTCAGCCGATCGGCGAGCACGAGCGCTGCATGCGTGGCGCCGTACATCCGCATCAGCTTCAGCCGGTCGCGACTTGCTGCGACATGCGCGCGGGCAATGGCGATGGCCTCTGCCAGCTGCGGTGCCTCGGCAAGCATGGCCTTGACGAAGAATTGCGAGTCCGCCTTGGGCTCGCCCTTCACGGTCAGAAAGATCTTCTCGAGAAATTGCGCACGCCTTGCGTCATCGCGCTCCCGCCCGGCGAGCCTGAGGCCGTAAGCAACTTCCTGCGCCTTCGCGCCGCCCTTCTGGTCGGCAAGCGAGAGATAGAGCTCCAGTGTGCTGCCCGAAAGCTCCGGCAAAGGCCAATATTGCGCCGCGATCCTGTCTTCAGTGTCGCCGACGGCAAGGCCGAGCCTTTTGCGCAGAACCATTTCCACACCGCCCTGCTGTTCGGCCGTCGCGGTGAAACGACGAACGGCATTGCGGTTGGCGACGATGTCGCCGAGCAGGTTCTCCAGCCCGGATTCGTCGCCGAGATTGAGCACGTAGGCGAATGCCTCGGCAAGGGCGCTGTCTTCGTCAGGCGCCGTTGCCGTCAGCAGCGCCCGGCGCGCATCGGAAAGCAGCGTCAACGCCGCGCGATCGTCGAGAACCGAGAAATGTCCGGCAACGTTGGCCTCCAGCGGGAACTGATGCAGCAGTGCCTCGCAAAAGGCATGGATCGTCTGGATCTTCAGTCCGCCGGGCGTCTCCAGCGCCTTGGCAAACAGCCGACGAGCCTCGGCAAGCTTCAGTCCGTCGGGAGCCACGCCTTCGATCTGCGTGATGCGGCGGCCGAGGTCTTCATCGTCAAGCACCACCCATTCCGCCAGCCGTTCGAAAACGCGGTTCGACATTTCCGACGCCGCAGCCTTGGTGTAGGTGAGGCATAAAATGGCGGAGGGCCGCGCGCC
Organism: Rhizobium sp. 25PS6; assembly: GCF_032464655.1. Classification (NCBI taxonomy): domain Bacteria; kingdom Pseudomonadati; phylum Pseudomonadota; class Alphaproteobacteria; order Hyphomicrobiales; family Rhizobiaceae; genus Rhizobium; species Rhizobium sp. 25PS6. The sequence continues at coordinate 384,198 of NZ_JAWDIV010000002.1, forward strand.
TGATAGGAGCAGCCGGATGACGCGCTGCGTCAGCACATGCGTCTTGCCGGAACCGGCATTGGCCGAGACCCATGCCGACCGCAACGGATCGGAGGCTATCGCCTGCTGGATTGTCGTCCAGCCGATCCAGGCGCCCGGATCGTCATCGTTGGGAAGGGCGGTCACATCACTCATCGCCGCCCTCTTCGGTTTCGGCCGTCGACCATTCGGAGACGCGGGCGAGATGATCATAATCGCCGCCGAAATCGAACTGCTGGGCCGGGATCAGCCGCGAGGTAAAGCCTCTTTCGCTGGATTGCAGCAACCCCACGAATTTGACCAGCTGGTCGATCGATTCAGCGGCGAGATCCATCGCCGATTTGGCCTTGTCGCTGCGTGCAGAGCTCTCGTTGTTGACGGTATCGACTTGAAAGCGGCTTCCCGGTCGCAGACGCACATAGAGAAGGTCCTGCGGCACGAGGCTGCCGGCATCGCGAAAAGCGCCAGCGCTCAAGGCCGCTGCTTCAAGTGCCAGCTGCGGATCGAGAAGCACGCGTGCCTGCGCCGGCGAGGGATTGTAGCCGGTCTTGTAGTCGATGATATCGGCCGAGTGTGGTCCGGTGACGTCGATCCGGTCTGCGACGCCGGTGAGCCGGATATTGATCGGCTCCAGTTCCATGCCGCCTCGCACTTCCGTCAACGTTTTCAGGATGCCATGTCGCCGTCCGGCCTCCCATTCGAGGAAGACGCGGGCGACTGCGCGAAAACGCGGCCGCCACACGGCATCGATATGCGGCGGCAACTTTTCCATGTCGAAAAGCTCGGAAAGGACGTGCTCCATCGCCGCTGCTGCATCCGGCGTGCCGGCGATATGGGCTTCGCGGATGAAACGGTCGATGATCTTGTGGTAGAGCGTCCCGCGTTCGGCCGCACCCGGGTCGCGATTGAACGGGTCGACGGGGTCGAGCCGCAGGATGCGACGGGCATAGATGGCATAGGGATCTCGGCGCAGCCGGCCGACTTCGCTGAAGGAATAGGATTTCGGCTGCAGCGCCAGCGGCGGTTTCGGCGAGGGTCGTTGCGCCGGCGCCTGACTGTCGCCCCGATCGATGAGAGCGGTCCACTGCAGGAAACGATTGCCGGGTCCCTTCAATTCCGCTTCGAACGCCTCTCCGCCGAGCGCCAGCAGCCGCTGCAGCCAACGTGAGGCAACGGTCGGCGTCGAGCCCTGGCGCAGCGCGCGCGAATAGATCAGATGACGTGTGCCGTTTGCCATCTCGAAGTCATGTGCCAGCTGGCCGATGCGCCGCTCCGGCGGCTCGAGGCCGATTTCCGTCTTCATCATGCGCGGAATGAAGGGATTGTTGGCGGTCTGTCCCGGCCAGGTGCCTTCGTTCAGGCCGCCGAGGATCAACGTATCGACGCTCTGCAGGCGGGCTTCCAGCGTGCCGAAGATGAAAAGCCTCGGATGGCTGAGCGCCCGTGGCTTCACCGCATGACCGGCGGCGAGTGCTGCCATGATGTCGATCCATTGCGGTCCGTCGGCCTCCATCTGGCCGTCCGTGTCGATCACTTCACCGAGCAGGGCGGCGAGGGCATCTCCCGCTTCGTTCGACCAGAGATCGGCGAGATTGCCTTGCGGATCGACCGCGACCGCTTCAAGCGAACGGCCGGTGCGTTCCGCCCATTCGGACAATGTGAAGCGCGCTGTTCTTCCGCGATCTTCCGGCCGGTGCCGCATCAGCGCCGAAGCCAGAGGCTCGGTCGCCCGTGTGACCCGCCGGGCAAGGTCGTATGCGGCGTCGGCGGCCTCAGGCGAAAGCGCTTTTCGCCATTGCGGCGCGTGCCTGTCCAGGGCCTGTTCGGCAAGTTGGTGCGTGAGCAGCGGTTCCAGCGTACTGATATCCACCTCTGCCACGCCGCCGCGCAGTGCCAGCAGCTCGAGCGCCTCGGTAGCGGAAATCAAGGCGCCGCGCTCCAGGCCGAAGCGGGCAAGCGGATGTTTGAGCAGCGAGACGATGGCCACCGGATCGCCCGGCCGCAGCGCTGCCTCCAGCAGCAATTGCAGCAAGGTACCCTGCGGCATGGCCGAAAGCGGTGTGCCCGCCGAATCGTCTGCGAGGATGCCGAAGCGGGAAAGCTCGGCCATCACCCGCCGCGCGAGATTGCGGTCCGGAGTGATGAGTGCTGCCCGGCTCTCGCTGTCCTGTCCCGGCCTCTCCAACGCAAGCCGGAGCGCGATGGCAATTGCGGTTGCTTCCTCACGCTCATTGGCGGCTTCAATCAGCGAAATGTCAGAGAAGGCCGAAGACAGCGCGCCTGCCGGCAGGTCGTTTTTCCACGCTCCCCAGTCGCTGGTCGCCTCCGCCGGAGCAAGTGCCCGCGACAGGATTTCGGCACGCCGCTCAAGATCGGCCTCCGGTCTGTCGAGGAGCGTGACGTCGGCCCGCGTCAGCTTCAGCCGCTTGAGCAGAGACGACAGACCATATTGCGGATGGCTCCGGCTTGCCGGATTGGCATGTTGGCCTGGCGCCGGTTCCGGCGCGACCATCTGCCAGTGCCTTTCGGGCATGGAGAGATCGAGACCTGGAAGCACGATCACGCCTTCCGGCAGATGGGCGACGGCGGCAATGAGATCGGCGGTGGCGGGAACGGAACCCGTCGAACCGGCGATGATGATCGGCCCGGCGGGTTTCGTTGCCGAAAGCCGGCTTGCTTCGGCCCGGAGAATGGCGTTTCTGTGCCGCGCCGGCGAGGATTTGCCGAGCTCGGACAGCCGCTCGGGCCAGAAGGCGCTGGCGATCTGCAGGAACTCCGCCGTCAACTGCCACCAGGCGGCATAATCGCCAGTATCGAGTTTCGACAGCTCCGACCAGTCGAGATCCTCGGTCTCGATGGAATCGATCAGCTCCGCAAGGTTGCGGGCGAGCCAGATCGCATCGGCCGGGCTTGCCGGCGCGACGAGCGGCGAGTCCGAGTGAATGTGGCGGACGATCTCCGGCAGCTTGTTTCGCCAGGCGAGGATCAGACGCGCAAGCTCCAGCAGACGGGCGGTATTCGATAGCGGCTGAGCGAGATCGATCGTTGCCGGCAGCGCCTCGTCGAAATAGCCGCTATCGTCATCGGTTTCGCCGAGCGGGCGGATGACGGGGAGGATCGCCGAGCGGCCGCCGAGCAGGTCGACGAATTCGGAGCGCAGCACACGCACGGCGCGCCGGGTCGGCAGGTAGATCGTTACTTTGGCAAGCGATAGCGGATCATCGGCGTCGTGCCGGAAAATCGGGGTCAATCGGCCGTCGCAAAGTGTCGTTGCCAGCGTTTTCAGGAAGGAGAGGCCCGCCGGGATCGTCAGGATGCGTGGCTGGTGCCGCTCCGCCATGGCTTACGCAAACGTCCGCAATCGCCGGATCGTTTCCTCCGCCTCGCCGATCGCCTCGGGCGTGCCGACCGTCAGCCAGTGACCTTCGAGCACGATGCCGAAAAGCCGTCCACGCGCGATCGCCTTGTCGAAATAGATATTGAGGTTGAAGGCATCCTTCGGCGCATCGTCGAACAGCGACGGGTTCATGGCGATCGCGCCGGCATAGACGACCGGATTGGACGGATCGTCGCGATAACGCGTCAGCCGGCCATCGGCCGCAAGACTGAAGTCGTTCTTGCCATTGTGACCCGTCGTATCCTCGATCCCGACGCAAAGCAGCGCCATATCCATGCGTTCGGCATCGAAGAATCCGGCTAAGCGTTCTAGGTTCGTCGGCCGCCCCGGCTGTTCACCGATCCAGAAGAGATCGGCGTTCATGACGAAGATATTGTCGCGGCTAAGCAGCCTCAACCCCTTCGCCAGGCCGCCGCCGGAATTCATCAGTGCGTCCCGCTCGTCCGATATGACGATGTCGAGGCCGTGATAATTCCTGAGATGTTCGAGCATCTGGTCGGCGTGGTGGTGAACGTTGACGACGGCGCGTTCGATACTGGCCGCCACCAGGCAATCCAGCGCGTAATCGATCATCGGCTTGCCGTCGATCTTCACCAGCGGCTTCGGGATCGTGTCGGTGATCGGGCGCATGCGGGTTCCGAGACCCGCGGCCAGTACCATGGCTTGTCTGATGGTCATTCTGATCCGGAACTTATGATTCGCTCTGGCCTATTCCAGCCCTTGCGCACCAATCGCGCAAGGGGGCAAGCGCTTCATGCTCAAGCGCGACGCTCAGATAGGCGAGCGTGCGCGGCATGTGTTTCAGATAGCCCGGCTTGCCGTCGCGCTGCAACAGGCGCACCCAAAGACCGGCAAGCTTGCAATTGCGCTGCGCCGACATGATCGCCCAGGCTCTCATAAATCCGGCTTCGTCGAAACCGCGCTCTGCGCGGCGAAGCGTCAGATAATCATCCATCAGCTGCCGGAAGAGGTCCGGCTCGATCGTTACGCGCGCATCCTGGACGATCGAGGCAAGATCATAGGCCGTGGGACCGATCATCGCGTCCTGGAAATCGATGAGGCCGATCTTGCGAATACCGCTTTCATGTTCGCGCCAGATGATGTTCGGCGAGTGGAAGTCGCGCAGCAGCAGGTTCTTCTCGGCCGTTGCGAGCTCATCGATGAGCGCGTCCCAGATCGCCAGATATTCCGCCCGTTCGGCTTCCGTTGCAGGTGCGCCCTGGCGCTTCCAGGGCAGGTACCAGTCGAGCACCAGCCGCACCTCCATCTTCATCGCCGTGCGGTCGAAATCAGGAATATGATGGACATGCCCCTTTCCAACGGGGATGTCCTGCGGAATTTTCAGCGCGTGCAGTCTGGCCAGGCAGGCAACGCTTTCGCGATAGCGTTCGATAACCGGCTGTCCGTGGGCATCCAGCACGCCTTCGCTGCCAAGATCTTCGATCAGCAGGATACCCTTGTCATAATCCACCTTGTAGACTTCGGGCGCCGCAAAACCGTCCTTGCGCAACGCACCGGCGATCGCCACGAAGGGATAAGCGTTTTCGGCAAGATGCGCGACTTTGGGATAGGGTTTGCCGTCGAGAACCGGCGGGCCTTCGGCAAGCGGCGGCCAGTCCATCAGGATGATGCGCCGGTTCTCGGCCTTCGGATAGATCGCCTCATAGGCGCGCAGCGAGGCATCACCGGTCAGGAATCGGCGTTTCGCTGCGGGATAACCTGCACCGTCAAGGAAATCGCGGATCGCCAGGACGCGGTGGATGCGTGTATTTTGCGCGCCAGCAGCTTCGATCGTCGCCCGCCGGCCGCTGCCTTCATGCGCCAGCGTCAGGGTGATTCGCTCCGCGGGCAGTTCGCTCTTCGCCATCTCCGGCCATTCGACGAGACAGATGCCGTTCTGCAGGGCCTCGTCGAAGCCAAGCTCCGTCAGTTCGGCAGGGTCGCCGAGCCGGTAGAGATCGAAATGCGAAACGGCGATGCGCAGATCATAGGATTGCACCAGCGTGAAGGTCGGGCTCGGAACCTCGAGCCCCTCGTCATCGGCCATGGCGCGCAGGATCGCCCGGGCGAGCGAGGATTTCCCCGCGCCGAGATCGCCGGAAAGGGCAAGGCAATCGCCGGCCTTCAGGGCCAGCGCCAGGTCCTCGCCGAGGCGGATGGTAGCCGCCTCGTCCTTCAGGAAAAGCGAAATCGTATCACTGGTGGTCATTCGGCTGCGGCGGAATGCGGTACATCGACCGAAGGGATACGGCAGACGACGGTCGTGCCCTTGCCCGGCTCGCTGTCGATCGTCACATCGCCATGGTGCAGACTGACGAAGCTATCAACGATCGAGAGGCCGAGGCCGGCGCCGCCGCGTTTGCCGCTTTTCGCTCCCGTGGCAAAACGGTCGAAGACGGTCGCGATCATGTCGGGTGAGATGCCGGGGCCGCGATCACTGACGGCGAAGACGAAATCCGTGCCTTCGCGATGGCATTCCAGCGAGATCGACGTGCCTTCGGGCGAGAAATTCGCCGCATTGGACAGAAGCTTCAGAAGGATCTGTTTCAGCCGCTGCGGATCGGCAACGATCGAGCCGAGATAGGCAGGAGCGGTGATTTCAAGTGCGACGCCGCTTTCGTGGAGCCGATCGGCGATCTGCATCGAGACGTCGTCGAGTAGGCCGTTGAGATCGATATCCGCATAATTGAGGCGCATGATGCCGGCATCGACGGTCGCAAGGTCGAGAATATCGTTGACGAGCGTCAGGAGAACCGAGGACGAGGTGGAGATGTGGTCGATATATTCGGCCTGCCGTTCGGTCAGCGGCCCGACGCCCGGTGTGCGCAGGAGATCGGTGAAGCCGATAATGTTGGTCAGTGGCGAACGCAGTTCATAGGAAACGTGCTGGACGAAGTCGTTCTTCAGCTCGTCGGCCTTGCGCAACGCTTCGTTCTTCTCGGTCAGCGCGCGCTCGGCGCGCACGCTGTCCGTCATGTTGACGAAGGTCAGCATGGTCTGGGCGTTCGGCAGCGGGATGACGGCATAGTCGAGCACGAGGCCGGAGAAGAGTTCCAGCGTTCCCTGGCCCGAGCGGCGTTCGTCGTCGAAGCTGGTGATCAGTTCCGCGAAGGTCTTCCAGCCGTCCGGCCGGTCATAGGACGGGGCGCAGGCCTCGCCCAGCGCACGGATATGGGTGCCGGGCTTGGCTTCGGTTTCGGTGATCCCCCAAAGCGCGCGAAAGGCCGGGTTGGAAAGGCGGATGCGTCCGTCAGGACCGAACACCGCCACACCTTCGGAAAGATGGTCGATCGTTTCGCCCTGCACCTTGACCAGCGTGTTGTAGCGCGTTTCGAGATCGACCTGCTCGGTCAGGTTTTCGAACACCCAGGTGGCGCCGCCCTGCGGATGGGCGGTCGCAAAGACCCGCAACGTCTGCCCGTTCGGCAGGTGCCAGAGATCCGTTTGCGTGTCGAGCGCGCGATAGACGGAAAGCGCGGCTTCCTTCCAGCTTTTCCAGTTGAGCTGGTCCGGCAACTTCTTGGCGGCGCGCAACCGCTCGAGCAACTCGCTATTGTCCGGCCGGCCTTCGAGGAAGGCGATATCAAGCTCCCAGAGCGCGACGAAGGCCTGGTTGTAGAATTGCAGCCGGCGCTCGCCGTCGAAGATGGCAACCGGCGTGGCGAGATGGTCGAGCGTTTCGGCATGGCTCTTCAGCGTCCGTTCCAGCTCGGCACGCACGGCCTCTATGTCGGACACATCGATCGCGATGCCGGCCGAGCCGCCGGGAACCCTGACGTCGACGACGTCGAAGAATGTGCGGTTGCCGTGCACGACCGTCGAGATCTTGTCGTGGAAGGGCGATTCCGGCGTCGTCGTGGCGCGAATGCGTTCGCGCGCGACGGTCGTCAGCATCTCGCGGCCTTCATTGATCGCCTGCTGCGGTGATCGCGCTTCGACCGCCTCGCCATAAGCCTGGTTGACCCAGGTGAGGCGGCCCACCGGGTCGCGCTGCCAGGCCGGCATGTCGATCGCGTCGAGCATGGTCTGGAAGGCCGAGATCGAGGTCATCAGCCGGTCGCGCTCAATCCTGAGCTCTGCGAGCTCGGCGCGCAGATTGTTGAGCGCCACGAAACGGACGAAGGCACGCCCGCCGGAAACTCGGCCCTGCGCCTCGAGGATCTCGTCGCGGATGGTTTCGACCACCATGTCGAAGCTCTGCGCCTCGTCGCGCAGCCGGTCGATCGCCTTTTCCAGCTCGGAAGCCGAACGTGACTTCAGCCACAGGCCGAAGGCCAGGAATTCGCCGTCTTGCGGCGCGCCGGTCTCGGGCGGAAGCTGGCCGAGCAGTTCGGGCCGCGCATTGCCGTCCCAGATGACGATCCGCCGGTTCTTGTCGGCGATCAGAGCCTGGTATTGCGAAATGCGCTGCTGGGCATCGGAGAGCGCCGAGCGGATTTCCCGGCTCTCGTTTTCCAGGTTGCCGCGCTGGCGCACCAGCCACAGCGTCGACAGCAGGGCTGCCGATATGACGCCGATAACGACGGAAACACCGATCACCTGCGAGGATGTGAAGAGGTGAGCCGAGGCCGCCGCCTGCTGCTCCGCCTGTGCCAGAGCCGGCCGCGCCAGGGTGGCGAGCGCCGTCCCGGCCGCGCAGCTTTTCAGGAAGCGCGCCAATGGTCCGTGCTCTTGCTTTACGGCCTCGTGCGCCGTTGCAGATTGATATCCTTGGCCTGCCATGAGCGGGCGGCGATCGGCGCGAGCGCCATCATCCGCCTGACCGGGCAGGCTGCTTTTCATTTCCGACATCCGCGGTATGTCTCCGTCCTTCAATGTGCCGCATTACGACAAGACATCCCATTTTCGCAGCGGTCGGACAGGGTCCGGCGCCACGAATCAAGTCTTAAAACAATACTTCGGAAGGGAATCTGCGGGAAGGGAGCGTCCAAAAAATAAGCCGCGGCATTTGTCAATGCCGCGGCTTCTACATCTTGTGGATATTAACGATCAAATCAATATCTGTAGTGGTCGGACTTGAACGGGCCCTTCGGCGAGACGCCGATATAGGCAGCCTGTTCCGCAGAAAGCTCAGTCAGCTTCACGCCGAGCTTGTCGAGATGCAGGCGTGCGACCTTTTCATCGAGATGCTTCGGCAGGATATAGACCTGGTTGGAATACTGGTCGGGCTTGGTGAAGAGCTCGATCTGCGCCAGCGTCTGGTTGGTGAACGAAGCCGACATCACGAAGGACGGATGGCCGGTGGCGTTGCCGAGGTTGAGCAGACGTCCTTCGGACAGAAGGATGATGCGATTGCCCTTGGGGAATTCGATCAGGTCGACCTGCGGCTTGACGTTGGTCCACTTGAGATTGCGCAATGCAGCGACTTCGATTTCGTTGTCGAAGTGACCGATATTGCCGACGATCGCCATATCCTTCATCGCCCGCATATGGTCGATGCGGATGACGTCCTTGTTGCCGGTGGTGGTGATGAAGATATCGGCCGAGGAAACGACGTCCTCGAGCAGAACGACTTCGTAACCGTCCATCGCAGCCTGCAATGCGCAGATCGGATCGGCTTCGGTCACCTTGACGCGGGCGCCGGCACCGGAGAGCGAAGCGGCAGAACCCTTGCCGACGTCGCCGTATCCGCAGACGACGGCAACCTTGCCGGCCATCATGACGTCGGTGCCGCGGCGGATGCCGTCGACCAGCGATTCCTTGCAGCCATACTTGTTGTCGAACTTTGACTTGGTGACCGAGTCGTTGACGTTGATCGCCGGGAAGGGCAGCAGGCCCTTCTGGCTGAGCTGGTAAAGGCGGTTGACGCCGGTCGTCGTTTCCTCGGTGACGCCCTTGATCGCGTCGCGCTGCTTGGTGAACCAGCCAGGTGAAGCGGCAAGACGCTTCTTGATCTGTGCGAAGAGGATTTCCTCTTCTTCGGAATGCGGATGAGTGAGCACGTCCTCGCCGGCTTCTGCGCGGGCGCCAAGCAGGATGTACATGGTGGCGTCGCCGCCGTCATCGAGGATCATGTTGGAAAGGCCGCCATCGGCCCACTGGAAGATCTTGTCGGTGTAGACCCAGTAATCTTCGAGAGATTCGCCCTTGATGGCGAAGACAGGTACGCCTGAGGCGGCGATCGCGGCAGCGGCATGATCCTGCGTCGAGAAGATGTTGCACGAGGCCCAGCGGACTTCCGCGCCGAGCGCGACCAGCGTCTCGATGAGCACGGCCGTCTGAATAGTCATGTGCAGCGAGCCGGTGATGCGCGCGCCCTTCAGCGGCTTTGTCTGGCCGAATTCGGTGCGGCAGGACATCAGCCCCGGCATTTCGGTTTCGGCGATCGTAATTTCCTTGCGGCCGAAATCCGCAAGCCCGATATCGGCGACGACATAATCTTTTTCAGTGCTCATAGAGGCCTCCAGGCTGAAAAACGTCTCAAAATTGGCGCAGGCGCGAAGATGACCCACGTGCAAGCGCACGGCATGTCCGCCGTTTAGCAGGCTTCGCCGGTGATGGCAATAAGGATATAAAGAAGTCTTTATATGTTTATATGAACTCGATCCGAGCTCACATCTCCTCGCCGAACCTGTTCTGGATCAGCTGGTCCAGCGCCTCCAGCGCTTCCTCGGCCTGGCTGCCGCTTGCCGAGACGACGACGCTCGAGCCGGGGCTTGCCGCAAGCATCATCAGGCCCATGATGGAGGTACCGCCGACCGTCATTCCGTCCTTGGAAACGGTGATGGCGGCATCGAAGGTCTCGACCATCTGCACGAATTTGGCGGAAGCGCGCGCGTGAAGACCGCGCTTGTTGATGATAAGGAGTTCCCGGGAGAGCGACGTCATGAATGCCCGTTATTTTCCGCTGAGCACACGGCTGGCGACGTTGATATATTTCCGCCCGGCTTCGGAAGCCTCCACCAGCGCCTTCTCCATGTTGTTCTCGCCGCGCACCCCGGCAAGCTTGATCAACATCGGCAGGTTGACGCCGGCAATGACCTCGGTATGGCCGCTGCTCATGACTGATATGGCAAGATTGGACGGCGTGCCGCCGAACATGTCGGTCAGGATGACGACGCCGTGGCCATCATCGGCACCGGAAACGGCTTCCAGAATGTCCTGCCGTCTCTGGTCCATGTCGTCTTCGGGGCCAATACAGACCGTCTCGATGAATTTCTGAGGACCGACGACGTGCTCGACAGCATGACGAAACTCTTCAGCCAGCTTGCCATGAGTGACAAGCACAAGTCCGATCATGATATTACTGCTCCCATATACAAACGGTGGCCCCAATATCGCAATGCAGCATTTACGTCCACCGGTGGGGGCACATCTTGGCTATGAAAAGCCGAAGTGCAAGATAAAAATGCGAATATATAAGGCAGATTGACCAATCCGGAAGGCCTCAGCGCCCGATATCCGGCACTTTTGCCATCAGGATCGCAAGGGGTGAAGAAACGCCTGTGAGCAACCGCAATGCGGGAAGCGAAAAACCGGCGGCAAGGCTCACCATTTCGCCCTCGGGAGGCACCCGGTTTTCACCGGTAGCGCTGCCCGGAAGCACGGCATAATGCATGGCCGCCCTGGGAATATGGTCCTGACGAACGATGCCGGTGCCGCGAAGTTCGATCAGCCCGGTGATCGACGGCGGGCACGTGGCGATCACCGCGCCGGCCTCTCTTGAGAGAAGAACCTGGTCGTCCGCGACCAGCGCCGTGAAAAGACCGAGCCGGCGCGACTCGGTCATGCAGGTGAAGGCCAGCATCGATTTTCCCCAGCCGGAGGGGCCGCTGAACAGCAGCCCGGTCTTGCCGACGACGATCGCCGTCGCATGGACGTTGAAACCTGCCTCGGTCATGCTGCGGCGCCGATTGGCAAAGAGAGGATGAAGCGCGCGCCGAGTATATGCCCGCTCTCGGCATCGGTGATGTTTTCGGCTCTCAGCGAACCGCCATGCGCTTCGGCGATCTGCCGGCTGATCGACAGGCCGAGCCCCGAATTCTGGCCGAAGCCTTCCGCCTCCGGCCGGTCCGTATAGAAGCGCTCGAAGATACGGTCGATATTTTCCGCCTGGATGCCGGGGCCGTTGTCTTCGATCGTGGTGACGCAGCGCGAGCGTGTCCGCACCAGCCGCACGGTAATCTTGCCGCCCTTTTCCGGCACGAAAGAGCGGGCATTCTCGATCAGGTTGGCGATGATCTGGCCGATGCGTAGATCGTGGCCGTTGACGACGAAGCGCGTCTTGACGTTCGGCTTGCGTTCGATCGCATATTCGATTTCCACCTGCTTCTTGGTGCTCCTGACCTGGCGCGAAACCTCGATGAGGTCGCGCAGCAGCACTTCCATGTCGACGGAACCGGCATCGACGCGTGCGAGTTCGGCGTCGAGACGGGAGGCGTCGGAGATATCGCTGATCAGCCGGTCGAGGCGGCGGACATCATGCTGGATGACGTCCATCAGCCGCTTTTTGGAATCGTCGGATCGGGCAAGCGGCAGCGTTTCGACGGCGCTGCGCAGCGAGGTCAGCGGGTTCTTCAGCTCATGGCTGACATCGGCCGCGAAACTTTCGATCGCATCGATGCGGTCGTAGAGCGCCGTCGTCATCTCGCGCAATGCGATGGAAAGGTTGCCGATTTCATCCTGGCGGGCAGAGAAGTCGGGAATTTCCTCACGCGTCTTGGCGCCGCGGCGCACACGGATGGCAGCTGCAGAAAGACGGCGCAGCGGATTGGCGATGGTCGACGACAGCACCAGCGAAAGCAGCACGTTGACGAGCGTCGCCACGCCGAAGACGCGCATGATGGCAAGCCGCTCGGCGTGGACGATATTGTCGATGTCGCCCGCCTGTGTCGACAACAACAGCACGCCGAGCACGGCACGGAAGCGCTGGATCGGCACGGCGACGGAAACGATGAGCTCACCTTTTTCAGTGGTGCGCACGACTGCGCCGCGAACGCCGGTGAGCGCATTCATCACTTCGGGATAGATTGAGCCGTCGCCCCCCGGCGCTTCCTTATAGAGCGGCAGATTGCCGGGCTGTAACGCCTTGTTGAACAGGGTGGCGAACCACTCGCTCCAGGTCTGTTTCTCTTCCTCAACCGGCGGCAGGTCGAAGCGCAGCACCTGGCCGCGCGAATAGAGATGGCGCGAATCGAGCAGCAGGTTGGCATCGGCATCGAAGATGCGGGCGCGGGTGCGCGTCGGAGAGATCAGCCGGCGCAGGACCGGCGCGACCTTTTCGGGATCGATCGGGAATTCAAGGTCCTCGTCGTTCGGCACCGGGGTGATGCTCTGGCCGGCCTGCAGCTCGAGCAGCTTCTGCGGATCGATGGTAATCGAGTTCGTATCGACCGACGCGGAGGCCGAAACGGCGCCGGCGATGATTTCGCCCTGCGTCAACAGGCTTTCGGCGCGAGCGTCGATCAATCCCTCGCGGAACTGGTTAAGGTAGAGGATGCCGCCGACGAGCACCACCAGCGCGACGAGATTGAAGAACAGGATGCGCCGCGTCAGGCTCGAAAAGACGGCATTGCCGAAGATGCGGCGGATCAGCGTGAAGGGATGCGACCAACGGCGGCCTCGGACGCGACGGGTGCTCACGCCCTCCGCATCGTCGAGATCCCTTTCCTGCACCAACTGTGCCAATAACAGGCCCTTTCGAAGGGCGGGGCCGGATGGACCGGCCCGCAGCCCTCAACATTCTAACAGCGCCGCGCGTCTTTTCAGACGCGCAAAGGACGCTGTGACATTTTGAACTGCTGCATAATTTGATCCTTAAATCGATGCCGACTTAGGAGATTATGCAGGAGCGCGCTGCGCCGCTCGGGGCTCAGCCTGCTTCGCGGAAGCGGTATCCCACTCCGTAGAGTGTTTCAATCATATCAAAGTCGGTGTCGACCATCTTGAATTTCTTGCGCAGCCGCTTGATGTGGCTGTCGATGGTCCGATCATCGACATAGACCTGTTCGTCATAGGCTGCGTCCATCAGCGCGTCGCGGCTTTTGACGACGCCGGGGCGCTGCGCCAGCGAATGCAGGATCAGGAATTCGGTCACCGTCAGCGTCACGGCCTCGCCTTTCCAGGTGCAGGTATGGCGTTCCTGGTCCATGACCAGTTGCCCGCGCTCCAGCGAGCGGGCCTGCTGCACGGCGCCGGTCTTCGGCGCGCCGCTGGGGCCGGTGCCGGCGGCGGCGGCTTCGCGGCTTGACGCGCGGCGCAGGACGGCGCGTACGCGCTCTACCAGCAGACGCTGCGAAAAAGGTTTGGTGATGAAATCATCGGCGCCCATCTTCAGGCCGAAGAGTTCATCGATCTCCTCATCCTTGGAGGTGAGGAAGATGACGGGAATATCCGACTTCTGCCGCAGGCGGCGCAGCAGTTCCATGCCGTCCATGCGCGGCATCTTGATGTCGAAGATCGCCAGCTGCGGCGGTCGCGCCAGCAGGCCGTCGAGCGCCGAAGCACCGTCCGTATACGTCTCGACCTTATATCCTTCGGCCTCCAGTGCGATCGACACCGAGGTGAGGATGTTGCGGTCGTCATCAACGAGCGCGATTGTCGGCATGGTGTTGGTCTCCGTCATCAGTGCGCAATCTCCCGGATTTGCTCTCCCCAGGCGGTCTCAGTGACCGGATGCGCTTATGGAGGATAAAGGTGGAACAAATTGTGGCAAAGATAAAGGGGAGGATTGTCGTAAAATTCGTTAGCAATCTTAGGTGGCGCATTCGAAAGTTTAAACGTGATCTATTCAAACGATTTAAAATTGAGGCGATAAATTTAAATCGATTAATTGTTTGATATCACTGCATTTTCTCCAGTTTTCCATCTTGTGTTTTAAAATTTCTGCCCGTATTTTCGCGATTAGTTTTAATCGGCAACGAGCCTGAGCGAAGGGAACTAGCCAATGGAAATGTTCGGAGTTCATAACCCGGCGATAGAGCTGGCAACGGTTGGATTGGGCGGCGCAGCCAGCGTTCGCTACAACTTTTCCGCCGCTGCGCTCTATGAAGAAGCGATCCGCCGGGGCGAAGCCGAACTGACCGCTCAAGGCGCACTGCGGGCTATTACCGGCCAGCACACGGGCCGTTCGCCGCGCGACAAGTTCGTCGTTCGCGATATCAACACCGATGGCGAAATCTGGTGGGACAATAACAAGCCGATCTCTCCGGAGCATTTCGCCGTGCTGCGCGACGATATGCTGGCGCATGCCGCGGGCAAGGAGCTTTTCGTCCAGGATCTCGTCGGCGGCGCCGAGGAGGGCCATGCCCTGCCGACCCGCGTCGTGACCGAATTCGCCTGGCATTCGCTGTTCATCCGCAATCTGCTGATCCGCCCTGACACCGCAGCGCTGTCCAGCTTCGTGCCGAAGCTGACGATCATCGATCTGCCGAGCTTCAAGGCCGATCCGGCCCGCCACGGCTGCCGTTCGGAAACGGTGATCGCCTGCGATCTCACCAACGGCCTCGTCCTCATCGGCGGCACCTCCTATGCCGGCGAAATGAAGAAATCGGTCTTCACCGTGCTCAACTACCTGCTGCCGGCCAAGGGCGTGATGCCGATGCACTGCTCGGCCAACGTCGGCCCGGACGGTGACGCGGCGGTTTTCTTCGGCCTTTCCGGCACGGGCAAGACGACGCTTTCGGCCGATCCGGCCCGGACGCTGATCGGCGATGACGAACATGGCTGGAGCGAAAACGGCATCTTCAACTTCGAAGGCGGCTGCTATGCCAAGACCATCCGCCTATCGGCCGAAGCCGAGCCGGAAATCTATGCGACAACGCAGCGCTTCGGCACCGTGCTGGAAAACGTCGTGCTGAACGAAAGCCGCGAGCCGGATTTCGACGACGGGTCGCTGACCGAGAACACCCGTTGCGCCTATCCGATGGACTTCATCCCGAATGCTTCGGAAACGGGCCGTGCCGGACATCCAAAGACGATCATCATGCTGACCGCCGATGCCTTTGGCGTCATGCCGCCGATCGCCCGATTGACGCCTGATCAGGCGATGTATCACTTCCTCTCCGGCTACACCGCCAAGGTGGCCGGCACCGAAAAGGGTGTCGTCGAGCCGGAAGCGACCTTCTCCACCTGCTTCGGCGCTCCTTTCATGCCCCGGCATCCGGCCGAATATGGCAATCTGCTCAAGGAGTTGATCGGCCGTCATGGCGTCCAATGCTGGCTTGTCAACACCGGCTGGACCGGCGGCGCCTACGGCACCGGCAAGCGCATGCCGATCAAGGCGACGCGTGCGCTTCTCGCTGCCGCCCTGAGCGGCGAACTTGGACAGGCGGAATTCCGCGCTGACACGAACTTCGGCTTCGCCGTGCCGGTCTCCGTCGACGGTGTCGATGGCGGCATTCTCGATCCGCGCTCGACCTGGGCCGACAAGGCAGCCTATGACGCGCAGGCCGAAAAGCTGGTCTCGATGTTCATTGCGAATTTTGCCAAGTTCGAGAACCACGTCGACGGCGGCGTCCGTGATGCGGCCCCCGGCGTAAAGGTCGCTGCCGAATAAGCAGATCAAACCTCTGACTCACGTGAAACCCGGCATCGCAAGATCGCCGGGTTTTCCATGTCACAGCCGATATTTTCAATTCGCCGCCGATGTGAGATAGAACGCCGATGGCCAGCGACGCACTCTATATCGATGACAGGATCACCATCGCGGGATGGGAGCTGACGGAACAGTTCGTTCTGGCGGGCGGTCCCGGCGGGCAGAATGTCAACAAGGTCTCGACCGCGGTCCAGCTGTTCTTCAACATCGCGAATTCGCCGTCCCTCAATGATCGTGTCAAAACCAATGCGATCAAGCTCGCCGGCCGGCGTTTGTCGAAGGATGGCGTGTTGATGATCGAGGCGAGCCGGTTTCGCAGCCAGGACCGCAACCGCGAGGATGCGCGCGACCGGCTGAAGGAACTGATCCTCGAGGCCGCCAAGCCGCCGCCGCCGCCGCGCAAGAAGACCAGGCCGACCAAGGGTTCGGTCGAACGCCGCCTGAAGGAAAAATCCGGTCGCTCGGAAGTCAAGAAAATGCGCGGCCGCCCCGGCGGCGGCAGCGGTGAGTGACATGCCGGAGCTCTTGAGCGGCATCCGCCATCTCCCCGGTTACCTCGACCGAGCGCGTCAGGAGGCATTGGTCGAGATAATCCGCTCCGTCGTCGCCGAAGTGCCGCTTTATGTGCCCGCCATGCCCGGTACCGGCAAGCCGATGTCCGTGCGCATGACCAATTGCGGGCCGCTCGGCTGGGTGACGGACAAAGAGCGCGGCTATCGCTACCAGCCGACGCACCCGGCAACCGGCAGACCCTGGCCTGATATGCCGCAGCAATTGCTCGATATCTGGAATGACGTTTCGGGTTACGACAAGCCGCCGGAAGCCTGCCTCGTCAATTTCTACTCCGACGAAGCGCGCATGGGCTTGCATCAGGACAAGGACGAACAGGATCTCAAAGCCCCGGTCGTCTCGATCTCGCTCGGCAACAGCTGCCTCTTTCGCGTCGGCGGTCTCAGCCGCAATGATCGCACGCTATCTTTCAAGCTTTCGAGCGGTGATCTGGTCGTGCTGGGCGGCGAGGGGAGGCTGTGTTTCCACGGCGTCGACCGTATCCATCCGGCGACGTCGACGCTGCTGAAGAATGGCGGCCGCATCAATCTGACGCTGCGCCGCGTCAATCCCTGACTAGAGCAATTCCAGCAAAAGTGTGCAGCGGTTTTGCGTCCGGAATTGCGTAAAAACAAAGCGATAGAGCGTTTCCGTGATTCGGAGAAAAACGGAAAGGCTCTAACGACCGCCGCTATAGTTTTCGCAGCGCAACCTGTTCGATCAGGTGATCCTTGCCCTTTTTCAGGATGAGATCGGCGCGTGGACGCGTCGGCAGAATGTTCTGCCGCAGGTTCTTCAGGTTGATGTTTGCCCAAAGATCCTCGGCGATTTCGAGCGCTTCCGCGTCTGATATCGAGGCATAGCGATGGAAATAGGAATTCGGATCGCGGAAGGCGGTCTCGCGCAGCCGCATGAAGCGCGTGACATACCAGTTGTGGATCTCGTCTTCGGCGGCATCGATATAGATCGAGAAGTCGAAGAAGTCGGAGACCATCGGCACGATCTTGCCGCCGGCCGGCAGGTCGCGCGATTGCAGCACGTTGATGCCCTCGAAGATCAGGATGTCGGGCCGGTCGACGATCTTGTATTCGTCCGGCAGCACGTCGTAGACGAGGTGCGAATAGCTGGGCGCCTTCACATCCGGTCGTCCGGCCTTGATCGCCGACAGGAAGCGCAGGATCGCACCCGTGTCGTAGCTTTCCGGAAAACCTTTGCGCTGCATCAGCTTTTCCCGCTGCAGCACGGCGTTCGGATGCAGGAAGCCGTCGGTGGTGACGAGATCGACCTTCGGGCTGGAAGGCCAGCGCCCCAGGAGCTCCTTGAGGATACGGGCGGTGGTCGATTTTCCGACAGCGACCGAGCCGGCGATGCCGATGACGAAGGGCGTCTTCGTCACATCGGACAGGCTGAGGAAGCGGTTGCGCTGTTCAAACAGCATCTGCGAGGATTCGACATGTGCCGAGAGCAGGCGCGACAGCGACAGATAGATGCGCCGGACCTCATCGAGATCGATCGGATCGCCCATCGAACGCAGCCGTTTGACTTCGTCGCCCGTCAGCGTCAACGGCGTGTCAGCGCGGAATTTCGACCATTGTTCGGAAGAGAAGAAGTGGTAGGGCGAATAGGATTCCGACTGGAAGTGATCCAACGTTTCCGGCACCCCGATAATCTCAGTCGCGATACTCATGAACTCTGCCGGCTGGCCTTTTCCTTGAGGCCGGACTGCGCGGTTCTGCGCTCGAGCTCGGCCATGACATTCTCTAACGGTATTTCAGCAATCTTCAATACGACCAATAGGTGATAGAGCACATCGCCAGCCTCATAGGTCAGATTGTCACGGTCGCCGGTCACCGCCGCCATCACGGCTTCGATCGCCTCTTCACCGAGCTTCTTTGCCGCTTTCGGCTGGCCGGCGGCCACGAGCTTGGCTGTCCAGGATTGCTCCGGCGAGGCTTTCGATCGTTCTGCGACGATGCTTTCGAGATCGGAAAGGGAAAATCCGCTCATAGGTCCGCTTTCAAAGTTCAGTCGAGACGCATGTCGATGCCGCACTTCGACATATAGTGCTTCGCCTCGCTGACGGAATAGGTGCCGAAGTGGAAGATCGACGCGGCGAGCACCGCATTGGCATGGCCTTCCTTCACCCCGGCGACGAGATCGTCGAGATCGCCGACGCCGCCGGACGCGATGACGGGCACACGCACCGCATCGGCGATCGCCCGCGTCAGCTCCAGATCGTAGCCGACCTTTGTGCCATCGCGGTCCATCGAGGTGACCAAGAGCTCACCGGCGCCGCGCGCCACCATCTTCTCCGCGAATTCGACGGCATCGATGCCGGTCGCGTTACGGCCACCATGCGTATAGATTTCCCAGGCGCTGAGATTGTCGCCACCGACCGCCTGCGTGCGCCGGCGCTTGGCGTCGATGGAAACAACGATGCACTGGTCGCCGAACTTGTCGGCTGCCTCGGTGACGAAGTCGGGATTGCTGACGGCAGCCGAATTGATCGAGACCTTGTCGGCACCGCACAGCAACAGCTTGCGGATATCGGCGATGGTGCGCACCCCGCCGCCGACCGTCAGCGGCATGAAGCATTGGTCGGCCGTGCGCGACACGACATCGAAGATCGTCTCGCGATTGTCCGAGGAAGCGGTGATGTCGAGGAAGCAGAGTTCGTCGGCGCCGGCCGCATCATAAGCCTTTGCGGCTTCGACGGGATCGCCGGCATCGACGAGATTGAGGAAGTTGACGCCCTTGACGACACGGCCGTCCTTGACGTCGAGACAGGGAATGACACGGGCCTTGAGGGTCATTTATGCGGTCTCCTTGGCCCGGGCCGCCTTGATCAGCGCCAGCGCTTCCTTGGGATCGATACGGCCGTCATAAAGCGCACGGCCTGAAATCGCCCCTTCCAGCTTCCGCGCATCGGGCTCCAGCATGCGTCTCACATCGTCGAGAGAGGCAAGGCCGCCCGAGGCGATGACGGGAATGGAAACGGCGTCGGCAAGTTCCAGCGTCGAACTCCAGTTGATGCCGGCCAGAATGCCGTCGCGGTCGATATCGGTGTAGATGATCGCGGCGACGCCGGCACCCTCGAATTTCCTGGCGAGCTCGATGACACCGAGTTCGGAGGCTTCCGCCCAACCCTCGACGGCCACCTTGCCGCCCTTGGCATCGATGCCGACGGCGACATGACCGGGAAATTTCCGGCAGGCCTCGATGACCAGCGCCGGATTTCTGACCGCGATGGTGCCGAGAATGACGCGCCGCAGTCCGCGCGACAACCAGGCCTCGATATGATCGAGCGTGCGAATGCCGCCGCCGAGCTGCACGGGATTATCCGTTGCCTTCAAGATCGCTTCGACGGCATCGCCATTGGCCGAATGTCCCGCAAAGGCGCCGTCGAGATCGACCACGTGCAGCCATTCGAAACCCTGATCTTCGAAGGATCTCGCCTGGGCGGCCGGATCGGTGTTGTAGACCGTCGCCTGCTGCATGTCACCGAGCTTCAGGCGGACGCATTGGCCGCCTTTCAGGTCGATCGCGGGAAAAAGGATCATGTCGTCTTACGTCCGTAGAGTGGTCGGTACCATCAGCGCATTCCACGCATCTACGATATCCGAGCGGAAAAAGACAGCGGCAATGGCAGCCGCGCCGAAAAGCAGAAGGAGGAGCAGGGTGACGGCAAAGCCGGCACGGACCTGACGCCAGAACCCCAGGCGCCTCTTGATCGATTTCTCGATGTTTCGCACCTGGCGCAACGCATCGCTGTTGACGGCGGACAGCCGGATCTGCGGCTCCATCGCCTCGACATAGGTTTCGGCATAACTCGAAAGGATCTGCGAGGCGCGGTCGCGCAGCGTGTTGCGCAGGTCGGTCGAGAGATAATTGCTGTTGACGGCGGCAAGCTCGGCCTCATCGGGCGAACGGCCGGCATTTCGCTTGCGATGGCTGAGAACGAAATCGCGCTTTTGCCGCTCGTAGAGTGCGTAGGCGAGCAGGCCGATCAGATCGTCCTCACCTTCGATATAGAATTCCAGCACGGCCTCGGCGATATCGCCGGCGCTGACCCCGTTTTGCCGCCGGCTCGAACCGTCGTTTGCGGGGAAAGAGTCATGGATCATCGGTCCAGCCTTTCTTTCAGCGCCTTGGCTGCATTGGAAAGCGCCTTCCTGTGGATGGCTTCATCAACACGGCGGATGATCGTGCCGCCGGGAAGCTTGATATCAGAAAAGGGAGGCAAGCCTTCCCTGGAGGGCCGCAACGTGTAGAACACCTTGCCTGATTTCCGTGAAGCCGGCATCGAGCGCACTCCTGTTCCGCCGTTTCAATACTAGAACAGGATGATTTTAGGCCGGGTCGGCCTAAAATCTGAATCCTGTTCTACATTATACAGTCAGAGCATGATGTCGTCCGAAAACCGCTCACACTTTTCGGCATCATGCTCTAGGGACATAGGCGGCTGTATTAAAAGCCAGCCCTTGGAGAAATTCCAGCAAAACCGTGTAGCCGTTTTGCTTCGGGATTGTGTGAACAATGCTTGACGGGTTCGGGGCTCTACGGGTTCCAGCGCAGAAAATTGGCGATCAGGGCCAGGCCGAGCTTCTGGCTCTTTTCCGGGTGAAACTGCGCCCCGACCATGTTGTCGCGCCCGACGAAAGCAGTCATCGGACCGCCATAGTCGGCCGTCGCAATAACGTCCTCGGCGTTTTCGGCGGCAAGATGGTAGGAATGCACGAAATAGGCGTGCAGTCCCTGCGACCCCGTCGGAATTCCTTCGAAGAGCGGATGTTCGCGCTTCAGGTCGAGCGTGTTCCAGCCGATCTGCGGGATCTTGAGTGCCGGATCATCCGGCGTCATCTCGACGACGTTACCGGGAATCCAGCCGAAACCCTGCGTCACGGTCTTCTCGAGGCCGCGCGAGGACATGAGCTGCATGCCGACGCAGATGCCGAGGAACGGCCGCGCCTTCTTCTCGACAGCCTCGATCAGCACCTCGGCCATATCAGGCACGGCATCGAGGCCGCGCCGGCAATCGGCATAGGCGCCGACACCGGGAAGCACGATACGATCGGCCGCGGCAACATCCTCCGCCCTGTCGGTGAGATCGATATGGGCATCGATGCCAGCTTCGTGGGCGGCACGCTCGAAAGCCTTGGTCGCCGAGCGCAGGTTGCCGGAGCCATAGTCGATAATCGCGACGCGCATCGTCAGCGTCCTCCATCAAAACCAAAGAGACCAAGCGACGTTGCATCGCCGTGCGGGCTGTTCGGATGGGCCTTGTTCTGCCAGTCCGGTGCCGCGGCGTCGTCGCTAGCTGCGATGGCCGCCCTGTCCGAAAAATAGATCTGCTCAGCAGTGCCGATCGTATCGGCTGCAATGAATGCGTCTTCGTTCCAGCCCTTGGCAGCAAGGTTGCGGACACGGAAATTCTGGCCCTCGAGACCGACCAGCATATTCACGCCCAGCAAGATTGCCGCTCCCGCCGGCCCGAGGCCGGGTTCGTCCATCAGCGCACCACCAATCCCCTGCAGCAGAAAGGCCGCGGCCGCATGCAGCCAAAGCCGTTGCGCCAGCAGCCAAACCCATGGAAATAGGAAGCCGAGCAGCGTGAAGCCGTCACGGATGGTTCGCGTCTCATCGGCCGTGGCGCTCGTGCCGGCGGGCGGTGTCAGGAAGATATAGCTGGATGTCATTGCCGCCGCTCCCTTGAAGGGCTCAGACGAGCGTGCCCTTGGTCGAGGGAACACGGCCCGCCTGTCTCGGATCGATCTCTGTCGCCGTGCGCAATGCACGCGCAACGGCCTTGAAGCATGTCTCGGCAATATGGTGATTGTTGGCGCCATAATGGTTGAGAATATGCAAGGTGATGCCGGCATTCTGGGCGAGCGCATGGAAGAATTCGCGAACGAGTTCGGTGTCGAAAGTGCCGATCTTCGGCGCGCTGAAGGCGACATTCCAGACGAGGAACGGCCGGCCGGAAAGATCGACCGCAGCCTTGGTCATCGTCTCGTCCATGGCGAGATCGATCGACGCGTAGCGGGTGATGCCGCGCCGGTCGCCGAGTGCCTTGGAGATCGCCTGGCCGATGGCGATGCCGGTATCTTCGACCGTATGATGGTCGTCGATATGCAGGTCGCCCTTGGCATCGATCTCCATGTCGATGAGGGAATGTCGCGAAAGCTGGTCGAGCATATGGTCGAAGAAGCCGACGCCAGTCGAAATCGTCGATTTGCCGGTGCCGTCGAGATTGACGGAAACCGAAATCGAGGTTTCGTTGGTCTTGCGGGAAACGCTGCCCGTGCGGCTTGCTGCGGTCTCGGCCATATGGCCCTCCATCGGGAATAAGGCCGTTCCTTATCAGGCGCATCGGGAAATATCCAGAAGCCGGGCAAGAGAAAAGCCGGCCCATTTGCAATCGGCGCCAGTCCACTTACATAGGGCTCAACAGGGCCGGCATGCGGCCCGGCAGACAGGTGTTTTATGACAACAATCATTACAGTTCGAAAAGGCGGTAAGGTGGTGATGGCGGGCGACGGCCAGGTGAGCCTTGGCCAGACCGTCATGAAGGGCAATGCCCGCAAGGTGCGCCGTATCGGCAAGGGCGAAGTCGTTGCCGGTTTCGCCGGCGCGACTGCCGATGCCTTTACCCTGCTCGAAAGGCT
The DNA here is from genome assembly GCF_032464655.1 of Rhizobium sp. 25PS6. NCBI lineage: Bacteria > Pseudomonadati > Pseudomonadota > Alphaproteobacteria > Hyphomicrobiales > Rhizobiaceae > Rhizobium > Rhizobium sp. 25PS6. The sequence continues at coordinate 407,362 of NZ_JAWDIV010000002.1, forward strand.
TGAAAAGAAGCTTGAGCAATATCCCGGTCAGCTGATGCGCGCTGCCGTCGAGCTTGCCAAGGACTGGCGCACCGACAAATACCTGCGCAATCTCGAAGCCATGATGCTCGTCGCCGACAAGTCGATCACGCTGGCGATCACCGGCAATGGCGACGTTCTGGAACCGGAGCATGGCACGACGGCGATCGGTTCCGGCGGCAATTTTGCCCTCGCCGCCGCCCTCGCACTCATGGATACCGACAAATCGGCCGAAGAGATTGCTCGCCGCGCCCTCGATATCGCCGCCGACATCTGCGTCTACACGAACCACAACGTCGTGGTGGAATCGCTGGATGCCGAAGGCTGAACCCTATGCCTTCCGGCCACTTGCCGCGACTGACCTGCCGCTCCTCGCCGAATGGCTGGAAAGCCGGCATGTCAGGCGTTGGTGGAGCGAACCGGCCAAGGCGCTGGCTTCGATGGAAAAGCATATCGATTCGGCCTCCGTCTCGTGCTTCATCGTCACGCTGAATGGAAGGGACTTCGCCTTTATCCAGGCGGCCGATCTCGACGACGTGGACGATGAAGCGCTCGCCGGTCAGCCGAAGGGCACCTACGGCATCGACCAGTTCATCGGCATCGAGGAACTCGCGGGCAAGGGTCATGGACCGGCCTTTATGGTAGGGTTCTGCGATATGCTCTTTGCAAAGGGCGCGCAGCGGATCCTCGTCGATCCGCATCCTGACAATGCATTCGCAATCAGAGCCTATACCAAGGCGGGCTTTCAAGGACTTGGCGAAACAACGACTAATTACGGCCGGGCGCTGTTGATGGCCCTGGACCGCCAGGAGAATGATACGCAATGACCACTTTTTCCCCCCGCGAGATCGTTTCCGAGCTCGATCGCTACATCATCGGCCAGCATGACGCCAAGCGCGCCGTTGCGATTGCGCTGCGCAACCGCTGGCGCCGCCAGCAGCTCGATCCGAGCCTGCGAGACGAAGTCATGCCGAAGAACATCCTGATGATCGGCCCGACCGGTGTCGGCAAGACGGAAATCTCCCGCCGTCTGGCAAAACTCGCCGGTGCGCCCTTCATCAAGGTGGAAGCCACCAAGTTCACCGAAGTCGGCTATGTCGGCCGCGATGTCGAGCAGATCATCCGCGACCTCGTCGAGGTCGGCATCGGCCTGGTGCGCGAGAAGAAGCGGGCCGAGGTGCAGGCCAAGGCGCATGTGAGCGCCGAGGAGCGTGTTCTCGATGCGCTGGTCGGCACGACCGCATCACCCGCCACACGCGAAAACTTTCGCAAGAAGCTCCGGGACGGCGAACTCGACGACAAGGAAATCGATATCGAGGTGGCCGATGCCGGTTCCGGCATGGGAGGTTTCGAAATTCCCGGCATGCCGGGCGCCAATATCGGCGTGCTGAACCTGTCGGAAATGTTCGGCAAGGCGATGGGCGGCCGCACCAAAAAGGTCCGCACGACAGTCAAGGCCTCGTATAGTGACCTGATCCGCGACGAATCCGACAAGCTGATCGACAACGAAGTGATCCAGCGTGAAGCCGTTCGCTCCACTGAGAATGACGGTATCGTCTTCCTTGACGAAATCGACAAGATTGCCGCCCGAGACGGCGGCATGGGCGCCGGCGTTTCGCGCGAAGGCGTGCAGCGCGACCTCTTGCCGCTCGTTGAAGGCACAACGGTCTCGACCAAATACGGGCCGGTCAAGACCGACCATATCCTCTTCATCGCCTCCGGCGCCTTCCATGTCTCCAAGCCTTCGGATCTTCTGCCGGAATTGCAGGGCCGCCTGCCGATCCGTGTCGAATTGCGTCCGCTGAACAAGGATGATTTCCGCCGGATCCTGACCGAGACGGAAGCAAGCCTCATCCGCCAGTACCGCGCGCTGATGGAGACGGAAAGCCTGAGCCTCGAATTCACCGACGACGCGATCGACGCGCTTGCCGATGTCGCCGTGCATCTGAATTCCTCCGTCGAAAATATCGGCGCACGCCGTCTGCAGACGGTGATGGAGCGGGTCCTCGACGATATTTCCTACAACGCGCCGGATCGGGGCGGGACGGCGGTGACGATCGATGCCGCCTATGTGCGCGAACATGTCGGCGATCTCGCACAGAATACCGATCTCTCGCGCTTCATTCTGTGATATCGGCGCACCGGTCCTTGTCTTTACCGATGTGACGACCGGTTGTGACGAAAACAACTCTCGACAGCGGGCCTTTTACTTTCTAGTGAAGGCCCGTTTTGTTTTCCGCTCCGGCTTTATTCGGCCAAGATTCTGGTCCAGTCAGCCGCATCACAAAACAGGACGATGGAACGGACGGGATAACGGATCGTGCGACGCCTTTTGACAAGCCTTATGATTGCCGTTGCCCTGGTGAATTCGGCGCCTGCCTTCGCAATGCAGATGGTGCCGGCCGGCAATCGTCATGCCGAGCAGCCCGATATTCCGGGTGCTTCCATCCGGCGCACCAAGGGCACCAAGAGCAGCTTCGATCTGAAATACGAAAAGGTTCATGAGCTTCTGGCGACCGATCGCGAGCTGATGAGCAAGATCCGCAAGATTTCCAGCGCTTACGGCATCAACCCCATCCATGTCGTCGGCGCGATCGTCGGCGAACATACCTATAATGTCGACGCCTACGACCGGCTGCAGGCCTATTATGTCAAGGCTGCCTCCTACGCCGGAGAAAGCTTCCGCTTCTCCTATGATGGCGAAAGCGTCGACGAATTCGTGGCGCGGCCGCAATTTTCCGAATGCAAGGGCAAGAGCGATTCCTACACGCTCTGGTCCTGCCGCGAAGATGTCTGGGAAACCGATTTCCGCGGCAAGACAGTGGGTGGTACGAGCTTTCCCAACAACCGTTTCAGCGCGGTCTTCTTCCAGCCCTTCTATGCCGGCCAGACCTTCGGCCTCGGTCAGGTCAATCCGCTGACGGCGCTGATGCTCTCCGATCTCGTGACCCGCGTGTCCGGCTATCCGAAGCTGAACGAGAAGAATGCCGGCGCCGTCTACAGGGCCATCATGGATCCCGATATCTCGCTCGCCTTCGTCGCGGCCTCGATCCGCAGGTCGATCGACGATTATAAGGAGATCGCCGGCATGGATATCTCGGGCAATCCCGGCCTGACGGCGACGCTCTATAATGTCGGCAATTCGCGCCAGCGCGCCGCAGCTCTTGCTGCGAAGAACCGCGGCGCCGGTGCGACGTTCTGGCCGGAAGAGAATTATTACGGCTGGCTGATCAACGACAAGCTGGACGAACTCAAGGGCCTGCTCTAGCTTCAAGCTTGCCGGGAAGGCCTAGATCTTCCCCGAAAGGCTTTTACGATGGACATGCGTCCGGACCCCTTCGTCCCGCCAGCACCGCTGCCGCGGTCCGTTCCGCCGAGCCGGCTGGAAATCATTCGCATCATCCTGCGCAATCCGCTCGAACTCTGGGGCGAGCCGTCCTACACGCTGCCCTGGATCCGCACCAATTTCTTCGGCCAAAGGACGCTGATCGTCAACGATCCCGGCTTGATCAAGCATGTGCTGGTCGACAATGCCAATAATTACCGCATGTCGGATGTGCGCCAGCTCGTCCTGCGTCCGATCCTCCGCGACGGCCTTCTGACCGCCGAAGGTCCTGTCTGGAAAAGATCGCGCAAGGCGGTGGCGCCTATTTTCACACCCCGCCATGCCCAAGGCTTTGCCGGGCAGATGCTGCGCCAGTCCGAAGATTATGCCCGTAAATATGAGGGCGCAGGCGAGGCAGGCGCAATTTTCGATATCAGCACCGATATGACCGAGCTGACCTTCGCGATTCTGGCTGACACATTATTTTCCGGCGAAATCGTCACATCGAGCGGCCATTTCGCCGACGACGTCAATGAACTCCTGCATCGCATGGGCCGGGTCGATCCGATGGACCTGATGCGCGCTCCGTCCTGGGTTCCACGTGTGACACGCATCGGCGGGCAGAAGGTGCTGGAGAAATTCCGCGCCATCGTGCGCAACACGATGGATATGCGGCTGGCAAAGATGAAGGCAGACCGCAGTAGCGCGCCGCAAGATTTCCTGACCCTGCTCCTGGAGCAGGCCGGCCCCGACGGGCTGACCAAAGAAGAGATCGAAGACAATATTCTGACCTTCATCGGCGCGGGGCATGAAACCACAGCCCGGGCATTGGCCTGGACGCTGTATTGCGTATCAAACAGCCCGCTTATCCGCGAGGCGATGGAAGAAGAAATCGACGCGGTGCTCGCCACCGGGGCAGCACCTGTGGAATGGCTGGATATGATGCCGCAGACGCGCGCCGCCTTCGAGGAGGCTTTGCGCCTTTATCCGCCGGCGCCATCGATCAATCGCGCCGCCATAGCGGATGATTCCTGGACAAGCGCCGAGGGCGAGCGGGTCGAGCTTGAGGCCGGCGTCACGGTGCTCGTCATGCCCTGGACGTTGCATCGCCACGAACTTCACTGGGACAGGCCGCGCGCCTATATGCCCGAACGCTTCCTGCCGGAAAATCGCGGCTCAATCGGCCGCTTTCAGTTCCTGCCTTTCGGCGCCGGCCGGCGTGTCTGCATCGGCGCAACCTTTGCGCTTCAGGAGGCGGTGATCGCCCTTGCTGTCCTGATGCATCGTTATCGCTTCGATTCCACCGATCAGACCAATCCCTGGCCGGTGCAGAAACTGACGACGCAGCCGCAGAACGGACTGCCGATGCGCGTGACGCCGCGCATAGTTTCCACGAAGGCATAAATCTTTCGAATTATTGCAGAATTGACTGTGAATGAAAGCCGGGCAAAGTGGCAGCATTCAAAAGTGGTTGCCAGGGAGAATGTCGCATGAGCCGCGTTGATAAGAACGGTCTTGCCATCGAAACCGTCCTTCATGATTTCCTCGTCGAGGAGGTGCTGCCGGGTCTGGCGGTCGATGCGGACAAGTTCTTTGCCGATTTTTCGGCGATCGTCCACGATCTCGCCCCGAAAAATCGTGCGCTGCTGGCAAAACGCGACGAGCTGCAGGTAAAGATCGACGACTGGTACCGCCGGCACGGCGCGCCGGCGGATATGGACGAATACCAGTCCTTCCTCCGCGAAATCGGCTATCTCCTGCCTGAGGGATCCGACTTCCAGGTTTCGACCGAAAATGTCGATCCGGAGATCGCCTCGATCGCCGGTCCGCAGCTCGTCGTTCCCGTCATGAACGCCCGTTACGCCTTGAACGCCGCCAATGCCCGCTGGGGCTCGCTCTACGATGCGCTCTACGGCACGGACGCCATTCGGGAGAGCGATGGCGCAGAGAAGGGTAAGGGTTACAACCCGAAGCGCGGCGAGAAGGTCATCAGCTGGGTGCGCGATTTCCTCGATACATCAGCGCCGCTGCAGGACTGCCGCTGGAGGGACGTCGGAAGCTTCGCCGTCAAGGATGGAGCGCTGGTCGTCAGATCGGTCGATGGCGAGCAGGCCATGCTGACGGACGGCAAGCATTTTGCCGGCTATCGCGGAGATCCCGCCGCTCCCACTCATATTCTCCTGAAGAACAACGGCATTCACATCGAAATCGTCATCGATGCGGCGACGACGATCGGAAAAGCCGATCCCGCTGATATTTCCGATGTCTGGCTGGAATCGGCAATTACGACGATCATGGACTGCGAGGATTCGATTGCCGCTGTCGATGCCGAGGACAAGGTCGTCGTCTATCGCAACTGGCTCGGTCTGATGAAGGGCGATCTGCAGGAAGAGGTGGCAAAGGGCGGAACGAGCTTCATCCGCACGCTCAACCCGGATCTGCAATATGCTGGCCCGGATGGTGCCTCCTTCGAGGTGCATCGCCGCTCGCTGATGCTGGTGCGCAATGTCGGCCACCTCATGACCAACCCGGCGATCCTCGACCGCGACGGCAACGAGGTGCCTGAAGGCATCATGGATGCTGTGATCACCGGCCTGATCGCGCTTTACGATATAGGTCCGGCCGGCCGGAAGAAGAATTCCCGCACCGGCTCCATGTATGTGGTCAAGCCGAAGATGCATGGGCCCGAAGAGGTCGCCTTCGCCGTCGAAATCTTCTCGCGGGTCGAAGATGCGCTTGGCCTGGCGCGCAATGCCATCAAGATGGGCATCATGGACGAGGAGCGCCGCACGACTGTCAACCTCAAGGAATGCATCCGTGCCGCCCGCGAGCGCGTCGTCTTCATCAATACCGGCTTCCTCGATCGCACCGGCGACGAGATCCACACCTCGATGGAAGCCGGCCCGATGATTCGCAAGGGCGACATGCGCCAGGCGGCCTGGATTTCCGCCTATGAGAACTGGAACGTCGACATCGGCCTCGAATGCGGCTTGTCCGGCCATGCCCAGATCGGCAAGGGCATGTGGGCGATGCCGGATCTGATGGCGGCGATGCTCGAACAGAAGATCGCCCACCCGAAGGCCGGCGCCAACACCGCCTGGGTGCCATCGCCGACGGCCGCAACCCTGCACGCCACCCATTATCACCGGGTCAATGTCGCCCGTGTTCAGCAGGGGTTGAAGGATCGCGCCCGCGCCAAGCTCTCCGATATTCTCTCCGTGCCGGTCGCTGTGCGGCCGAACTGGACGCCGGAGGAAATCCAGCGCGAGCTCGACAACAATGCCCAGGGCATCCTCGGCTATGTCGTGCGCTGGGTCGATCAGGGCGTCGGCTGTTCGAAGGTGCCCGACATCAACAATGTCGGCCTGATGGAAGATCGCGCGACGCTGCGCATTTCGGCCCAGCACATGGCGAACTGGCTGCATCACAAGGTCGTCACCGATGTGCAGATCGTCGAGACGATGAAGCGCATGGCCGCCGTCGTCGACCGGCAGAATGCGTCGGACCCCGCCTATCAGCCGATGGCTGGCAATTTTGACGGTTCGATCGCCTTCCAGGCTGCCCTCGATCTCGTCCTGAAGGGCAGAGAACAGCCGAACGGCTACACCGAGCCGGTGCTTCACCGCCGCCGCCTTGAGCTCAAGGCGAAGCAGACTGCCTGACGGAGAATACGAAAAGGCCGCCGGAACGATAGTTCGGCGGCCTTTTTTATACCGAATTCGATAATTAGCTTACTGAATGACGACGACTTTGGACGTGCCCTTGCCCGGGCGGACGCGGCTGTAGAGATCGATGACGTCCTGGTTCATCAGGCGAATGCAGCCCGAGGAAGCGGCGGTGCCGATGGAGGCCCATTCCGGCGTGCCGTGCAGGCGGAAGAGTGTGTCCTTGCCGTCCTCGTTGAAGAGATACATGGCGCGCGCGCCGAGCGGATTGCTGAGACCCGGACCCATGCCATCCTCGACGTATTTGGCGAGATCAGGCCGGCGGACGGCCATTTCCTTCGGCGGGTGCCAGTTCGGCCATTCCTGCTTCCAGGCGACGTAGGCGGTGCCGGCCCATGCGAAGCCCTGCTTGCCGACGCCGATGCCGTAGCGCATCGCCTTGCCGTTGGCCAGGATGTAATAGAGGAAGCGCTCGCGCGTGTTGACGATGATCGTTCCGGGACGCTCTGTGGTCTGGTAGTTGACGACCTGGCGGCGGAACTGCGGCTTGACCCGGTCGATCGGGATCGCCGGCAGGGAGTATCCGGCATCCTTCGTCAGGCCGTAGGCGTCATTGAAGATCTGTGCCGTCTGAACCGTCGGGCCTGCGCCCTTGTCGTTGACGGATGCGCTGTCTGAAGTCGTGGAGCAACCGGCCAGAGCGAATGTCGCCAGCAGGCCAAAGACAGGGAATGCATTGCGGATGCGCATGGATGACTCTTGAAGTTTTGGGGCAAGGAGAACGGTCTTTCGACCATCGTTGATTATGGTTTATTTTCGATTAACTTGCGCTTTGCAAGACTACTGCAGCGCGACAAATCCGTCTGCCGCGCAAATTAGAAGCGCATGGTTTTTTTGCAACAATACGCCAGCCCCCGCGGTGGTTATCCATGACGATTTTGAGTGTTTACAATAACAATCCGTTAATCGATGGCCGGCAATCGGACAGGGCCATGATGGTGCGGCGCGGAACGCAGATATTGCTGCATGAAATGCGCCACGCCGTGCTGCCCGAACTGCCGCTGGCCAGCGGCCGCCGCGCCGATCTGATCACGCTTTCGGAAAAGGGCGAGGTCTGGATCATCGAAATCAAGACCTCGATCGAAGATTTCAGGGTGGATCGCAAATGGCCGGAATACAGGCTGCATTGCGACCGGCTGTTCTTCGCGACTCACCAGGATGTGCCGTTGGAGATCTTTCCCGAGGAATGCGGACTGTTCCTGTCGGATGGTTACGGCGCCCATATGATTCGCGAGGCGCCGGAACACCGCATGGCGCCGGCCACGCGCAAATCCGTCACGCTCAACTTCTCGCGTGCCGCCGCGCAAAGGCTGATGATGGCCGAATGGGCGAACGGAAAACCGTTCACCGTGGATGATGTTTAATGGGCGCGACGTGCGCGTTTATTTCGGCGCGCGTTTGGCAAGGATACGCTGCAGCGTCCGCCGGTGCATGTTGAGCCGGCGCGCCGTTTCGGAAACATTGCGCTCGCACATTTCATAGACCCGCTGGATGTGCTCCCAGCGCACCCGGTCGGCCGACATTGGATTTTCGGGAAGCTCGGCCTTTTCACCCGGCCGCTGCGTCAGCGCCGAAAACACGTCGTCGGCATCCGCAGGCTTTGCAAGATAATCGACGGCGCCGAGTTTCACGGCCGTGACCGCCGTTGCGATATTGCCATACCCGGTCAGCACGATGATCCTGGTGTCGTCGCGCCGCTGGCGGATCGCCTCGATGACGTCGAGCCCATTGCCGTCGCCGAGCCGAAGGTCGACCACCGCATATTTTGGCGGCCGGCCTTTCGATTTCGCAACGCCCTCCGCCACTGATTCGGCCGTCTCCACCTGGAAGCCGCGTGTCTCCATCGCCCGTGCCAGGCGGCGCAGAAACGGCCCGTCGTCATCGACGATCAGCAGGCTGGCGTCGGGACCGATATGGTCCTCGTCCGACGCGGCGAAATTGTCATGATTCTGTTCTGTCATCGTCCCGGTCCCGACGGTTGAACGCCCGATCTGCGTCAACCGCTTATATCCTGTTTATGCCGACCAAGTCATTTTGTCGAATTTGCGTCAATCAGCATGCGCGGCCATTCGATCCGGATACGCGCGCCCGCACTTTCCGGATCGCGGTTCTCGAAAATCAGCGATGCGCCGGAGCGCTCCAGCAGCGTCTTGGCGATGAAAAGCCCGAGCCCGAGGCCACCCGCCGTATCCTCTTTCTGCCGCTTCGTCACATAGGGTTCGCCGATCCGCGTCAGAATATCGGGCGCATAACCGTTGCCGTCGTCCTCGATAACGATCAGCACTTTGTCGTGATCGTGCTCGACGGTAACGATCACTTTCTCTCGCGCATAATCGACGGCATTTTCGATCAGATTGCCGAGCCCATACATGATGCCGGCATTGCGGTCGGTGACCGGCTCGCCCTTGCGCGGGCTCTTTTCGATAAGCTCCAATCTGATGCCGAATTCCCGGTGCGGCGCGACGATCTCCTCGATCATCGAGGAAAGCGGCAGCCGGCGCATATGCGCCTCGCCTTCGGAGGAAAGCGTCGTCAGCCGCCGCAGGATGTCGCGGCAGCGTTCGCTCTGGCTGCGTAGCAGCATCACGTCCTCGCGGAAACGATCGTCATCCTTAAGCTCCCGCTCCATTTCCTTGGCAACGACGCTGATCGTCGCGAGCGGCGTGCCGAGTTCATGGGCGGCGGCGGCTGCCAGCCCGTCGAGCTGCGACAGATGCTTTTCCCGCTGCAGCACCAGTTCGGTCGCAGCCAGCGCATCGGCAAGCTGGCTCGCTTCCATCGAGACCCGATAGGCATAGAAAGCGGCGAATGCCATGGTCGAGGCGATCGAGCACCAGACACCGAACTGCATGACGTTGTGCACGTTGATCTCGGCCCCGTCGAACCAGGGCAGTGGAAAGGGCGAAAAGGCAAGCACCGTGATGCAGACCATCGCAACGCCGATCAGCGCGGTGCTGTAGCGAATCGGCTGCGAGGCAAAGGAGATGATGACCGGCACGCAGACGAGCGCTGCGAAGGGATTGGCAAGGCCGCCGGTGATGAAGAGCAGCGCGCAGAGCTGCAAAAGGTCGAAGCCGAGCAGCGCAAAGGCGGCCGGCGGTTCCAGCCGATGCGTCGGCGGATAGCGGATCGTCAGGTAGAAATTCACCCAGGCCAGGGCGGCGATCAGCGAAGAGCTGGCAATCAGCGGCAAGGGAAATTTCAGCCAGAAGGCAACGATGAAAACCGTCAGCGCCTGTCCGCCGACGGCAAGCCAGCGCAGCCGCACCAGTGTCTGCAGGCGCAGCCTGCGGCTGCTATGCCGGTCCTCCAGCGTATAGCCTTCCGTCTTGTCGAGCATGTCAGGCTTATCGATCATGCCGGGGGCTCCTTGAATGGCCCTCATGTACCACGCGGTTTTGCCCGTGTCGTCGGCAACGCATCCTCCGGCCGTTCCGGCCAGGGATGCCGGGGATAGCGTCCGCGCATGCCGGCACGCACATCCTTCCACGATCCGGCCCAGAAGCCCGGCAAGTCGCGTGTCGTCTGGATCGGCCGGTGCGCCGGCGAGGTGAGCTCGAGCAGCAGCGGCAGGCGGCCACCGGCAATGGCTGGATGCTGCTTCAGTCCAAACAGCTCCTGCACGCGGATCGTCAGCACCGGCTCCTCGCCCTCATATTGGATCGGATGCCTTTGGCCGGTCGGCGCTTCGAAATGGGTCGGCGCAAGCCGGCTAAGGTCGCGTTGCAATTCGTGCGGCACCAGCGACATCAGTCCGTTCGAAAGGCCGGCTGCGGAAATCTCCGAAAGGCCGCGGGCTTCCGTCTGAAAGGGTGCGAACCAGTCGTCCAGCCGGGAAAGCAGGGCACTATCGCTGACATCGGGCCAGGGCTCACCGATCGTCCTGTGGAGAAAGCCGATCCGCTCGCGAAGCTGAATGGCCTCCTTCGAGAAGGCAAGCTGATCGAGCCCCAGCTCGCGTACCCCTTCCACCAGTGCCTGGGTGACCGCTGCCCCGGAAGGGCGCGGCAAGGGTGTCTCTTCGAAGACGATCGCGCCGAGCCGGGTTGCCCGCCGCGCCCGGATTTGCCGGCTCTGGCGGTCGAAGAATATCTGGTCGCCGGTTTTGATCTCACCGGGCAGTTCGGCTTCGATGTCGCCGCGTGTCACCTCGGCTGCCGCCAGAACCCGCGCCTGCGCCGCCCGTCCGGTCAGGTCGGCAATCACCAGCATCTGGCTGCCGGCCAGCCTCTCGGTTTCCGGCAGCTCTGCTCCGCGCCCGTTCGCCATCACGAATCGGCCGCGCCCGCCGCGCTGAAGTGCGATTCGATCCGGGAACGCATGCAGCAGCAGCTGACCTGCAAGCGCCGGCACCGCTGAGGCAACCCTGTCGAGACCGCTCGCCAGCCGTCCCGCTAGCCGCCTTGAGGCCTCTGCTCTCTCTCCGTGCTCGGCCTTGAAGCGTCGCAGCCGCTCCTCGATATCGACACTCGTTCCGCCAAGCCCCTGTTCAGTGAGCAGCACGGCGATCATCGCCGCGTTCCGGGCGTGTCCAGCTTCTCCCGCCGAGACGACCATGGCGGCAAGCCGCGGCGGCAAAGCGAGATCGCGCATTACCTTGCCGCGCGCTGTCAGCGCTCCGTCCTTGTCGAGTGCGCCAAGCTGGCCAAGCAGCACTCGCGCTTCCCTCAGCGTCGTTTCCGGCGGTTGATCGACGAAGGCAAGGGATGCCGGATCTTGAACGCCCCAATGTGCGAGGTCGAGCACCAGCCCCGAGAGATCGCTGGAAAGGATCTGAGGTGGGGTGAAGGCCGGCAGTGCCGCCGTCTGTCCCTGGTGCCACAGTCTGACGGCGATGCCCGGTTCCGTTCGTCCGGCACGGCCGGCCCGCTGATCGGCGGAAGCCCGCGACACGCGCACCGTCTCCAGCCGCGTGATCCCGGTCGACGCCTCGAAGACCGGCAGGCGCTGCAGCCCGCTGTCGATCACGATCCTGACACCGTCGATGGTGATCGATGTTTCAGCGATCGATGTCGCAAGCACGATCTTGCGCGTCCCTTGGGATGCCGGTCGGATCGCCGCATCCTGCTCCTTCTGGCTGAGATTGCCGTAAAGGGGCGCAATCAGCGTTTCGGCTCCGAATCGTCCTGCCAAGCGTTCCACGGTCCGGGTGATTTCCGCCTGGCCGGGCAGGAAGGCGAGGATCGAGCCGGCCTCATTGGCATGGGCATCGAGTATCGCCCGCGTCACGGCATCCTCGATACGTTCGCCGCCCGGTCGATCCTGGTAACGCATATCGATCGGAAAGCTGCGCCCCAGGCTTTCGATAACAGGTGGATGGTCGAGCAGGGCGGCCACGCGTTCGACGTCGAGGGTGGCCGACATGACGAGGATGCGCAGATCCTCGCGCAGCGCCGACTGGACGTCGAGCGCCAGAGCGAGTCCGAAGTCTGCGTCCAACGAACGCTCGTGGAACTCGTCGAAGATCACGACCGAGACGCCGTCCAGTTCCGGATCGTCGAGGATCATCCGGGCAAAAACCCCTTCGGTTACCACCTCGATCCGTGTCGCTGCCGATACCCTGTTGTCGAGGCGCATGCGGTAGCCGACTGTCTCGCCGACCTGTTCGCCGATCAGCGATGCCATCCGGCTTGCCGCTGCTCGCGCCGCCAGCCGCCGTGGCTCCAGCAGGATGATCTTGCCGTCGCCGCGCCAGGTCTTGTCGAGCAGGTAAAGCGGTACCAGCGTCGTCTTGCCGGCGCCGGGCGGGGCGGAAAGAATGGCGCGTTTTTGCTTTTCCAGCGCGGTAGCGACGGCCGGCAGGACATGTGAAACCGGGAGCTCCGGCAAGGATGCACTGATTGTCACTTTTGGCCCGTCACTGTCTCATAGGCAAGGATGGCGCCGGCGAGATCCTCCAACGCCGCACCCACCGACTTGAACAGCGTGATTTCTGCGTCATGGCTTCGTCCGCCATAGGCGCCGCTGACGAGTTCCGCAAGCTCAGCCCTGATGTCGGCTTCCTTCAGCACGCCGCTTTTCAGCGGCTGGACGATGTCGCCTGCCTCGGCGATGGCGCCGGCGCGAGTATCGACATAAACGGAGGCACGGCGGATGGCCTCGTCGTCGCTTTCGCGCATGCTCGGCTTGAAGGCGCCGACGAGATCGAGATGGGCGCCGGGCTTCAGCCATTCGCCTGATATCAGCGGTGCGCTGGAAAGCGTGGCGCAGGAAATGATATCGGCTGTCCGCGCTGCGGCTTCAGCATCCGCGACCGCCTCGGCATTCAGTCCGAGCGCCCGGGCTTCGGCTGCGATCTTTTCCGCCGCTTGCCCGTTGCGGCCCCAGACCCGGTACCTCTTGATCGGCCGGGTCGTGCCATGGGCAAGCATCAGGTTGAGCGACAGCCGCCCGGTTCCGCAGACGAGCAGCTCTTCCGCGTCGGCACGGGCGAGATATCGGGCCGCCAGCGCCGATGCTGCCGCCGTCCGCCGCGCCGTCAACTCGCCGCCGTCGATTGCGGCAAGCATTTCCCCGGTAGCGCCGGAGGAAAGAAGATAGGTTCCGAAGATCGCCGGCAGGCTCCGCCGCACATTGCCTGGAAAGACCGAGACCGTCTTCACCCCGGCATAGCGTCCAGGAACCCAGGCCGGCATCAGGAGCAGTGTGGCGCTCTCCTCACCCGGTACCTCCATCTCATGGTGATGGCGCACCGGCATCACGCATTCGCTCTGGAACATGCGGGCGATCGCCTCGATCAGTTCCGGCCAGGGCAGGGCCGCGCGCGTTTGTTCTTTATCAAGGACAAGCATTCTTCACTCCGCCGCATCGTTCTTCATCGCCAAACTAGCGAGTGAGGCGCGGCATAGGCAAGCACCCTGGAATTCCGCGTCAGGCGCCCCATATAAGGCTCATCTCCCTCGCCGAAGCCTATCCTTCAGGATTCGGCAAAAACGAATCTCAAAAACCGTCCGATTGGGTGGTGGATTTGCTCGTTCTTGGAGGCAGGCGATAAAAGCCCTTCATTT